>JAWSUV010000045.1:0-19598 GCA_033549305.1 Bacillota bacterium | reverse complement strand
TGGAGGAAAAGAAAAAACCAGTCATTGACCAAACGACTGGCTTATCTGAACCAAAAAGTTTTCGAGGATACTAAACCATAATAAGGAGGAATTGAAATGTCAACGTTATTATTAAGTCAGTCGGACATTAAGGATCTGATTACAATGAAAGAAGTGGTAGAGGCTGTTGATCAAACATTCAAAGATTTAGGAGAAGGTAAAACGATTAATCCAACCAAAGTAGGACTTGATCTAGGCGAAACAGCGGAATATCCGCCTTATCAGGGATTTATGAACGCGATGCCTGCTTATGTTGGTTGGCAGGATACTGCTGGACTAAAATGGGCGGGAGGTTTCCTGGGCGAGAGGAAAAAACTGGGCTTGCCTTATATCACAGGTATGATACTTTTAATAGATCCGAAGCTTGGACACTTTACAGGAATTATGGATGGAGCGCATATAACAAATTTGCGTACAGGTGCACAGACTGCTGTTGCACTTAAATATCTGCATGACGATAAAACAATTAAAATTGGCCTTTATGGTGCAGGGATGCAAGGTCATACACAAACAATGGCAATAGCGGAACTTTTCGAGATTGAGTCCGTTAACGTCTATGATATCAATAAGGAAGCCAGCATAAAGTATGCAGAAGATCTCAAGGATGTTGTGAAGGGCAGTATCAACGTGGTAGATACTCCTGAAGAAGCTGCAGTAGGCGATGTCATTATCTGTGTGACTCAATCAAAGGATAAATTTGTAAAGAATGACTGGGTCAAACCAGGAAGCATTGTATTCCCTATGGGGTCTTATCAGGAATGTGATGATGACTATATACTGTCTGCTGATAGAATTATTGTTGACCATATTGGACAATGCCTCCATCGAGGCGCTTTAAAGGAGCTTAGTGAGGCAGGCAAAATCACAGAAAAAGATATATACTCTACTATTGGAGAAATCGCAGCAGGGATCAAGGAAGGCAGAAATAATAAACAGGAACGCATTTTGTGTATTCCTATCGGAACAGGCAGTATGGATGTAGCAATAGGAGCTCAAGTATTGAAGAAAGCATCAGAAAAAGGTATCGGAAAACGGTTTTCCTTTGTCGACGAATACTGATGTTGATAATTAATTTAAATGATAAGAATATCGACGAAGGGAATTTTGATTCTACTAATCCTCGTTTGCTAAATGCAGCACTTCTGGATTAATGGATTAAATGGGCGAATCTGATGTCAACATTATTATTAAGCCAGTCAGATATCAAGAAACTGATCACGATGAAAGAAGTTGTGGAAGCGGTTGATCAGACGTTCAAAGAATTAGCGACAGGTATGACGATCAATCCCACAAAAGTAAATCTGGATTTAAGTAAAGTTGATCAGATACCACCTTATGAAGCCAATTTAAATGCGATGCCTGCCTATGTCGGCTGGCAGGATACAGCTGGACTCAAATGGGCTGGAGGATTTCTGGGAGAAAGAAAAAAACTTGGGCTTCCATATATTATTGCTATGATCCTGTTGATTAATCCGAAAACTGGCCATTTCAAAGCTGTTATGGATGGTGCCCATATAACTAATCTTCGCACAGGTGCACAAGCAGCTGTTGCCCTTAAATACCTGCATGATAAAAAGACAATAAGAATCGGTCTTTATGGAGCTGGAATGCAGGGGCATACGTCTATCAAGGCAATAGCTGAGCTTTTCGAGATTGAAGAGGTTTATGTCTATGACATAAAGAAGGAAGCAAGCCATAAATTTGCAGTGAATCTCAAAGATGTTGTAAAAGGGACTATTACGATTGCAGATACTCCCAAAGAAGCTGCTGAAGTAGATGTTATCATCTGTGTGACTCATTCTAATGATAAATTCATTAAAGATAAATGGGTCAAACCCGGAACGATTCTTCTTGCGATGGGTTCATATCAGGAATGTTCGGATGACTTTATTCTTAATGCTGATAAAATAATCGTTGATCATGTTGGACAATGTCTTCATAGAGGAGCTTTAAAAGAGCTTTGTGAAGCAGGCAAAATCAAACAAGAAGACATTTATTCCACCATAGGCGAACTCGCAGCAGGATTAAAGGAAATTAGAAGTACACAACAGGAACGCATTCTTTGTATTCCTATCGGAACTGGAAGTATGGATATTGCGATTGGATCATTGATGTTACAGAAGGCGGTGGAAAATCAAGTAGGTGAATATTTTTCATTTACAGATTGAAAAAGGATATAAATAGAAGAAAACTCAACATAATATTCCTTCCCCTTTGATAGCAAAAGGCATATGGCTTAGTTAGTTGCTGTATGCCTTTTGCAATTGTAGGTAAGGATCTCATGGCTGTAAAATTGGGAATTTCTATATGCAGCTTTAGTAAAACTCTATTATGCAAATATATGATCGGTTCTATAGATGCTTTGAAAGCCGACAAGAAACATTTGTTTCATTATTATTTGGTTCCAGTGTCAAAATAGCCCTTTTTAGCACGCTAAAGGCAAAGATTTTACCATCATTTGTGGTTTTCTCAAAAAAGCAGCGATATGACCAAAAATACAGGCAATCTTCTTCGCCTGCCGAGCTCCTTTCAATACTCGTTTGGCGTTGATGGCCCCGACTTTAAGTCCAAACCAGGTTTTTGAGCGCAGGTGTCCCCTTTCGGGTATGTGATCGACGCCGTATTTACGACGCAGCACAGAAGGAATCCCTTCCACCCCATTACGGATTTTTGCGATCTGGCGATACTCTTCAGAGGACATCTTTTGAAGATAAGCTGCTCGGGTCACCATTTTTTCTGACACCATGACGTAAGTGGATTTCTTTTGAAACTTGACGCCACATCTGTCCTGCAGGGAACACTCATCACAGGTGCCTTGATTAAAAGAAGCGCGGTAGGTGCCGGTTTTTTCATAGAATCGTGTTTTGTACGGTTTCTTGCCTGCCGGACACTGGATGACCTTTTTGTGGTCCGTGTCCAGCACAAAATGTGCCTGCACTTCATCCGGTTGTTTTCCAATCAGGGCGGTGGTTATGAGTTGGATGTTCTTTTCTGCGGCAGATGCTTCATTGGCAACACTGGCATAGGCGCCGTCTGCCACCAGGGTGGTTTTTTGTTCCTGGCGCTCCATCTTTTCAATGGTCTTTTGACAAAAGTGACTGTCGCTGTGACTGTTGGGTTGATAATCATAGGAGGTGATGAGACTTCCCTTCTCATCGCTGGTTTCCACAATGTTGGCCACGTAGCCTTTGTGATCTTTGCCGGCCTTTCGTCGGTAAGTGGCGTCGGGGTCACTGGGGTTTTGCAGGCTTTGGGGGGAAATGTCTTTTTTCGCTTTGGGGGTGGTGTGATGATCTTGATCTGTATGGGTTTGTTCCTTCATCACTCTTTGGAGTAGTTGGTATTCGTGGAAGTCACTGTAGTGTTCCGGCAGGGTTTCCATAAGCAGCGCTGCGTGGTCAATGACTTCCTGCAGCCGTTCATCCAGGCCTTCGTTTCGGCGGTGGTAGAGAAACTGGTTGCGGTGTTCTTCCTTCAGGTACTGTTCCATGTTTTTAAGCCGCTGTGTCTCGCCTGTACGGTGGACTGTTTTCACCAGGTTGGCCACACTGGTATAGAGGATTTCCAGCCGGGACATCTTCCGGCTGTTGGAAGAAACCATCAGGCTGTCCATTCGTTTCAGGGTGGGTTCAATCCCCAGGTATTGTCGGAAGGTTTCCGCCAGGGCTTCCATTTCGTCTTTGAGCAGGTCTTCACCTGTTTCAAGTTCGTGCTGATAGAGTCTTTCACGAAACCGGCTGAAGGTTCTGTCGCTGAAGGGTTGTTACTTGAAGCTGGTGGTCCTCAACGCCACTTGAAACCGGACGTCGCACAGGATGGATTCCAACAGATCCTCTTCGGTGAGTCCAAACATTTTTTTGAGCATCAGTGAACCAATGACTGCGTTGACAGGTGCATTAGGCCGGGAGGCCGCCTTATCACTGTACAAGACAGCAAACCGTTCTTCGTTGATGGCCGGAAAAACTATTTCTGAAAAACCCATGGCCCAGGATTTCTGCACAAAGTGCTGGACCCGGGGTGGTAAGTTGAGGAATGCATCATCGAAATGGATCTGTTGGGTGTTGTTGGGTTTAAACGCCATGGAAATCCACCTTTCAGGGTTCGTTGATATAGGTTTATTATATCATAAATTCGGCCTGAAGTGTAGCGTTTCCAATATCTTTAAGGTCTTTTAGCAGAATATTTCTTGGGTTTGTGAACGCAAATTCTGGTTTTGTAAAAAGTTGGATTTTTGATGATTTATGGTGCTTTTGACACCTTAACCATTATTTACATTCAAAAACACCCTTGACAGGGTATGTCTTTTGTTTAATATATAACTTAAGAAATGTAACATATGTAATATAATGATCGACATGCAAAGGAGGATCAACATGCCCCCGAAAACCAAATTCGATAAAGAAGCCATTGTTGATGCTGCATTAGAAATCGCGAAAGAAAATGGGCTCTCAGGAATTACTGCCCGCAGTGTGGCAAAAAGGCTGAAAGCTTCCGTTGCTCCAATCTATGTCAATTTCGCCACCATCGATGAACTCGTTGAGGCGGTGGTCTACCGGGTATTTGCCATTTCCGACGAGTTGCTTCAGCACCAGCAGGGGAACAATACCTTTGAGAACATTGGAAAAGCCAGCCTGGCGTTTGCCAGGGAGTATCCGGTCCTGTTCAGGGAGTTGACCATTCAACCCAACCCCTACATGGCTTCCTACGAAACCGTGGAGCAGGCCATGATCGAAGCGATGGCGGAAGATGAAAAACTAAAGGACTGGACCCTTGAGGAGCGAAAGCGCTTGCTGCTGAAGATGCGGGTGTTTCAGATGGGACTCACTACCATGGTGGCTAACGGCCATGTGCCATCATGGCTGGATGAGACAGCTTTTGAGGAGTTGCTGATAGAAGTGGGAGGGGATCTGATGCAGATCCAGGAAGTGAAGCGAAAGGAGAAAGTGAAATGAAACAGGTAGTGATCATTGGCGGCGGCATTGCAGGGTTGAGCGCAGGGATCTTTGCCCAGAAAAATGGGTTTCAGAGTACTATCCTGGAGAAACATGACACCCTGGGCGGCGAATGCACCGGATGGGACCGACAGGGGTATCATATTGACGGCTGTATCCACTGGCTGGTGGGCACTAAGGAAGGAACTCCCATCCGGGAGCTGTGGGATACTGTCGGGGCGCTTGACGGAGTGGAGATATATGATCCTGAGAGTTTCATGGCGGTGGAACATGAGGGCGTGACGGTTCACTTTTACCGGGATCTGGACCGATTGAAGTCCAGCTGGCTGGAGATCTCACCGGAAGACCGGGAAAACATCGAAGAACTGTGCGCGGACATCCGCAAGTTGCACACTTTCTCCCTGCCGGCGGAAAAACCCATGGACCTGATGAACCTTATGGAAAAAATCAGGTACATTCTGTCGATGAAGGACATTGGGCCGGTCATGCAAAAATATGACAAAATAAGCGTTCAGGAATTTGCCCAAAAGTTTCGCCATCCGGCGCTGCGGGAAGCCATCGCTTCCTTTATGCCGGAAGGGAATTACAGTGCATCATCCGTCATCTTTCCCCTGGGGACGTTTACCGGCGGCCAGTCGTCCATTCCCATGGGCGGTTCAAAAGCGTTAAGTCTGCGCATGGAAGAACGATACCGTTCCCTGGGCGGCACCGTCGAAAACTCCTGTGAGGTGGTGGATGTGGATATCGAAGGCGACTCAGTCCGACGGGTTATCTGCCTGAACGGCAAGTCCTTTGAAGCGGATCACTTCATCGCCGCCTGTGATGCCCATGTGCTGTATGAGCGGCTGCTCAAGGGCCAGTACCCTGACAGGGAGTTTCAGAAGCGGTATGACAATCCGGAGGTGTATCCCCTGGCATCCAATCTTTATGTAGGTGTAGGTTACGAAGGATCTATGGACGATATTCCCCGGACCCTGAAGTTTCCAGTGAATTCACTGGAGATCAAGCAGAACGGGAAACCCACGGAGCATCTTCAGATGACTCATTATGCTTACGAGCCGGATTTTGCGCCGGAAGGCCACACTGCCATCACCTTTGCCATCAATCAGTTTCAGCCGGAGCTGGATGAATGGGAGGAACTGGCGAAGAACCGGGAAGCCTATGCCCGTGAGAAGACCCGGATTGGTGAAATTGTCATCCGCGCCATGGAGACCCGGTTCCCCCACATGACAGGCAGGCTCACGCTCCTGGATGTGGCCACCCCCCACACCTACCAGCGTTACTGCAATGCTTACAAGGGCGCCTTCATGGGCTTCTGGCCCACCATCGCCGGGAAGTCCATGGCGCACACCGGGCGTATCAAAGGCTTGAAGAATCTGGTGCTCAGCGGTCAGTGGCTGCAGCCGCCGGGAGGACTTCCTGTCGCCCTGATCACAGGGAAAGACAGCATTATGCGGCTGTGCAAAAAAGAAAGAAAGCCTTTTGTGAGGGCTTAAGCATCGAATTAAAATGATCCGATTTCGCGGGATTTTCCGCTGCCCTGTCCTGGATGTTCTATTTCCGGAATGTCATCTGAATCTGATGACGGCATGAAGGGAATTATGGAAGATACATGCCGTGAATGAGGCGAAAATAGGATGATGGGAATAAAAGAAATTCGGGTAAGATGTGCATCAAAGCCATGATGACCGGGAAATTACCGGTACTGTCTCTAAAAGAGTAGAGGGAGGAAAAATATGTCAAAACAACTGGTGGAAGCCAATCTGCAACAGGCAGTCAGGAATATGCTCAACAGCAAACACGTACATGGGGCCATTCTGCGGATGGAGAACGGTCCGGGCGATCTGGTCTGGGAAGGTTCGGCAGGTGACCTTCAGACGAAAGACCGGTATTTCATTGCCAGCGTGACCAAGCTGTTTATGTCGGCGGTGATTTTCGGTCTGGTCGACGAAGGCCGCTTAAAGCTTGACGATCGGATTGTCACCTTTTTTCCGGAAGGAATGCTGCTGGGACTGCACAGGTATAAGGGGAAGGACCTTACAGAAGACATCACGCTGCGCCATCTGCTGTCCAACACATCCGGCATTCCGGACTATTTTTCCCAGAAAAGCCCAGAAGGTTCGTCCGCGGCGGCATCCTTAATGGCTGGAGAAGATCAGCCCTGGGGGCTTGAGCAGACGCTGGCGGCGGCCAAGTCCATGACACCCCGATTTTATCCGGGGCAGCCGGGAAAAGTGCAGTATTCGGATACCAACTACCAGCTGATGGGAAAAATCGTGGAGAACGTGACAGGGAAATCCATGCCCCAGGTGTTTCAGGAACGGCTCATGGATCCGCTGGGGCTGAAAGATACGTATGCTTACCAGGATCTTACCGATACGACACCCCGGAAACTCTACTACAATGTCAGTCAAATCCATCTGCCACGGTACATCGCTTCCATAACCGCTGAGGGCGGGATTGTGTCCACGGCCAAAGACTGCATGGTGTTTCTGAAAGCATTCTTTGCGGGCAGGTTTTTTGACAGAAAGCACCTGGAGGCTATGAAAGACTGGCGTCTGATCTTCTTTCCCGGACAGTTCTATTTTGGACTTGGGCTGGAAAAACTGTGGATACCCCGGATTGCGTCACCTTTTAAACCTGTTGGAGACGTGCTGGGCTTCTGGGGACAGTCGGGTGCCTTTGCTTTCCATAATCCCCAGAAAGACCTCTTTTTTACCGGAACGGTGAACCAGCTCAGCGGCAGAGGCCACAGCGCCGCCTTCAAGGCCATGCTGAAGATTCTCAAATCGGCATAATAAACGGCAACCAAAGAGTGGTTTGAGCATGGATGATCGATACAAACGCGACCTGATTATGTTTTCCATCGGAGGTGAGCAGCTTGTGGGTTGATCCTTTCCTGGAAAAGAACCAGATACCGGATTTCCTGATCCGGTGGGGTGCCCGGCGGATGACGGCCAAACGCCTGCGGGAAATCCGTTCAGGTACCATCGAAGAGCACCAGGCTTACCTGCAGCGTTACATCGCGGAGCTGACAAAACAGCCCATTGCCATTCACACGGCGGACGACACATGATGGCTTCGATTGCTGGATCCCGGACGAGTTGAGTGATATAATTTCGGAAGAAGAGATCGCTTCATGCTGCATCTGAAGGAGGATTGGTTTTGAACCATCGAACAGATGCCCTGGACCAAAAGCTGCCGCTGATGAGTGTGTTGCTGGTGTATACCATTTGGGGTATTCAGCCGCTTTACTGGCAGCTCTTTCACCAGGTTCCGCTAACCCATATTCTGGCACACCGCATTATCTGGTCGGTGTGTTTGCTGTTTCCGGTGATCCTGCTGACGCACCGTTGGGTACAGCTGACTCTATTGTTCAGATCCCTGCGCAGAATCGGTCTCACGGCACTCTGCGCCGTCATGATCGCGTCAAACTGGATGCTTTATATCTATGCAGTGTCGACAAAGCAAGTGGTTGAAGCCAGTATGGGGCAATACATTACGCCCATTTTGGTCATTTTCCTGGGGGTATTCATTCTCTGGGAAAAAACGCAGCTGCATGAAGTGATCGCTACACTGATCGCCGCCGCCGGTGTCGGGATATTAACGGTCCATGTGGGCCGGGTTCCTGCCATCGCCTTGTTGTTAATTCTGACGTTCACCAGCTACACGTTTTTAAAGAAAACCATCCGGGTTGATCCCCTTGTGGGTATCACGGCAGAGATGCTGGTGTTGCTGCCTTTTATGGTAGGGTTTCTGGTCTTTAAACAAATGGGAGGAACACCGCTGTTCATGTCCGGAAGCCGTGAAACCATATCGCTCCTGCTGTCAACAGGATTGTTCACGTCCATCCCTTTGCTGCTGTTTGCTTATGGGGTGCCCCGATTACAGTTGTCCAATCTGGGATTCATTCAGTATTACGCTCCCACCATCAACCTGCTGATTGCAATCTTTATCTTTGATGAAACTTTTACACACACACATCTGGTTAGCTTTGGACTGATCTGGACGGCCATTGCCATTGTGGTGCTAAAACCTCTGGGCAGGAGAATGCGCCCTAAGAAAACAGCGGGATTTTCAGATTAGCAGACGAAGCCGATGGACCAAAAGAGGACAAAATCCAGACCAGCATCACATTTGTCTTTTGCTGGCGTTGACTTCCTGCTATACTGGTAGCATGGGAATCGGCCGGAAACAATCTGCGGGAGGTTGTATCGTTGTCAAAAAAGCGGGAATGGCTTAAGAGTATGCAACAGGTGATCTTTACAGAGCGGGAAGTGGATGAAAAGAAAGGCTTTATTGTAGTGCAGGAAAAGACTAAGTATAACCTGATGCTGCTGATGGGGGCCAGCTTGGTGGGCACAGCATTTTTGTTCAACCGGCCGCAGGAAATCATCAGCGGACTTCAGTCGATTTTGGTATCCCCCAGTATCCTGGTATCCGACTACATGGCAATCGGGAACATTGGCGCGGCATTTTTCAATGCAGGTATTCTGATGATTCTCTGCATCCTGATCGCCAGAAAAAACCAGGTTAACATGAACGGCCCGCTGATGGCGGCCATCATTGTGGTGACAGGTTTTGCTCTTTTCGGAAAAAACCTGTACAATGTGTGGGCCATCATGCTGGGCGTATGGCTTTATGCCAAGTATCATCAGGAGCATTTCGGGAAATACATCCTGATTGCCTATTTCGGAACAGCCCTGGGACCCCTGATCAGCCAGATTTCCTTTGGATTTGGCTGGCCGCTGTACCTGTCTGTTCCGGCGGGAACTGCGGCCGGGATTGTGGCAGGCTTTTTTCTGCCCCCCCTTGCCACTCATTTTGTCAGTTTTCACCAGGGATATAATTTATACAATATCGGTTTTACTGCAGGCGTTGTGGGAATGGTCTTCATGTCAATCATGCGGGGGTTCGGGCTGAACAATCCGGCGACCCTTGTGGTGGCGGAAGGCTACAATGCACCGCTGGGAAATTTTCTTTTTCTGTTGTTCACCGCCATGCTGATCGTGGGGCTCTATTACAGCCGAAGGGTGCTTCCCGGACTATTCCGGATTACAAGGCAGTCAGGCAGGCTGGTGTCTGACTTTGTTACCACCGACGGATTTGGAGCTGCTCTCATCAACATGGCGATGCTGGGGTACGTTTCAATTTATTATGTGTTGTTTGTGGGAGGAGAACTGAACGGTCCCATCATTGGAGGTATCTTTACGGTTGTCGGTTTTGGTGCGTTCGGCAAACACCTGAGAAACGTTCTGCCGGTGTTGGCGGGGGTGTACATTGCCACCCTGTTTAAGATCTGGGACCCCAACTCGACAGGTGCCCTGCTGGCGGCATTGTTCGGGACAACGCTGGCGCCCATCTCCGGAGCTTACGGATGGAAATACGGAGTGATTGCCGGCATCGTACATATGTCTGTGGTGATGAATGTGGGATACCTGCATGGGGGCATGAACCTTTACAACAACGGTTTTTCGGGCGGCTTTGTGGCGGCAGTGATGGTGTTGGCCATTGATGCACTTCAAAAAGCCAGATCATAAGCTGAGGGAGGATAATGCATGAGCAATGAACGATCGATCGGAGTCAGTGTTTTGAATGAATTGATCGGATACTTTCTGCATCACGGGATTGATGACCTTCAAATGGAGCTGCATTACCAGGAAGACGGATTTCGGGCTACGGTGAAGGGAGAATGCGCCATCAGGCCGGCTGATCTGGAACGGCTGGAAGAAGTGATCAATGAACCGCGGCAGGCGGAACTTGAAGAATACTACTGGGGATTGCTGGGGGCGACGGACAGAAGGGAAATAAACCTGCTGGGGGCCGTGGTTGATAAAGGCGAGGTGACCTACGAGAACGGGATTCTTTCGGTGACGGTATATCGCCTCAAGTGACTGGAATTGAGTGATGGTAAGTAACGACCATGGTATTGGGCAGATGTTTTGCTTTATGCCATGGTCGTTTGTCAGGCTTAATTTATTTTGTATAGCACCTTGATGAGAATTATAGGGTTTTTCCTAAAGCTTATGCCAATCTGCTTGGTGAATCATTCTTGCAGACTCCTTTTTTTATAAGAAAAAGAGGCAGGAATAAATTGCTGAATGGCGAAGGTAATGCATCAAATGCCTTTTACTAAAATGAATGGTCTTTATGTGTGTGCCGGGCCGGAACGGAGGAAAAGATGAGCCAGTTCATTATTGAACCATCCTTATGGAAGCTGCTTCCCACATGTGAAGTGGGCGTGTTGCTGCTTTGCGACCTTGACAACACGGAGGAAGGCTGCCAATCTCACCGGGAAGAGATCAACGTCTTTCTGGCAGAAGCAGCGGAAGAGGCATGGAAGTATTTGACAGAACCGGTGTTAAGCCAGCATCAAGTGGTAGCCGTCTGGCGGGAAGCCTTTTCCAAATTCAAGACCAAAAAAGGCGTCCGTTCGTCCATTGAAGCGCTGCTGAAGCGCGTCGAAAAAGGGACAGGCGTGGCCAGTGTGAATCCCCTGGTGGATCTGTACAACGGTGTCTCTCTGAGGTATGCCCTGCCCTGCGGTATGGAAGATCTGGACGCCATTCAGGGAGATTTGCGCCTGACGGTCACCGGAGGGGGAGATCCCTTTTTCGCCCTTGGAGACGAAAAAATCAGTGAAACCCTGTCCGGTGAGGTGTGTTACCTTGATGAGGCGGGAGCCGTTTGCCGTTTTCTGAACTGGCGGGACGGCCAACGGACCATGCTCATGCACAAGACGCGCAACGCCATTGCCGTGATGGAATCGGTGGACCCGTCCAGGCACGAAGACCTGGTGACGGCCCTGGATACGCTTGGTGCCTGGGTTGAAAAGATGGAGATTGGCAGGGTGCGTACCAGGGTGATCCTGAACCGGGAGAATCCGACTGTGAAAATCAAAGATTAACAGAAAGGCAGGCCAACGCGGGCAAAGATCATTTTCCGGCGGGTTTGCCAGAGGATGCATGGGAGGATTTTCGGATGAAACATAACAAACGGAGTAGGACCCTGTTGGTGCTTCTGATGCTGAGTTTAGCCATACCGGCAGCCTGGGCGTTGCCGGCCAATCTGTCCGCGGAGGAGATGCACATGAATGCGATCGTTGTGGATACCCACAATGACACCATGATGAAGGTGGTGGATGAGACTTCCTGGTTCCCGGTCATTGATCTCGGCAGCCCTGCCGCCGCTGAATTTCAGCTGAACCTTGTGAAAGCGCGGGAAGGCGGTTTGAAGGTGGCGTTTTATGCGGCCTACACCGATTACCGAACCGACGCTGTCTTCACCACCGCCAGAACCAACAGCCGTTCCCTGGCGCTGATCAATGCCCTGCACTGGACGGCAGCACAAAACAGCGATACCATGATGGCAGCTTCCAGCCTGCGGGAAATCAAACAGGGCCTGAAAGCCGACAGGCATGTGGCTGTGGCTTCCCTGGAAGGGATGTACCAGTTTGTGGAAAGCAACGCCATGGAGTTGCTGCACCAGTATTATGACCTGGGGGTCCGAATGGCGGGGATTGTGTGGAACACCCCCAATTCCCTCGGCGCCGGAAACCATGTGGCTAATGACGCACCGGACGCCGGGCTGACGGAACTGGGCAAAAAAGTGATCCGGGAAATGAACCGGCTGGGCATCATCGTGGACATGTCCCACATGAATGAAAAAACATTCTTCGATACCATGGCCGTTGTCCAGGCGCCGGTGATCGCTTCCCATTCCGGCGTGGACGGGGTGCGCCCCCATGAACGCAACCTATCCGATGCACAGCTCCTGGCCCTGAAGGAAAACGGCGGGGTGGTGCAGATCAATTTCTGGGCAACCACCGTGGCCGACATTGGACAGGTGGCGGATATCGCCAAACTGGTCGACCATATCGATTACGTGGTACAGTTTATCGGTGTCGACCATGTGGGGCTGGGATCTGACTTTGACGGAGCTCCCATGCCCGTCGACCTGCCTAACGCCGCTTTTTTACCGGGGATTACCGCCGAACTGGTGAACCGGGGTTACTCACAGGAAGACAATGAAAAAATTCTGGGAGGCAACAGCCTGCGGGTTTTTCGGGAAGTGGAAGCCCATGCGCAGAAAGTGACTTCCCCCAGGGGACTGGGGATTACCATTCTACCGGATCTTCAGCCGGGGGAGATCATCCAGGACAAAAAACCGCTGTTGACAGCCAGCGTCATCGGCCATGGCGGCCATTTCATTGAGACTGCCGATTACCGGGTCATTGTGGACGGCATGGTGTATGAACCGGAATTTGATGGCACTGCCGGTGTACTGGCGCTGCAGATGCCGACAGAGCTGCTGGGACGTGGAAAAGCAGAGGAGAGCGGCAATTTTCACGTGGTCACCTTTGAAGGCGTAAACACGCATGGCATCATTTCTCGCGAAACGGTCATTTTCTATGTGTGGTAGCTTTCTGCAGCTATGAATCTATTATATTGAGGGCTTATGGCTGAGTCGAACAGTTCGTTAGGCCGGAGGGAAACCCTCCGGCTTTTTTAATGAAGGATCCATCCTTTCATTTAATAAAATGGAGTTATTTGCACAAACATCAATTGCATAGAAAACAATTTCTGCATTACTGCGTATAGTGAGTGTAGGGTCACATGCGGAGAAGCATCAACAACGAAATCAAGGGTGTCACGGTATGTGCAGTTAACCATATGAGCAAGCAGGGAGCGTGGCGTATGAACCGATCCATGATAATGAAAGACATCAAGAGAAATAAGGCGATCAATTTTGCACTGCTGTTGTTCATTGTCTTATCGGCATTTCTGATGTCGGTGGGGACCATGATCAGCATCCAGTTGTTTGAATCTATTGATGCCATGTATGCGGTTGCCAGGCCGCCTCACTTTATGCAGATGCATCTGGGAGACATCAACCGGGATGACATCGATGCGTTTGCTCAAAGCGCCCCTGAAGTTGAGGACTGGCAGGCAGTTGAGATGGTGAACATTTACGGTGGCAACATCTGGGTCACCAAACCGGACGGCACTACATTTTCGATGTCAGACAACCTGCTGGACAAGGGATTTGTGACTCAAAACCAGCAGTATGATCTGTTGCTTGACATGGAGAATACACCACTCCATCCGGCACCGGGCGAGATTGGCGTGCCCCTGATCTTATTGAACGATTTTGACATGGAGGTGGGAGATACACTGACCGTTAAAGACGGGGATGATTATTCCATGGAATTCACCGTGTCTGCTTATGTGCGGGACGGACAAATGAACTCTACCTTAACCTCCTCCACGCGATTTCTGATCAACGAGCAGGATCATGGCCAGCTGAAAGAAAATACGGGACAGGTGGAGTATCTCATCGAGTTTTACCTGAATGACCCATCACAGGCAGCGACCTTTCAGACGGTTTATGAAAATACCGGCCTGCCCGCCAATGGGCAGGCGGTTACCTATGCCATCATCAGACTGTTAAGTGGATTCTCCGATATGATCATGGTAGTTATCTTGGTTTTGGTAAGCTTCTTTTTGCTCCTGGTGGTCTTTCTGTGTTTGCGGTTTACGATTCTGGCTGCCATGGAAGATGAGATTAAATCAATCGGAACAATGCGGGCAATCGGGATGTCGCACACGCATATTCGACAGCTGTACCTGTTGAAATACAAAGCACTGGCAATTATAGGCTGCATCATCGGATACATAATCTCCCTTTTTGCACACCGACTCTTCACATCCCATATCAATGACACCTTCGGCACTCCTGACATGACATGGGAGGCTGTATCTGCGCCTGTTCTTGCGGTGATCCTTATATACTTGCTGGAAGTCTATTACTGCAGGAAAACAATGAAAAAGATGGAAAAGGTAACCGTGGTTGAGGCGCTTGCCAGCGGCGTGGAACGGGATGCGGCGCCAATGTCCCGCCTGATTGATTATCTGTCCCTGAGCAGATGCAGGAATGTCCCTGTTGATCTGTTCGTTGGGATGCGTCAGGTCATGGCAACAGGCACCTCATGGCTTGTCATGTTCTTTGTGATGCTGATTGCCACCAGTATTGTATTGGTTCCGGTGAATCTGCTCAATACCTTTCGATCACCGCAACTAGTGACATACATGGGGCTATCGATCAATGACATTATCCTTACAGTGTCAGGACCCGAACGGCTTTCTGAAAAACATGATGAGATTGCAGCGATTCTTGATAATGATGTGGATGTCATGGTGTACTCGGCAGAAGCGCGCGTCGTCTATGAAGCGATCAATAAAGACGGTAAATGGATCAATGTACATGTTGACTCCAGTGCCGCTGCGGAAACAGCCCTTCAGTATCTTGAGGGAAATGTCCCCGCAGACGATCATGAAATTGCGCTTTCGATAATGAATGCCAACGAGCTGGGGGTCAAAGCGGAGGATACCATATCGATGCGGATCAATGGAGAAGAGACGGGAATTTTTGTTTCAGGTATCTATCAGGATGTGACCAGTGGGGGCTATACGGCCAAGATGGTGCGTCCCTATGATCCTGATGGAGTGGTAAAGTATTCCTTTTTCGTCAATCTTCATGAAGATGTGGATGTTGAAAAGAAAGTGGAAACCTATCAGCAGGAAATGGGTTTTGATGTGAAGGTGACCGATATGGAAGAATTCGGAGATCAGACATTTGGTGGTGTGACCCGCCAGCTGAGCAAGGCCGTGTATGCGGTGGCAGTGATGGCAATGTGTCTTGCGGCATTAATCACATTACTGTTTCTCATGCTTCAGACAGCTAAAGAATACTCACAAATCGCCATTATGAAAGCCGTTGGTTTTTCTGTACAGGACATCCGCAATCAGTATATGGCAAAGGCAAGCCTGGTATCGCTGGCGGGCATTATCGGCGGCACGTTGCTGGCCAATACGCTTGGTGAGACAATGGTCGGCAGGATTTTCAACCTGGTTGGGCTGGGAATTACTAAAATCACTTTCATCATTAATCCGATTGAGGCGTATTTCGTATACCCTGCAGCTATCCTGGCGATTGTAGTGGCAGTGACCTGGTATTGCTCAGCAGGATTTAAAAGGCATCATATCATTCATCTGATTAATGAATAGTCGAATTGAACATAGTTATATTGGCGCGGTAACATCAGGGGAGGAAATAGGATGAAGAATATACTGGAAGCAAGAGAGTTGTGCAAGGTTTTCGGAAAATCAGGAGCAGGTGAAACCATGGTCCTGAAAGGGGTCAATCTGCAAGTGCAGGCGGGTGAATTTGTAGCCATCATGGGTCAGTCCGGTTCCGGCAAGTCAACGCTTCTCTACAGTATCAGCGGCATGGACCGTCTGAGCAGTGGGCAGGTCTTGTTTGATGATGCAGACATTTCCGGTTTATCAGATGAAGAAATCAGCCGGGTCAGACTTCATAAAATGGGATTTATTTTTCAGCATTCACATCTGCTGAAATTCCTCTCCATCCGTGAAAACATCATGCTGCCTGGCATCAAGGCAGGCAAAAAATCAAGGGATCAGGTGCAAATTGATGCTGGCAGACTCATGGAGCAGGTAGGCATTGAATCGATTGGAGAAAATGATATCACCAATGTTTCGGGCGGAGAGCTGCAGCGTGCGGCCATCTGCAGAGCGCTGATCAATGACCCGGACATTGTATACGGTGATGAGCCGACAGGTGCTTTGAATTCAGGGGCATCCCAGGAAGTCATGAATATTCTGAACGATATCAATCAGAGTGGTACCACGCTTTTACTTGTGACGCATGATACAAAAGTGGCGGCGCGGGCAGATAGAGTGATATACTTGTCGGATGGAAAGGTTGAAGCAGAATTTTCCCTTGACAGATTCAACAGAGAAAATGACAGTCTGCAGGAACGTGAATATGAGATGGTGGAATGGCTGAAATTAAGAGGATTCTAGAATAAATGAGATTGTATGAGATAGAGAACAGCTCAAATGCCCGATAATGCGTGTGGGAAAACAGTCAGAGAGGAGTTGATCGGGTATGGGTATGATGGTGATTCAAGTGGCAGTCGTGTTGTTTATTTTTATAGTTATTTACGCAGCCGGGATGATGACGAATAGGAACAAGTGAATTATTTCACTGGCGAAAAAAGGGGAAAGCGTAAACATGGATAACACATTTGTAGCCATTGATTTTGAAACAGCCAATCAGAAACCTTCCAGTCCCTGTGCCCTGGGTATGATCATTTGCAGGGATGGCGTTATGGAAAAACGAAGCTGGCTTGTGAAGCCGGATCCATTGTATTTTAGCGCCTTCAATATTTCAATTCATGGGATCACGGCTTATGATGTGCTGGATGCGCCCCGTTTTGACCAATTGTGGCCAGAAATTCAACCGCTGCTGGAGGCTTACCCGGTGGTGGCACACAATGCCGCCTTTGACATGGGAGTGCTGAGCTGCACCCTGGCCCATTACGAGTTGCCCTGCCCGTCGCTGCAGTATTTCTGTACTGTTCAAATGGCGCGGAGAGCCATGCCCCACCTTTTCAACCACAAGCTGAGCACCGTGGCCAGTGCCATTGGGATATCTTTTGTTCATCATGATGCTCTCGAAGATGCTTATGCCGCTTCGCGCATTGTGTTGTATCTGATGGACAAGTATGAAGCTACCTCTCTGCAGGAACTGGCGCAAGTATTGAAAATCAATGGAAAAATGTTGAAGCCGGCTGTGTCTTATTTCTGATCAGGAGCGAAAACACGCGGGGGAACGGGAGCTTTGTTTCTTGTTGCGGGGGTTATTCATTATCAAGACATTCGCTTTGGCGTTTCTTCTCCACGAGCTGCTGGATGGCGTCGTGGATTTCATACATGCGTCTTTTGGTCAGGGAATAATGCTGGTAGAAGAAGTAGGATACACCAAAGCTCAAGAGGCTTCCCACAGCCATCACCAGCCCCAGCCCAATCAGCGTGGATTCCAGCTGTTCTGGAAGCGCCGGATCAAACTGCAGCAGGTCCAGGGCAAAGCCCAGCAACATCAGGGCGATGGACTGGGACAGTTTGTAACTGAGAGTCAGGATTCCGTAAAACACGCCTTCCTGGCGCCTGCCTGTGGTCAGGGTGTTTGAATCAACGGTATCGGCCACCATCGCCTGAGGAAGAGTAAAGAGTCCGCCGGTGCCAAAACCGGCCAGAATGCTGAAGGGAATGAGCCACAGCACATTGTTCTGAACCGCAGTCCTGAGGAGTACACACAGTACAAAATAGGAAGAAGCGACCATGGTCACAACGATGCCGGCAATGACAGCTCCTTTTTTCTCGAATCGGTCAGAAAAATGGATCCAGAAAGGCTGGCTGATTATGCTCATCATCAGCTGCATGCCCACAATGAGGGCGATATCGTTGTTACTCATCAGAAAAGTGAAGGTAAACACGTGAAGGGCCAGGGTGCTCAGCAACGCACTGGCGATATTGGTGCTCAGATATCCCAGGACAACGGCTCTCAGGTCCCGGTTGGCAAAAGCCTCCTTCATTTCAGTAAAAAAAGCTTTGATTCCCGGGCTTTTGTTGGACAGGATGCGGGCGTTCAGTACCTGGATGCGGTCACTGGTTCCCAGATAGGCGAAGGCCGTGGAGATGAGCATGAACGCAGATCCAAAAAGGGATATGTTCCGGTAGCCCATGGGGTTTAACTGCCCCACTGGATACTGTTCCGTCGCCCGAAAAAAGACAGCCATGCCGAAAGCGGCTGCCATGAAGATGCCCAGAATGAAAAAGATGGTTTTGACAGCCTGGACCCGGGTCCTTTCGGTGTAGTCTTCACTGATTTCCGCCGCCAGAGCGGTGTAGGGAGTGATGTAGATGGTCATGGCGGTTTTGATCGTCAGGATAAACCCTGCCATGAGCAGCCACTTGGTCCTGTCCGTCAATTCGGGGGAGATATTCCACAGAAAGAAATGCAGCAGGGCAACACCGGTGCCGCCCATGAGCATGTACAGGTGCCGCCGGCCAAAGCGACGGGAACGGGTGTGGTCGGAAAGATAGCCCATGATCGGATCGGAAAGGGCATCCCAAATAATGCCGATACTCACCAGCAATCCGACGGAGGTGCCGGACATTCCCAGCACCACAGTGGCATAGAACATCAGGTAGATGGCCATGATTTGGGAGATGAGACCGTAACCCAGGTTACCGGCACCATAACTCCAGATGGTTTTTTTGGTTAAGGGAATCATGCGTACTCCTTCCGAAAGAGTTTGAAATTATTATACCATGATGCCTTTCCGGTGCACAGACCGGAGAATTTTCAGGGAGTATCATTCAATTGCGGCGGAATGAAAGAATGATCAGAAACGTCTGAACTTTTACTTGACAGCTTCCTTCTCAATCCCTATAATAGATTCAATTACATAAACGCTTTTTAAAAACACTTATCCAGAGAGATGGAGGGAACTGGCCCGGCGAAATCTCAGCAACCTGCCCGATAGAGGCGTGGTGCTAATCCAGCGGGAAACCGAAAGATGAGGGATGCGTTAACGCGTGAGCTCTGCCATCGGCGGGGCTTTTTCAGTTTCAGGAAGACAAAAGGAGGGGTTCAGTTGAAGCAGCAGCGCACGTTCGAAGAAATTAATCAGAAAATACGGGAAGGCACCGTGGTGGTATGCACGGCGGAGGAAATCAT
>JAWSUV010000044.1:0-20313 GCA_033549305.1 Bacillota bacterium | reverse complement strand
CCAGCACATCCGGATCGGCTCTTTCCACTGAAACGCCAGTACCATTGCTCTGATTCAAAATCTGACGGACAATACTCAGCTGATGGCGCACGCCGCCATTGGCAATGGTGGCCATGTAGTTGGCCATTTGTAAAGGTGTATACGCATGACTGCCCTGCCCGATGGCAAAGTTCATTGTATCCGCCAAAGACCAGTGTGTCTGATTATAATAGCTGTATTTAACCAAATCGGTGATCGCATTAGCGCGGGCTTCCCGTATTCCCAGGGCAACCACATTGCGATGAACAACATGCCGGGCCGGATTTTCATCCGCCATTAGCACAAGTGCGTCTATCACTTCTCGCAGCACGTCATCGGTCAATTCGACACGCTCTTCATCCAAATCCGCTGTGGTTAGGATCCGGTTCAGATGATTTCGCAAAACCGCTTTCACCATTCGGGATTTTGAATCTGGATTAGGAACACCGCCATATCGTTCACTGGGAATCTGAATTTCTATTCCTGTGGGATCATTGAGCCCAAACAGATGCGCATACTTCACCAGAACATCAATATCCATCTGGAAGGGCAGTGCGCGGTTGCGGCTGTAATCATACCCATTGGCAACAGAATAGAAATAGTAGTTATTTGAATGAGCAATGGCTTCATACAGATTCTGATTTCCCATAGTTCGACGACTCTGGTTCCATAACCAGTTGCCAAAGGAGTGTTCACCCACCTGAATAAACCCGCGGTCTAGAATGCGGTAGTTTGGATCCAGGCCCTGTTCAAGTCCTGCCAGTCCGACCAGCATTTTATAGGTGGATCCTGGTTGTACGGCAGTCGACATGGCGATATTCATTAGGGGTCTGGGTGCCAGCGGATCACGCGGATTCGCCGGCATCAGGCTGTTCCAGTTTTCGCTGCTGATACCGGTGACGAAGAGATTTGGATCATAAGCGGGATAACTGGCCATTGCCAGTACTTCTCCCGTCTTCACATCTGTCACGACGACGGCTCCCGCATTGGCATTTTTGCGGGGTCCCTGAGTCCCCACAAGCTTGTTGCTTCCCCAGACTGTTTCATACGTGCCGCCAACCTGGATCGTTTTCAGAACATCCTCAAGAATTTTTTCCACCTTTTTCTGGAACTCGATATCAATGGTCAGCATAATCGTATCTCCAGGAACAGGTTCTTCTTTTTCCAAAATACGCACCAGTCTGCCCTTGGAATCGACAATCACTCGCTGTATGCCGTCTTTGCCTTTCAGCTCGGATTCAAAGCGGTGTTCGATACCTGTCTTACCAATAATATCACTGGGCAGGTATCCCAGTTCGTTAATATACAACTCAATTTCACTTTGTTGAGAGATTTTCCCAAGATTTCCCATTATGTGGGCTGCCGCCTCATTTTCCGGATAAATGCGCACCGGCTCAACCACCACTTTGACGCCTGGCAAATCAAATATCATCTCTTCAATCATGGTGACCGACTGCCGTGAGATGTCATAGGCGATTTTTACCGGCTGATACTGCATAAATCCAGGCAACTGGGTTTCAATCTGTTCCCGGATCGCCATGATCTTACGCGCTTCATCATCGGTTAAATGTTCAGGGATCTGAAACCGGTTGTTGCGCAGCCAATAAAAGGCATCGCGTGCCCGCTGTGACTCTTCCGGGATAAAGAATTTTTCTATCCATTGTTCTTTCTTCATTTCTTCCGTGAACTTCCAGGTGCGAATGGAAATGGGAACGGTTAATTCTGGAATGGCAAGCAGACGCTGCTGGATAATGGCAGGATCTGTTTCATCAATCTCATACCTGATCTGCAGCAGATCAAAAGCATCTTTTGCCTGGTACCACTGAGGAATATCATAATCCTCCTTCCAGTCGGCGATGGTCTTGTCAAAGGTATACTGATAGCTGTAACCATTGTGGATAATCGGAAACTCATCGATATACACATCGTTGTTTCTTTCAAAAATCTTAATCAGCTGCTGGCTGATTTCATTGATTTGTTCATTCCCCAGTTCATTTTGGGTTATCTCCACCGCAAAGCTGGGTCGGCTGCCGGCCAGTAAGCGTCCATAACGATCCCTGATTTCACCTCGGGGAGCACTGATGGAGATACTTTTTACAATGCGGTTTTCAGCATATTCCCGGTGACTTTCCCCTTCAGCAATCATAAGGCTGGCCAAACGAAACATAATTACCAGGAAAAACGCGATAATCAGAAAAATGATGATCATAAACCGTCGATTGAGTTTCTCAAACATCTTTGATAACCACCTTAGTATTGTTTCTTCATCACATGCCAGTTTAGCAGTTTCCGAAGGGCTAAATAGACAGGCATCACCATCAGAAGATTGTATAATGCCTGCAATATCCACACCTGCTGCGTATAAATAAGATTAATCTGATAACCCAGGAAAAAGACAAAGAGCAGATAGAATGTTTCATGAAATAGAGTTCCCATAAGCGTGATAATCAGTGGCGTGGTGGCATGTTCGGCAAATATTTTATGCTTATAATGGCTGGTTAAGTATCCCAGCATCATAAAGGTAATGGCGCTCACACCTATGATTCTGCCAACGGCTGTGTCCTTGACAAGTCCTGCCAGTAATCCAGTGACAGCTGCCTTGTCCTCTTCCTGGTGCAGCGCATAACAAATCACCAGGATCATGGTTAAATTGGGTACCACACCATTCATGGATATGAAAGGAAAAAAAGCTGACTCCAGCACAATGCTGATAAAGAACGATAAAGCGATCACAATTTTTTGCATGGTTGGCCTCTATTCGTCGATGGTTCTCGGACTAATGACCAGCACTTTATCCAGACTTTTAAAATTGACAGCCGGTTCAACTTCCACCTGCTTTAATAAAAGATCGGGTGTTCGGTCAACTGAGGTTACGACACCGATCAGAATTCCCCGGGGATAAAGACCGATTCCTGAGGTGATAAGTTGATCTCCCGCAACCACTTCTGCGTCCGGATCAAACAGGTATCCTGAAAGTTCATGGGTAACACTTCCGGAGACAATTCCCTGCATGGAACCGTCCCGTAATATCTGAAAACTGACAGAGCTGCTGTTGTCAATAATGGCTATCACCTTTGCCCAGTGACCGCCGGTTTCATATACCCTGCCCACCAATCCACCGGATCCAATCACCACGCTGTCTTTTTGAAGTCCCTTCTGCGTACCGGCATCTATGGTAAACATTTCAAACCAGTTTCCCGGATTTTTTGCAATCACATTGGCAGTAACCGGAAAAAAATCACCAGATCGTTCAATACTGTTGAGTGTTCGTCGCAGACTCTGAAGCTCGTTTAATTCTTCCTGTAACAATTGCAATTCAATTAACTGCTGATTCAGTTCATTATTTTCAGTGGTTAACTGCTCGTTTTTCGCTTTGATTTCAGATAAACGGATCAACGTCACAAAACTTTCTTCCACACGAGACATTCCTCGGGTAATGACACGCTGGACCGGCATGAACACATTACCAATACCCCGTTCAAATAGCAGAAGCTGATCCCGCTGCCGGGAAGAAAACCCAATGACCATGATCAGTAAAATCACGATCACCGTGAGAATGATTGGGATACGATTTTTGTCATTCAAGTTGATCAATTCATTCACCATCTTTTAGAATATCGTTCAACGGGCGGGATCGGTACTTAAACAGTCCTAAAAAGTGCAGGCTTCGATCTCGCGAAGACTTGTAAAAATATTATCACCAATGATGACATGGTCCAGTACACTGATTCCGATTAAAGCGCCCGATTCAATCAGTCTTTTGGTGATCTGAATGTCTTCTTTGCTTGGTGTTGGATCTCCGCTGGGATGGTTATGAACCAGAATGACTGCAGAACTGCTCTTTTTGATGGCAGGGAGAAAGACTTCCCTAGGATGGACAATGGAAGCGTTTAAGCTGCCGACAGATATTTCTTCGATGGTCATGACTTCATGTTTTGTATTCAACAGCAGCACGCAAAATTTTTCCTTTTTCAGAAACCGCAGGTCTTCCATCAGCAGCCGTGAAATATCTGCCGGGCATTTAATCTTATACCGCTGGTTCCTTTCAGTCAACGTAATTCGTTTTCCCAGCTCAACCGCCGCTAAGATCTGACAGGCTTTCGCCGGGCCTACCCCCTTGATAACGCAGAGTTCTTCAACGGTGCAGTTTCGGAGAAAAGCCAAGCCTTCCGGTTGATGACATAAAACCATTCGTCCCAGTTCGATGGCGCTGATATTTTGTGTGCCGCTGGATAAGATAATTCCAATGAGTTCTGCATTGGACAAAACATGAGGCCCTTCCTGCTGCATACGTTCGCGTGGTCGTTCACTTTCGGGCATTTCCTTGATGGTGGCTTGATAACCTGATGCTGTCATGTGCCTCTCCTCCGATGCATCTGTGATGTGTCATGCTTATGCGCGTGCCTATAGTTTTTTGAACAACAGTGCTGCCAGGATCAGTCCAATGAGGCCCGCCAGATTCAGATCGACTAAAAAGCTCAACTGAAATGAAATAATGCTTAGATCAAGTCCGAACTGTCTGATGCCCAATGGACCCGGCCCATAATTCAGCAAGGGAACAAAGCGCGATAATACCGATCCGATCACGCTGCCGATCAAAACACCTGCAACAATCATAAAAAAAAGAACACCGATGTTTTTATTGCTGTTCATGTGCTGTCTCTCCTCCTATGTCAATGAGTAGGAAAGCTTGCTGAAGCGTCCCTTCACTTTTTGCAGGACAAAGTATGCTGTTAGGCCGATAAAAATGCCTGTGAAGATACTGGCAAACATCATAAAAGGCAAATAAACAAAAATACGTATGTTTTGAATCATTAAGCTGGCGATGCCAAGCTGGGCCACATTATGGCCCAAAGCGCCCAGCACACTGACTCCCACTAAACTTAACCATCTCTGTAAAAATGTCAGGGCAAGCCACATTAAGATTGTGCTCAATAAAGCGCCGGCCAGCCCATAAAGCATGGACGTCACTGCTCCTGTCAGCAGACCCGCCATCAAAACACGCATGAGGTTCACTGATAAAGCGAACTTCAGACCAAACAACACCAGGGTCATTAATCCGATGATATTGGCCAGCCCAATTTTGGCTCCGGGGACGATCCCGATAAATGGATTTGGAATAAATCCTTCCAGTATGTGTAAAGCTAATCCCAGGGATGTCAGTATGCCGAAATAAACCATTTTTTTGGTAGAGTTCATGATTTCCTCTTCCTCAGTAATTAATATTGAATTCGTTAGATGAATCCATAAAAAGTGTACCATTTAAATGATTTGCTGGCAAGTTAATTGAACCGGGTGCATCGGGCTGAACGCTCAAGAAAAAGCCGCCATGCGATAGACTCGTAAGCGGCCATTGTTATCTTTTGTTAGACAGCGGCTGATTCTTCTTTTTTCTTTAATTTTCCTTCAATGGCATTCGTCGGACATTTTTCAACGCAGATATAACAGTTGGTACATTTTTCATAATTGATAAATGCCAGGTTGTTTTCAAAATCAATGGCGTTTTCCGGGCAGGCTTTCACACAAATCTGGCAGCCGATACATCCGACAGTGCATTTTTGTCGGACCATTTTACCCGGATCATTACTGTTGCAGGTAATCACCACTTCCTGTTCATAGGGAACCATTGTGATCACGTTCTTGGGACAAGATTCAACGCATTTCAGGCAAGCCGTGCATTTCTCCGGAATAATTTTTGCTAAATGATCTTCTGTCATTTCGATCGCGTCAAACTGACAGACTGCTTTGCAGGTTCCCAGTCCCAAACAGCCGTATTGGCAGGCTTTACTGCCTCCGCTCACCATATTGGCTGCGATACAGTCCTGAATTCCGGAATAAACAAATTTTTCTTTGCAGGCATCGCTTCCGCCGTTGCATATGACTTTTGCCACCTTTTTAGCACTTCCGGCAATCTGCACACCCATCACTTCCGCCAGTGCCTGAGCCAGCGCAGGACCGCCAACAGGACATCCGTCAACAGGCGCTTCGCCTGCAGCAACCGCTTTTGCGAAGCTGTCACATCCTGGCAATCCACATCCGCCGCAGTTGGCGCCTGGTAATAAATCTCGAATGGTCATGACTTTAGGATCAACTTCCACCCTAAATTTGTAGGCAGCATATGCCAGTCCTGTTCCAAAAATCAGTCCAAGTCCGCCCAGACTGAGAGCTGGATATAAAATCCCCTCGATATTCATCAGCATCACTCCTCTTTACACAAGTCCCATGAAACCCATAAAGGCCAGTGACATGAGTCCTGCAGTTAATAAAGCACTTGGAAAACCGCGAAAAACAACAGGAATATCTGAAAGTTCCAGCCGTTCCCGAATGGCGGCAAACAGGATAATGGCCAGTGAAAAACCAATGGCCGCACCGATGGCATGCACAATCAGTTCAATCAGGTTATATTCATTCTGAATGTTAAGAATGGTTAATCCCAAAACCGCACAGTTTGTAGTTATCAGTGGAAGGTAAACTCCCAGTGACTGGTACAGGGAATAACTGGTTTTTTGAATGACCATCTCGACTAACTGAACCAGTGAAGCGATAACCAGTATAAAAACAATCGTCTGCATATAGGCAATTCCAAGCTGGTCAAGAATAAACCGTTGTGCCACATAGGTAATGATGGACGCCATGGTCATGACAAAGGTGACAGCCATACCCATCCCCATAGCCGTTTCCACTTGTTTGGAGACACCTAAAAAGGGACAGATGCCAAGAAAACGCGATAGAACAAAATTATTCACAAAGATGGCACTGATTAAGATGATAAAGATTGATGAACCATTCATTGTTGGCACCTCCTTTTAGGATTTTGTTTTGGCATAAACCAGTTTATTGAAAACAGCCATGAGTATTCCCAGCGCCAGAAAAGCACCGGGTGCCATGGTCATGATGCTCATCGGTTCAAAAGCTTCCGGAAATAAGGGCTGGTTGAATACGGATCCAAAACCAATAATCTCCCGAACAACTCCCAGAATGACCAAAGCCAACGTAAAACCGATTCCCATTCCCAAACCGTCAGTCAGGGATTTAATCACGTTGTTTTTGGATGCGAAGGCTTCTGCACGACCAAGGATGATACAGTTCACGACAATCAGTGGAATGAAAATTCCAAGTGCCTGATCCAATTCAGGTGTGTAGGCCTTCATTAACATTCCCACCACAGTCACAAACGTGGCGATGACCACAATAAATGACGGTATGCGGATTTTGGGCGGAATCAAATTCCTGATCAGGGAAATGACCAGGTTACTTCCCAACAGCACGGTTGTCGTCGCAATACCCATTCCAAGTCCATTAATGGCTGTATTGGTAACGGCCAGTGTGGGACACATCCCCAACACCTGCACAAAGATGGGATTATCAAGCACAATTCCGCGACCAAAGATTTTACCCAGATTCACTGTCTCCACCTCCGTTTTTAGTTTTTCAGAACTTCTTCGTATAGTAATGCCGCTGTGCGCACCCCATGATTGACTGCATCGCTGGATTTGGTAGCACCCGCAATGGCATCGACTGCTGTTGATTCACTTGTCACTTTGCCGACGAATTTCTCTCTGAACTCCGGTTCAGTGATTTTGCTCCCCAGGCCGGGAGTCTCTGTTTGCGATAAAATCTCAACACCAGTGATTTCGCTGGCCGTGTTGATCCCCACCATTATTTCAATTTCTCCGCCATATCCGGAGGGATTCAACTTAATGGTGTAGCCCACGACCTCATCACCCCGTTTTCCGGCAAAAACTTCCCGAACCAGCGCTGCATCATCAATGCCTTCGCCTGTCACTGCTTCAAATGTATCAGCGTCTGCTATGAGAGTCTGCATGGAAGCTATATCTCCCGCCATGGCTCTTTCCATAATAATGCCTTCTGTCATACTGTTGGTGACACCCAGCACCAGTCCTGAAATGCTTGTAATGAGCAACAAAATGAGTCCCATCTTAATCATATCACGCATTTTGTTTCTTCACCTCCCCATAAATCGCTGGCACAGTATAACGCTCAATCAGCGGGGTCGCCACATTCATCAGGAGAATGGAAAAACCGACCCCTTCATTAAAGCCACCGAATAATCGAATGATGGTGGTTAAAAGTCCGCACCCAAAGGCAAATATAATCCGTCCCTGGTTAGTGACTGGTGAAGAGGCATAATCTGTGGCCATATAGACGGCACCGATGATCAGTCCGCCGGAAACAACATGATACGCCATATAGTAAAAATCAAAACCGCTGTAAAGAAGCGTTAGAACAGCCACCGTCCCGATGTAAACCGCAGGGATCCTGATGGAGATGACATTCCGGTACAGTAAGTATATGCCGCCAAGCAACAATAGCAGTGCTGAAGTTTCGCCCATACTTCCGCCAATGTTTCCGACAAAGGTATCAAACAGAGCAGGGGCATTGGCCGGAACCGTCATCTGTCCCTTGATAAAGCTGAGGGGTGTAGCAACTGATACTATATCGGGACCGGGATTGATCCATTCAGTCATTCGTTCCGTCCAGGACAAGGTCAATAATATTCTGGCAGCAAGTGCCGGATTCATAAAGTTTTTGCCGATACCGCCAAACAACTGCTTTACAATGACAATAGCAAAAACAGAACCAATCACAGGAAGCCACCAGGCTGAGGCTGCCGTAATATTAAGGGCAATTAAAAGTCCCGTTACGACGGCACTCATATCATTAATAGTCACCGGTTGTTTGCGGATCTTTTGAACCGCCGCTTCAGCCAGCACCGCTGTTATGACTGCGATCAGAATTAACACAAGTGCTCTGGTTCGAAAATAATAGACAGCGCCAATGGTCGCCGGCAACAATGCGATGACCACATCTGTCATCACCTTCTGAACACTGCCTTCATCCCTGATATGCGGTGATGAAGAGACAATGAGTTTCTGTTCCATTCGGTTTACCTCCCGTCAGTTATTTCTTCTCTTTTCTTTGCCTGGCAATAATGCTGTTCTTCGCAACTCTGATGGACTGAACCAACGGTCTGTAGGATGGGCA
Organism: Bacillota bacterium; assembly: GCA_033549305.1. Lineage (GTDB taxonomy): Bacteria > Bacillota > Clostridia > Peptostreptococcales > Tindalliaceae > Anoxynatronum. The sequence goes on along the minus strand of JAWSUV010000044.1, from coordinate 11,289 downwards.
TACATAGGAACAGGAGCCGCATTCTATACAATCCATGGCATGATAGGCTTCGGCTTCTTCCATACGGTCTTTTAATGCATTTTCGCTGATCATCAAGGGCATCAGATGAATCGGACAGGCTTCAATACACTTGCCGCAGCGGATACAGTTTACCGGTTCCGGAATGACCGCTTCATTTTCATTTAAAATCAGCACACCGGAAGTTCCTTTGCTGACAGGAATGTCATCACTTTCCTGTGCAATTCCCATCATGGGTCCGCCCAGAATCAGTTTCCCAGGCGTCTGCTGATACCCGCCGCACTGGTCAACCAATTCTTTGACCGGAGTGCCAATACGCACGAGAAGATTCTTAGGGTTCATCACACAGCTGCCGGTAACGGTTGTAATGCGGTCAATCAACGGCATTCCGGTTTTAAAACTTTTGGCGATCTGGAAGGTGGTACCCACATTATTCACCACAACACCTACATCCATCGGCAGACCGCCGGATGGTACCTGACGCCCTGTGCAGGCATCAATTAATTGTTTTTCAGCTCCCTGCGGATACTTTGTCTGCAGTGAAACCACACGAATGTTTTCCGTTTCCGAAACTGCCTGCAGCATGGATGTGATAGCGTCCGCCTTGTTATTCTCAATGGCAATAAAACCGTTCTCAGCACCGACAGCACGCATAATGATTTGGAGCCCTGTAACCAACTCTCCCGGACTTTCCAGCATTAAACGATGGTCTGCCGTTAAATAAGGTTCACATTCTGCTCCATTGATGATGATAGTGTCGATCTTTTTGTCGGGCGGGGGTGATAGTTTTACATGAGTGGGAAATGTCGCACCACCCATTCCCACAATGCCTGATTTTTGGATAAACTGGACAATCTCTTTCGGTTCCATAGACATCACACTCGCGGGTGGCTGAACGGCCGGGTCAGGGTCGAACTTCCCGTCAGATTCAATCACCACACAAACCGCTTCGCGACCACCACCAACGGGCCGCATGGCGACTTCCTTCACTTCACCGGAAACGCTTGCATGAACAGGTGCCGAGACAAAGCCCTGAGATTCACCGATTATCTGTCCCACTTTTACAACATCCTTCACCTTAACCGTTGGCTGGCAGGGCGCACCAATGTGTTGATGAAGAGGAATGATGACCTGGTGTGGATCAAGGGCTTTTTCAATGGCTGATGACGCTGTTGCTTCCTTAAAGTCAGGCGGATGAATCCCGCCTTTAAAAGATAAAAACTTCATTTCATTTTCACCCCTCGTAGGATTGATATAATTCCTCTATTTCATCCTGCAATGACCGTTTTACCCAGCTGATGACATCCGGATGGCTGAACGGGACATCCCCAAGGATCTCTCTGATTTCCCGCGTATCAAATGACATTTCTTTCTGGTTGACACGGTGTTTATAGTGCAGGTCAAAATGATTTCCATTCAATAACAGTGTTATAATGGTCTCCACCATATCCCCCAGCGGAACACGGTCGATGTGTGAGTGCTGAAACCAGATGTTGACGGTCGTTCCTTCATTTAGCCTGGAATGAATCTGAAGTCCGCCGTTACATTCTTCCGCCGCCTGTTTCAAGAGTGGAAGGCCAAGCCCCACACGCCGTGTGGTGCGTGTGGTGGTAAAAGGATCGGTTACCCGCCTCAGCAGCTCTTCATCCATCCCGTGACCATCATCAATTATATCGATCTTTAACAGGTCGGAATCTGTATTTTCCTCTATCTCAATTTGAATCAGTGCCGCCTTGGCAACAATAGAGTTTTGTACAATATCCAAAATATGCAATGCCAGTTCTTTCATAAAGTAACCACCCTGTTGGAATGTCGAATCCAATTGAAAAAGGCATCCATCGTTCTCTCTTTCAAATCAATAAAAAAAACCTGTTCCAATAGATTACCCAGGCTGTGAGCGTCCGAACTGATGATTTGCCGATATGTCGCCAGCTCCTCTCTTATTCTAAGGGGAGTTGTTTCATTGAGCGGTTTCGTGACTTCAACCACATTGATCGGTAAATTCGGAGGCATAAAGCCCAGATTGGCATACACGCTGAAACTGTCACGGTTGACATGAGCCGGTACCGGAGCGCCGCCGAACTGCCAAATAAGTTGTACCAGCCGGTCGAACGATAGTTGGACAGCATTCATCAGCAGCCGGTGATCTTCACCAATGATTTGGTCACTTTCATCAAAAAGGTACTGTTTCCCAAAAATCTCCGGACGGTTTTCACGTGGGGGCAATGCGGTCTCAATTTCCTGATAAAACAATGACAATGCTTCATGTGTTTTAAAAAAGGCCAGAAGGTGTACTTCTTCCTGTGAGGTGATTTCCACCCCCGGCACGACCAGTAGTGGCTTTTCACTTGCCGCTTTCAGAGCAGGGAGCACATTGGCGATGGCATTATGATCTGTAATGGAAATAAAATGAAGACCTTTGAGCAAAGCCATGTTGACTATATTATGTGGCGTCATTTCATTATCTGCGCAGGGAGACAAGGCACTGTGGATATGCAGATCCACATAAACCCTACTCATTGTCCACAGCACCCGCGTATCGGGCAGCCAACTGGTAAGCGGTTAATGCCGATCGAAGCAGCGGAATGGCTTCCTCTTCTGATTTGATAATGGTTTCATCCGGAATTTCAGCATTCTCAGCGACAATGATACAGCTGACATCCGTCATTACAGCCACTGCCATGACATTTAAATTCGTTTGAATGGTAATCCAGGCATTATTTTGCTGAGCTTTTGCCATCACCCAGCTGAGCATATCCCCGATATAAACTCCCGAGACCTGACGATGAGTGCCTTCCTTACCGGAAACTAAATCGAGATTCAGTTTTTCCTGTAATTCAAAAACATTCATGAAGGACCTCCTTCGGTTATTCCATTTGATCCGGTGATTGGTCAAAAGTAATGGATATTTTCGTATATTTTCCAAAAACTGATTCAATCGCAAATTCATCCGCACATCGTTTCATGTTTGGCAGACCCATCCCGGCTCCAAAACCCAATTCCCGAACATCGCGGGAAGCTGTTGAATAACCTTCTTTCATGGCAAGTTCAGTGTTTTCAATTCCGGGACCTCTGTCGAGGGCGATGAGTTTGATCTGTTCAGGCGTTATTATAAATTCAATACTTCCGCCATCAGAGTGGATGATAATGTTCATTTCCGCTTCATAGGCCGATACAGAAACCCGGCGGATAATCTCTGGTTTGACACCCACCTGTTTCATAATCTTTTTGATTTGGCTGGATACTTCTCCTGCCCGTGTAAAATCATTCTTTTCCACTGCATAGGAACGCTGAATAATGACCACCCCGGAATTTATTTATGAATTATGTTGGCACCTCTAAGTCCTTTTGAAAAGAGAATCCCCGATGCAACAAACATAATATTGCCTGTTGTCAGGGTTACGATATCATTTTCTTCCGCCATTCTAATCGTTGCTTCATCCGGTCGTTTCCCCCGGACAAATACAATGGAATGAATGTCCATCATCTCTGCCGTTCTGATTGTGTGCGGATTGGTTAATCCTGTCAGCAGCAGCGTTCTTTCATCCACAAAAGCCAATACATCGCTCATTAAGTCAGCTGCGAAAGCATTGGTCACTTCCCTGTCCAGGAACTGGTGTCCGGACAATACTTCCGCATTCAACAGCTCCTTAATTTCACTCAATTTCATTCCATGGCCTCCTTGACGAATCTATGAATGATAATATATGGTGATTCATACTTATTTGGTTAATCTGCGTGCAGTGTTATAGCGTCGCACATAATTGGCTTCGCTGAGGGAAGAAATAATCACACTCATACTGCTCCCGGATGAGGCATGAATAAACTGGTTGCTGCCAATATAAAAACCAACATGATTAATGGTCCCACCGGTATTGTTGAAGAAAACCAGATCACCCACTTCCAGCGCATCACGGCTGACAGGGGTTCCAACCCCCGCCATGGCCCTGGAAGACCGGGGAAGATTAATCCCGTTGTTTTTCAGCAGGTCTGTGTAGTAGGTGTTCAGGATGTAGTAAACGAATCCGGAGCAGTCAAAGGTGCTGGGTCCTGCAGTTGCATATCGATAGCGGCTTCCAAGGTATTTTTTGACAGTGCTGACAAATCCGTCTGCATCATTCCGAAGGCTGCCGCGACTGACTGGATTGCTGCCGTTAATAATGAGGGAGACGTTGTCCCTTAAAACCCATCCTGTTGAGCCTGCTTCCGTTTCAACCTCATAAAAATTCAGTTTAAAATCACGTATGTAAACAATCGTGCCTTTTTCCAAAAGTTGAAGAGGCTTTTCTGCCAGGGCTGCTGTTGGGTAAATGCCGGTGTTATCCATATTAACAGCTGCGCTTGGCAAATTGGGTATTTCCAGCAGATACTCGCTGTGTACCCATCCTTTTTGTCCGTCGTTCAGAATGATCTGCGCCCATTCATCCTCCCTGCCAATGATGCGAATCTCATCACCACTTCGCAGTTGAATGATCCGTTGCGATTCCGTTGAAGGAGCTGCTCTGACGTTTAACACAGTGGCTGTCACACGTGCTTTTCTAACCAGCTTTCCTGACTCCACTTCCTGAATCACTACCAGGTCTTTATAAATCCAGCCACTTAAATCCGGCTGCTTGGTAACAATTTGATACCATCCGTCTTTCTCCTGCTGGATGGTCAGCATCGTACCGATGGAGAGCATCCCCACAGCCGCCTGGTCAAAATCACTGCCTGTTCTCACAGTGGCATTGTCTCCAATGACGACCCCGGATCCCTGCAACGCAAAACCGTATGAAGTGGTCATCCATGTGATTAGCAAGATACATACGCCGATTTTAAGCAATCCTGTTCTTTTTGTAAAGATAACGAATCACTCCCATCTGCATTTTCCGAGGTTGTATTGCTGTCTAGATTCCAGTCAGATCCCAGTTGTGGTGCACTTCCTGAACATCATCATTTTCCTCCAGCATATCAATCAACTTCTCCATTTTTTTCTGGTCTTCCTCATTCAGTCGCACCAGGTTCTGGGGGATGTAGACGACTTCTGCCTCCATGAGGGTATACCCACTCTTGTCAAGTGCTGCTTTGACGTTCAGCAGGTCTTCCGGTGCCGTGATAATCTCGAAAGCTTCCGGTTCTGACCGAAAATCTTCTGCGCCGGATTCAATAGCTTCAAGCATCAGTGTTTCTTCATCGATTTCTCCGTCCTGTTCAATAATAATCTGCCCTTTACGATCGAATAAATAGGAAACACATCCGGTCGTCCCTAAATTGCCTCCATTTTTATCAAAGGCATGGCGTATTTCACCTGCTGTCCGATTTCGGTTGTCTGATAATACTTCCACAATCACAGCCACGCCTGACAGACCATATCCTTCGTAAACAATGCGTTCGAAATCCTGTCCACCTGCTTCACCACTGGCTTTTTTGATCGCGCGGTCAATATTGTCGTTTGGCATGTTATTGGATTTCGCCTTGTCAATGGCAGCCTTCAGGACCGTATTGTATTCCGGATCTGCGCCGCCTTCTTTCACTGCTACAGCGATCAAACGGGCCAGTTTTGTGTAGATGGATGCTTTTTTTGAATCCTGCTTGTTTTTCCGGTCTTTAATATTGCCTATCCGTCCCATAGACTGCACTCCTATTCAGTTTTCAATTTAACAAGCCCTATCATTGCTATTTTAGCACAACCGTCTGTTGCATGCAATTGTGATTACCAGTTTGGCAAGGGTGGCATTTGTCTTTTGTGCATGGATCGTTCGTGCATATTTTCAATTAATGTCCGCTCCGGATCCGGAATCGTCTCTCCTGACAGAAAACGATCAATTACTTCGTACGTTGTACCCATCTCAGCTTCGTCCGTCTGCCCTTCCCACAAGCCCGCTGAAGGAGGGCGTTGAATTATTTGCCGGGGAACACCCAGCTGTTTTGCCCATTCGTAAATTTCGCGTTTAAGCAATTTCCCGAGAGGGAGCAGATCGACACCGCCGTCACCGTATTTGGTAAAATAACCGGTGTACATTTCCGCCGCATTGTCAGTTCCAACCACCAGATAGTTCAGTGTATTGGCTGCAGTATAAAGGGTACTCATGCGAAGACGAGCACGCAAGTTGGCATCACTCATCCGCCGTATATCGTCATTCAGGGCCGCATAAGGATCAAGGACATTCATCACTTCATTCATCATGATATCATGAATTTTCGTAAAATCGATGACATGATGCGTCAGTCCTGCTGCCTCAGCCACCGCAATGCCATCTTCCACATCTTTGCTCTGGCTGCTAATGGGAAGGATCAATCCCAGAGAATGGTTGGGAAAGGCCCGCTTTATCAGATTCGCCGCAACTGCTGAGTCAATACCGCCGGAAACACCCACCGCCAATCCCTCAGCATGCGCCTCTGTTACTTTGAACCGCAGCCATTCAACGGTTCGATCAATCCGGGGATCATGTTTTTCTTTCATTAAGATCATCCTTTCATCGACCTGTTTTTCTCGCTGTATTATATCACATTTTTATGCAAATTAATAAGCTCTCCTGCCAATTACATGAATGTATTGGCGGGAAAGCTTCACTTTGGTTCTCGATTCATTCAGTTAGTGCCCCAGTGTGACCAGAACGCAGTCGTTATAAACAGACTTCAGTTTTAATTCCTGCGCTTTTTTCAACACTTCATTGTTAAATGTTCCAGGTTGAAACCAAATGTATTCAATACCCTGATCAGCCACTTCCTCCACCAGCTTCATGGAAACAGGCGGTGGGACAACAACACTGACGCAATCAGGTTTCTGCGGCAAACTGGACAGATCCTGGTAGATGGTTTCCCCTTCCAGCTCTCGATAGTTTGGATTAACACCCCACACTTCATAGTGGTGACTCTTGAGGGTTTTAAATATCTTATACCCGAATTTTTCCTCATTGGGCGTGGCACCCACAACGACCCATTTCTTTAATGCCAGCATGTTCTTTTTATTCTCTTTAATTTGATCCATGATGATAATCGCCTCCTCTTTAAAACTCTTACCCCATTGATGTTTCATTAATCGTTGGTGATTTGCCGGTATTCAAGGTGCCGCTCTTCAATGACCGCCTGTGAAGCAGTCAATCCATGAATCCATTCGATAAACGCTTTCACTTGATCCAGCGGAACGGCCACCGTAAGGGTGACATCCTCTTCATAGATGATTCCATCAACCTGTATCTTGCGATTTTCCAGTTCATATTGCATCTTCCCCCAAAAGGGATAAGGGCAGACCAGATGAAGGATCCGACTCGCAGTCAGTGTGATAATGTTAGCCTTGTTGAGTGCTTCCTGAGCCGCTTTTGAATAGGCCCGTTTTAATCCGCCGGTGCCCAGTTTAATGCCACCGTAATAACGAATCACGACAACCAGTGTATTTTCAAGATTTCGGTGTTTTAAAAGTTCAAGGATTGGTAAGCCACCTGTACCGGAAGGCTCCCCATCATCGCTGAATTTTTGAACAGCCTGGTGCCGCCCATATGTATAGGCATACACATAGTGGGTTGCTTCCGGATACCTCTTTTTGGCATGTATGATCAGTTGCTCCGGATCAGATGATTCACTTAGCGGAAAGGAAATGGCGATGAAGTGTGATCTGTTGATATCCACCCTCGCTTCTGCCTGAACTTTTATCGTTTGGTATTGATCCATTCTAAACTCCCTGTCATTAAAATTCCGATAAGAAACAGCAGTGAATTCACTGCTGTTATTTTCTTTCTAAAAGGATGTCGTATGATGAATAATGGTAGCCTTCAATCCGATTAAATGGCCACTTTTTCTCTCATCATATCTTTGTATTTTCGATATGACAGGCTGATCAATGAGCGATCCTGGCTGTAGGTGATCTTTTCAAGCGCCTCGTCAATTGGAAAAAAGCCGCCGTCTAAAAAACCTTCGTCTTTGTTGATCTGACATTTTTTCGATAGTGCATTCATGATGTACCATATGATCTGGTTGCAGACCGGTTGTTGTCTGGAGACAGAAAAAAATTCGTAACAGGTTTCACCTGCAGTGGACAGAATTTCTGCTTCGAGCCCCGCTTCAATTTCAACACGGTTGTAAGCAGTGTCCGCTGCCAGTTCATCGCTACGAATTTTGCCCTTCGGCAATACCCATTCATTCTTTTCGTTTTGAAGAATAAGGACTTGATTTGCATAAAACACCACGCCACCAGCACAGTTGCGAACAATCATGGTTGATTCCCCCTTTTTTCCTGTACTTATTATAATGATACCCTATTCATTGTGACTTTACAATCCCTTTTCAACCTCTTAACTCAAAACGTGTTGAAGACATAAGTGATCGGCTTGCATGCCATTGACTCTTCGATGCAACCAAAGAGCAACAGCTGCGTCATTCTTCTTGAGAGATCATGCAAGGGTTACTTTTATCCACCGTCATCATATGGTATAATCAATCGGAGATTAATATGGAAGCATTTAATGGAGGGCTATTAATGGATTATCAGTCATATACGGAGCAATCCCGTTCCGCGCAAAAACAAAACGGGCAACGACACACTCAGAAAACCACCAAAAGGAAGAAAAAGACCACCTGGGTGAAAACGGCTTTTTGGTCAGTTTTTATACTCCTTGTCCTGGTCGTTTTTCTCGTTGCCGGCACCGTTTTGGGAGTAGTGGCTGGAATTGTGAAGGAAATTGAACCGATTGATGCCAGTAACATCTATTCTTTTCTGGATGAAAGTTCCTTCATTTTTGATGAGGACGGCAACGTTGTTGAAAAAGTACAAACCGAAGGCTATCGCTCCCTGGTTGGCTACCAGGATATCCCCGAAAATGTGATCAACGCATTTGTGGCCATTGAAGACGAACGATTCTGGAACCATAATGGAATTGATTATAAACGCATTATCGGTGCGTTCTGGACGAATCTGCGTACCGGCTCAATGCAGGGTGCCAGCACCATTAATCAGCAGCTGGCAAAAATTATTTATTTGTCACCGGAGCAAACCTATACCCGAAAAATTAAGGATGCTTATTACGGTATGCAACTGGATAATCAACTGAGCAAAGAGCAGATTCTGGAAGCTTATCTGAATACCATTAATCTTGGCAGCGTTGCTTTCAGCGGTTCGTACAGCGTTCAGGCAAATGGGATCCAGGCAGCGTCAGAGCTCTATTTTTCTAAGAACCTTAACGAACTGACTCATGCGGAAGCAGCACTGCTTGCCGGAATCCCGCGGAATCCGCCTCGCTATTCGCCTGTTTCAGCGTTGCGAAAAGAAAATGTTCGGGAAGATCATCTTATTTTTGACGACAGTGACAGTGAATACACGATTGTCTTTAATCCCCAGACCGTTCCACGGATGCGGCTCGTATTGAGCAGCATGCACCGACTTGGCTATTTATCGGATACCGAATATGATGAAGCTATCAATCAGGACATCACCGCCAGTATTAAGCCCAATCATCTTACCAACGACGAAATATCATCCTACTTTGGGGATCTGGTTCAGCGCGATGTGATTAATGAGCTGGAATCAATTGGTTACAGCAGAGCAGAGGCTCAGCAATTGGTACAGTCTGGCGGACTGGCCATTCACAGCACGATAAATATGTCACTGCAGCGGATTTTGGAGGAAGAATTCAATAAAGCAGAAAACTTCCCCGGAACCTTCCGTGACAGCGACGGAAATTACATTCTGGATGCAGAGGGTAATGTACAGCCACAGTCAGCGATGGTCATTATTGATAGTGAGACAGGCCAGATTAAAGCATTGATCGGCGGCAGAATGAGCGAAGGACAGAAAATATTCAACCGGGCCCTGTCACCACGGCAGCCCGGCTCAGCCATGAAGCCCCTGGCTGCTTATACGGCAGCTTTGGATCTGGGCATGACTGCAGGTACCGTGGTGGATGACGCCCCTACCTACTTGAACGTTCACAGTCCCAACACACCCTGGCCGCGCAACCATTATACCAGTATTGGCTATTATGGTCTCATGAATATGAGAGAAGCCCTTCGTGTCTCCAGTAATGTGGCAGCTGTTCGATATGCTGAGATGCTTGGACAGTATGATTCACAACCACAAGCTAAAACCATGATCAGTTACCTGGAACGCATGGGGATCACCTCAATGGTTCACAGCAGCAACCCGGTTGTTCAGGGAAACCGCACTTTACACGATGAAAACTACTCAATGGTTCTCGGCGGCTTAACTCACGGCGTCTCAACCCTTGAGATGACCAACGCCTACGCTGTCTTTGCCAACAAGGGTGTTCATAATGAACCTGTTACTTTTACAAAAGTCTATGACCGGCGCGGCAATCTGCTGCTGGATAAGAAACCGGAACGTACACGAGTGGTTTCTGAACAGGTCGCCTACATCATGACAGATCTGCTGCGTGATGCGGTTACCAGCGGCACCGGGTCACGGGCACGCTTGGATCAGGGGAACAGTCTTATTCCAGTCGCTGGAAAAACGGGTACAACCAACGAACAGAAAGACGCCTGGTTTGTCGGATACACTCCCTATTACTCAGCCGGTGTCTGGATCGGTCATGACTTGCCGGAGAAACTGCAGGAAGGAAGCCGTATGGCTGCAGAATTGTGGAAAACGGTAATGCTGCGAGTACATGAAGGCAAGGAGGCAAAATCCTTCACACAACCTGATGGCTTGATTCGTGTCAATATATGCAATAAATCCGGCCAGCTGCCGACAGAATTCTGCGCTCTTGATCCACGGGGCAGCATGATCCGCTCTGAATTATTTATCCAGGGGACGCAGCCAACAGAATATTGCACGCTTCATGTGCAGGCGGACATCCATGTGCCTTCCGGAAAACTGGCAAACGATCAGACGCCTCCCTGGGAAATCGAGACACGCATCTTTACACAGCGGCCAGAGCCTTATCTCCCGGAAAATCATGGGGGTATAGTTCCACAGGACTTCCAATATGAATTACCGCTCGAAGAGTATGATCCTTTTGTCGATGCCACAGGCGGATTCCCACCTTACAATCCAGACTGGAACAACTGGAATCAATGGGATGACTCGCCGGATCATGATTCATCATCCGACCCTCAGGCTGATTCGAACTACAGCAGCCGAACGCTGCGTGTCGGGCCTCTGAATTTTGAGGGTAACGCTCAACTGTCTCTGTACCGTATTCAGGGTAATCAGCGCACCCTGATGGAAGTCAGAACCTTTAACATTGCCGAGCACGGAGAATACTGGGAGACATCGATCGTTGGACTGATTGGGAGCGGACCGGTACGATTTGAAGTTGAAGTTGACGGAACGGTTACCTA
>JAWSUV010000043.1:0-20666 GCA_033549305.1 Bacillota bacterium | reverse complement strand
GGTTTTTGCCCCAATGGAACTGAGGATCGGAAGGGGGAAGCCTAATGAGAGACGTATTGGGCATTATTAACGACACCGACATAAAACAGAAACTGAAAGATCTGACCCGTGTTCGATCGACAGCAGCAGTTCCTTTTGGCGGCCGTTACCGAATTATCGACTTCGTCCTCTCCAATATGGCTAACGCCGGCATTAAAAATATTGGTATCCTGACCCAAAGCTACAATCGTTCACTGCTGGACCATGTTGACTCCGGTAAAGAGTGGGACCTGCTAAGCAAACGTGACGGCCTGTTTATCCTGCCGCCGATTTTCAGATACGATCAGTTTACGGGAAACCTGGGAGATGTGGATCATTATTATAACCACATGGACTACCTGACCCGAAGCCGGCAGCAGTATATGCTGATTGCCAACAGCAATGTAATTTATAATATGGACTGCAGCAGAATTCAGCGTTTTTATGATGAAAAGAAAGCCGACATTGTCATTGTGTATAAGAATATTGATCTTACGGAGAAGAATAATTTTCGTGTGTTGTCACTTCTCATCGACAACAATGGCCGGATCAGGGACATGGCTGCCAGCAAAGAGAAAAAACTGAGTCCTGCCGTGGCGCTGGAAATCGCCTTCATGAAGAAATCGCTGTTCATGCAGGTTGTAGACGACTGTATTGCCAGAGGATACAGAGATTTTACAAAGGACGGATTGATTCGCAACCTTGACCGTTACCGTATTTTTGGATATGAACATAAAGGCTATTCAGCCAAAATTGATTCCATCCATACCTATTATCGCTACAGCATGGATTTGTTAAAGCCTGAAGTATGGAAAGAGCTTTTCTTCAGGCATGGCAACATCTATACAAAAGTAAAAGATGAACCACCAGTGAAATATCAGGCCAGTGCTGAAGTTAGTAATTCGCTGTTGGCGAACGGTTGTCACATCGCAGGCCGTGTTGAAAATTCCATCCTTGGAAGAGGGGTCACCGTTCATCCAGGTGCTGTCGTGCGCAATTCTATTGTCATGCAAAAAGGACAAATTCACCGCGGCGCTTTGGTGGAAAATGCAATTCTGGATAAAGACGTTGTTGTTACTCCCGGAAAGCAGTTGCGAGGAGAGCAGGATTATCCTCTGGTGGTGGAGAAGCAAGCAGTGATTTAAAGCACGAAGGCCGGCACTGAATGTTGCTAATATGAGTCAACAATAAAAAAGAGGTGAACCTATGTTGAAAATACTTTTTGCCGCATCTGAAGCGGCGCCCTTCATCAAAACGGGTGGACTGGGCGATGTCATCGGCTCATTGCCAAAGGCGCTGAAAAAAGAGAATGTGGATGTCCGGGTGGTGATGCCAAAATACATTGAAATTCCAGCAGAAATTCGGGAAAAAATCAAATGGCAGGAAAGTATCTATGTCCCGGTGGGGTGGCGTAACCAGTTTTGTGGATTGGAATACATGGTTCATGAAGGGATTCCATTTTATTTTCTGGATAATAAGTATTACTTTCATCGACCGGGTTATTACGGCTATCCGGATGATGGAGAACGCTTTGCCTTCTTCAATCGTGCTGTACTGGAAATGCTTCCTTTTTTCGATTTTCAACCAGATGTGATTCACTGCCATGACTGGCAGACGGGTATGATCCCTGCACTGCATAAAATCCTCTATCAGCAAAAACCCTATTACCGGAACATGAAATCGGTGTTTACCATCCATAATCTGAAGTATCAGGGGATTTTCCCGCCTGATGTACTCCGGGAGCTGTTTAATCTCGGGAATGAACACCTGACCAGTGAAGGTCTGGAGTTTCACAATAATGTGAGTTATATGAAAGGCGGTATCAATTACGCCGATCTGATAACGACGGTAAGCCCAACGTATGCATCAGAAATTCAAACGCCCTATTTTGGTGAACAAATGGACGGTTTGCTGCAAAACCAGTCCCATAAAATCAGAGGAGTGTTAAATGGTTTGGATTATGATGAGTATAATCCAGAAAATGATTCCTTGATTCCTTATCCATTTTCGGCCAATCAACTGGATAAAAAAGCTGAGAATAAAAGCTGGATGCAGGAGCATCTGGGCCTTCCGGTGAAACAGGTGCCAATGATTGCGATGATTACCCGCCTGGTGCCGCAAAAGGGATTGGATCTGGTGCAGCACGTCATTGACGAAATCATGGCAATGGAAGTACAGCTGGTGATCATCGGAACGGGTGATCATCAATATGAGCAAATGCTTCAGCATGCCGCCCACCGCCATCCCGATAAATGCTCTGTGCAGCTTAAATTTGACAACCATCTTGCCCGTCAGCTGTATGCCGCATCTGATCTGTTCCTCATGCCTTCCCAGTTTGAGCCATGCGGGCTGGGACAACTGATATCCCTGCGATACGGCAGCCTGCCTGTTGTGCGGGAGACTGGCGGACTGAAAGATACGGTGGTGCACTACAAAGACCCCTCCGGCGAGGGATGCGGGTTTACCTTTACCAATTACAATGCCCATGAAATGCTTTACTCCCTGCAAGAAGCCGTAACGCTTTACCAGAGCGATCCAAAGGCCTGGCAGGATTTGGTAAAAAAGGCGATGGCGCAGGATTTCAGCTGGGATCAGTCAGCCCTTACCTATAAAGATATTTATGAAGTCTTGACAGTGAAGAAGTAACCGCGGGATTAGTGATTTGATGAGCTGAATAGAACAGCTTGAATAAAGGAGCAATGTTGAATGGATTCAAAGAGGAATGGAAGTATTAATCAGGAAACGGTGACAGAAGATCGAATGCAAGTGGATCGCATTAAAGAAGACATTGAAATGAAGTTGCAGCGGCTGTATGCCAGGACACTGAAAACCGCATCCGACAGTCAGCTTTACAAAGCCATGGCCATGGCTTTGAGGGATAAGGTTATGGAAAAGTGGGCCTATTCAAAAGAGCAGGAAACGGAGATCAACGGTCGACAGCTCTATTATCTGTCCATGGAATTTCTCATGGGGCGTCTTTTTGGTAACAACCTGATGAACCTGGGGATTGAGAAGCCTGTGATGCAAGCCTGCCAGGAATTGGGAATTGATCTGGAAAAAATACGCAACAGTGAGCCGGATGCAGGATTAGGCAACGGCGGTCTTGGACGACTGGCTGCCTGTTTCCTGGATTCCCTGGCTACTTTGGGGATGGAAGGCCACGGCAACGGTATTCGTTATGAATATGGTCTCTTCAAACAAAAAATTGTTAATGGATTTCAGGTAGAAGTACCGGATCCTTGGCTGGAAGACGGCAATGTGTGGGAAATTGCCAAACCGGAAGAACCTGAAATTGTTTGTTTTGGCGGCGAAGTGGACCGGGTGATTAAAGGCGGCAAAGAATATGTAATGTTACAAGGCGCTCAATGTGTTAAGGCGATTCCTTATGACATGCCGGTAATGGGTTATGATTCGGAAGTGGTCAATACCCTGCGCCTTTGGGGTGCGCGGGCATTGAAACCCATGGATATGGGTCTTTTTGGGCAGGGACGCTATGTGGATTCCCTGGCCGAAAAAGAATTGGCGGAAGTAATCTCGAAAGTGCTTTACCCGGAAGATAATCACCCGGAAGGAAAAGCATTGCGTCTGAAACAGCAGTACTTCTTCGTTTCAGCATCTGTACAGAGCATTCACCGAAAGTTTAAGGATGCTGGCAACAATATTTTTGATTTCCATAAAAAAGTCGTGATACACATCAATGATACCCACCCTGCCCTGGCGATTCCTGAGTTAATGCGAATTTTGATGGACAAGGAAGGTCTGGACTGGGAAGATGCCTGGAGTATCACTCGCCAGACATTTGCCTATACCAACCACACCATTCTGGAGGAAGCTTTGGAGCGGTGGCCGGAGGATGTGTTCCGAGGACTGCTGCCTAGGATTTATGAAATTATTCATGAAATCAATGAGCAGTTTTGCGGTGACCTTTGGGAAGTCTATCCAGGTGAGTGGGATCATATCGCGCGGATGGCCATCATTTCTGAAAAGGAAATTCACATGGCACGTCTCTGCATAGCCGGATCCTTTTCGGTGAACGGGGTTGCGAAATTGCACACGGAAATCCTGAAAAATGAAGTCTTTAAAGATTTTTATCAGTTGGAGCCACAAAAATTCAGAGCCATTACCAATGGAGTCACTCACCGCCGGTTTTTACTGAAAGCAAATCCCAAGCTGGCACACATGATTACGGACAAGATTGGTGACAGCTGGATTAAACATCCCAGTGAGTTGATTCATTTTAAGGAATTTGCGGACGATCTGGAAGTGCAGCAGCAACTCGCAGCGATTCGTCATGAAAACAAAGAAAAACTGGCAGGTCATATTTTTAGAAAGTATAAAATTGCAGTAGATCCTAACGCTGTCTTTGATGTACAGGTGAAACGGCTGCATGAGTATAAAAGACAGTTGCTGAATGTCATGCATATTATGTTTCTGTACAACAAGATTATCGGGAACAATCATTTTTCAATGCACCCACGGGTTTTTATCTTTGGAGCGAAAGCTGCGCCGGGATATCACAACGCCAAGATGATCATCAAACTTATCCACACCCTGGCCAAAAAAGTGAACAGTGATCCACGGGTGAAAGATCAGATAAAGGTCATTTTCATGGAGAATTACAGAGTCTCTCTTGCTGAGCGGATCATTCCCGCCTCTGACGTGAGCGAGCAGATTTCCACCGCAGGAAAAGAAGCCTCCGGAACCGGGAATATGAAGTTTATGCTCAATGGAGCGCTGACAATCGGCACGCTTGATGGAGCCAATGTGGAGATGATGGAGGCTGTTGGTATTGACAATATGTACATTTTTGGGCTCACGGCAGAAGAGGTGGCCAGTTACTATCAAACAGGACACTACCGGCCGTATGAACTTTATCAGCGCGATCCGGATTTGAAACTGGTACTGGACCAATTCGTGAACGGATTCCTTGAACCAGAGCATCCCGAAATGTTTCAGGTAATCTATAACAGTTTGCTTTACGGCCATTATGGAATGGCAGATCCCTATTTTCTGTTGAAGGATTTTGAACCTTACTGCCTGCGGCATACCCGGCTGGGTAAGGAATATTTAAAACCGGAAATTTGGTGGAAAAAAGCCATTATCAACATTGCCCATGCCGGCGAATTTTCCAGTGACCGTACCATTCGGGATTACAATGAGCAAATCTGGCAATTGCCGGTATATCCACCCAAAAAGAAAGGCGATAAGCAATGATACAGGACATGCTGTTTCACCATTCCCATCAATCATTCTACCGCAGCCCCTTTGGGGCTGTTCCTGTATCGGAAAAAGTCAGACTCAGATTATCCGGCACCCTGCTTCCTTCCGCTTTGAAGGTTTATGTCCGTCTTTGGCGTGAAGGTGTCGGGGAAGAAATGATTCCGATGAACCCGTTATCGTATCCCGAACCGCGACTTGATACCTGGGAAGTTGAGTTTGTTCCATCCCAGAAACCGGGTCTGGTATGGTATTTCTTCATCATAGAACATGCAGAAGGCTTTCGGTATTACGGAAATAACGTGGAACGGCTGGGCGGCCAGGGCCAGATGCAGTTGGAGACGCCTTATTCCTGGCAGATCACGGTTCATCAACAGGATTTATCAGTTCCAGACTGGTTTCTCCGAGGAATCATATACCAGATTTTTCCGGACCGCTTTTATAATGGGCTGCCTTCCCGGAAAGTGAGACATCCCAAAAAAAATAGTTTCTTATACGGCAACTGGGAGGATGATCCGATATATATCAAGGATCCAGCTACTGGAAAAATCCTGCGATGGGATTTTCACGGCGGCAATCTGGAAGGAATCATTGCAAAGCTTTCCTATTTGAAGGAGTTGGGAGTTTCCATCCTCTACCTGAACCCGATTTTTGAAGCTGCCAGCAATCACCGCTATGATACCGGTGACTATAAAAAAATTGATCCGATGCTTGGATCAGAGAAAACCTTTGAATTATTATGCCAAAAAGCAGCTGATTTGGAAATCAGGGTTATTTTAGACGGCGTGTTCAGCCACACAGGAAGCGACAGCCGCTACTTTAACCGGGAAGGCCACTATGATACGTTAGGTGCTTATCACAGCAAAAACTCTCCCTATTATCCCTGGTATCGGTTTAAGCATTATCCGGATACATATGAATGCTGGTGGGGAATTGACAACATGCCCAATATCAACGAACTGGAGCACTCCTTCCGCAACTTTATCATCGAAGATGAGGACAATGTCATTCGCAGATGGATCAACAAAGGGGCTGGAGGATGGCGGCTGGATGTTGCGGACGAACTGCCGTCTGTATTCATCCGGCAGGTGAGGCGCGCGATGAAGGCGACAGATGCCGAGTCGGTACTCATAGGGGAAGTGTGGGAGGACGCGTCCAATAAGGTCAGTTATGGTGAACGGCGGAGTTATCTCCTTGGAGAAGAATTGGATTCCGTGATGAATTACCCCTTCAGGAAAGCGATGATTGACTTCCTTATGGGCAGGATCAGCGGCGATGCTGCTGCTATCCAGTTGATGAGTTTATACGAAAAT
This sequence comes from Bacillota bacterium, assembly GCA_033549305.1. GTDB lineage: Bacteria > Bacillota > Clostridia > Peptostreptococcales > Tindalliaceae > Anoxynatronum. The sequence continues at coordinate 14,118 of JAWSUV010000043.1, read as the reverse complement.
TATCCGCGTGTCTATTTTTACAGCTGTATGAATCTCATTGGCAGCCACGACAGGGCCAGAATTCTCACGCTCCTCGGCGATGCGCCGGATGAAAGCGGCATGAACACACTCGAAAAACTGCAATACCGGCTGCCTGTGGCACAGCGTTCCATTGCCAAAGCACGGCTAAAAGCGTTAATGGCTTTCCAGATGACATTTCCAGGTGTTCCCAGTATCTATTATGGCGATGAAGCCGGCGTAGAAGGTTTTACAGACCCCCTCAATCGTAAAACCTATCCCTGGGGAAAGGAAGATCATGACTTGCTGGAATGGACAAAAAGAATGACTCGTCTCCGTAACGAGCACAATGTGTTCATTCATGGAGACTGGAACATTTTCAGCGTGGGTGACCACCATCTGGCGATAAGCCGAAGCCTAAAAGGAAATATAAAAGCAGTGACGATTTTAAACCGGCATCCTCACCTTGAACTGTCAATACGCGAAAAAGTGCCACTGGAATCTGCAGGCGTTTTACGTGACGTTGAAACCGGTAAAATCTATCAACTGAAAGATGGATGGCTGACCATTGAAATCCAACCAATGACTGCAGTGATCCTGGTGGTGGAAGATCACCAGGTGATGGAAAACAATCAGGGATAAGAGGCGTGATTGCCGTTTTTTCAACCACAAAGATTGGCGGTTACATCATGGAGTAAACCGAAAAGGGGTGAGACAGTGGCTTATGAATCAAAGCTTAAAGATCCTTTTGCCGATGCTCTTTTTGAAGCGGTGCTGCAACTGAGAACCGTTGAGGAATGTTACCGGTTTTTTGAAGACCTATGCACCATCAAGGAGATTCAATCCATTTCACAACGCCTGGCAGTGGCGCAAATGCTGAAAACAGGTAAAACATACACTGAGATCGAAAAAATGACCGGTGCCAGCACAGCAACGATCAGCCGTGTCAATCGATGCCTTCAATATGGGGCTGAGGGATACCAGTTGATCCTTAAGCGAATGACTGCATGGCAAGAAGAATCATAACTCCCGGCGGTCAAGTCCAAACTCACGGTGCAATGCCTGAACAGCTCTGTGAGCATCAGTGGAATTTACCAGGCAGGAGATAGTGGTGTGGGAGTCTGAACTTTGCAATAGCTGGATGCCTTCACGTGTGAGGGCCCGAACCACAGTTGCCATCACACCGGGTATGCCGGTAATCCTGTTCCCGATGATGGTCACTTTACTGACATGTGGGCACACCTCAAAACGAAATCTGCCCTCTTCCAGTAATCGGCATAGTTTTTCAGTTTTTTCAGCCTCCACAATAAAAGCTTTATGGTTAAGGGAGAAGTTAATCATGTCAATACTGATTCCTGAGGCTGACATGGTGTCAAAAAGACGGCTTTCAGCAACTTCATTACTACTTGGATAGATGATCAACTGAGTCAGGCCGTTTTTCTGTGTAACAGCCGTGAGGAGCTCCTGACGACAGCCTGTCCGGTAACGAGTGTCAAAGGACTGGCGACTGGAGCAGATTAAAGTGCCTGGATGGCCACTCCGCGTGTTTCGTATTCTGATGGAAATATTATTCTGACGTGCGATTTCCACAGCCCGCGGATGAATGATTTTCGCTCCCTGATCAGCCATTTGAAAAACTTCGTCGTAATGGATCTCATCAAGCATACATGCCTGCGGCACAACCCGTGGATCTGCTGTCATAATGCCGTCAACATCGGTGAAAATTTCAACGGCGGCTGCTTTCAAAGCAACTCCAAGGGCTACAGCAGTGGTGTCACTGCCGCCCCGTCCAAGGGTGGTAATTTCTCTTCGGGACGTCATTCCCTGAAATCCGGTCACCACTGGAATGATGTGATCTTCCAGATATCCCAGCAGCGTTTCTTTTTCGATGCTGAGGATATCGGCGTCACCAAAATGATCATCAGTGATGATCCCCGCCTGCCATCCAGTGAGCGCAGCAGCAGAAAGGCCGGCACTTTCCAGAAGATCAGACAGGACGACGGCGGATATGATTTCACCACAGGACAGCAGCAAGTCCATATTTTTATGGTTACCATAAGACTGATTGATGCCGATTAAATTCTTGAGGGTATCAGTGGCATAGGGAGATCCGTTTCTTCCCATGGCAGAAACGACCACCACCGGAGAGAAGCCGGCTTCTTTTGCCAGAATGATTTTTTCAATGGCCTGCTGGCGAGTCTCAGGGTCTTCAAGAGATGTTCCGCCAAATTTTTGAATTAGAATATTCATGGAATGCCCCCTTTCTTAACCTATCCTACTACAACAGGGCTGGTATCGACAACACAAATGTGTCGAAATTTGAAATGAAGGTGATAAAATGTACTTTGAAGCAGATATTCACTGCCATACCGTCGCCAGTGGCCATGCTTACAGCACCATTGCAGAAATGGCTGCCAGGGCATCGGAGCTGGAGTTTAAACTCATTGCCATGACGGATCATGGTCCTGCTATGCCGGATGCTCCTGGACTCATTCACTTCCGGAACCTACGCATATTGCCGCGCATGATGGCGGGGGTCGAAATTTTGAAGGGTGCTGAGGCGAATATCATGAATTTTGAAGGTGGTCTGGATATGCCGGATTCAGTGCTTCGGGATTTGGAACTGGTGATCGCAAGCCTCCACATGCCGTGCATAAAACCGGGAAGTCGAAAGCAAAACACCAATGCACTGGTCCAAACAATTGCGAATCCAGCGGTACACGTGCTGGGACATACTGGAAATCCTCTTTATCCCATTGATGCGCCGGCAGTGGTCGCCGCGGTGAAAAAGCATCGAAAGCTCATAGAAATCAATAACAGTTCACTGCATCCCCACAGCTTCAGGAAAGGCAGTCTGGATAACTGCCTCAAAATCCTGGAAATCTGCCGGGATCAGGATGTGCCGGTTGTTCTGGGAAGCGATGCCCACGTGGCATGGGATGTGGGTAATTTTCAAAAAGCCGAAGACCTGATCCGAAAGCTGGAGGTACCGGAACGACTGGTTCTCAGCACCAGTGTGCAACGGCTTAAACATTATCTGGCGACAGGTGAATTACAATGAAAACGTCCTGATGCAGCGAGATATGGATAAAAGCAGGTAAGAGGAAGTTGAGCCATTTCATAGAATTCATTCGCAGCGCCATTGACAGAAAGTTTATGTTTTTTTAAAAAATGATTGACAGAAGATGGCAGGGCGATTATAATGACCATAATCCAAAAGCAAGAATAGTCGAATTATACTACGAAGGAATGTGACGCAGATGTTGATCATTAAACAGTCGCGCCTACTGAATGAAGTCTTTGGCTTTTACTTTTTTACCGGGGTCTATTATTATTTTAGCGCCGGTACTTTTGCTTGGCCAAAACTTCACACCAGTCAATTCTTTCTAAGCACACTGATCTCATCCGCCGAATCTGTGTGATAAAACCTTAAAACCCGTAGAACCGAACCATAAACCCGGGAACCAGGGAGACTCTTAGAGAGTCTCCCTTTTTTAATTTTATAATGGTCGTCAACCACGGCCTGAAGAAATAAATAAAGTTATCTTAATGAAAATGATAAAAACAAGAAGAACACAGGGAGGAAATAAAAATGGTCATCGTCATGAAACCTGGAGCACCCAGAGAAATGGTTGAAAAAATCAAGCGCAAGATGGTCAGCCTTGGATGTGATGTGCATGAAACAGTCGGGACAGGGCAATCGATTCTTGGCCTTGTGGGAGATACCCGACAGATCAATCCCAGTCAAATCGAAGCCAATGCCTATGTGGAAAAACTGCTTCGGGTGATGCATCCTTTTAAACTGGCTTCAAGAACTTTCCATCCGGAGGATACGGTGGTGAAGGTTAATGGGGTTTCTGTCGGGAACGGCAGTCTGGTGGTAACGGCTGGACCCTGTGCGGTTGAAAGCGAAGAACATTTGATGGAAGTGGCCTGTGAAATACGCAAATGCGGGGCCCGGATGCTGCGGGGCGGCGCCTTCAAACCCAGAACATCTCCCTACAGCTTCCAGGGATTGGGGGAAGAAGGGCTTAAATATCTGAAAAAAGCTAAAGAAGCCACCGGCATGCCAGTGGTCACTGAGGTGATGGATCAGTACACTTTTGATATGGTTGCAGAATATGTGGATGTCCTCCAGATTGGTGCTCGCAACATGCAGAATTTTGCCCTGCTGAAGCAGGCGGGGGAAAGCCGGAAGCCGATTTTGCTTAAACGGGGGATGAGTGCCTCCATCGAAGAACTTCTCATGTCGGCAGAGTATATTTTATCCCGTGGCAACCCCAATGTAATTCTTTGTGAGCGGGGCATCCGGACTTACGAAACATACACCCGTAATACGCTTGATCTGAGTGCAGTGCCGGTGATCAAAGAATTGAGCCATTTGCCGGTGGTCGTGGATCCCAGTCATGGAACGGGAAAATGGACACTGGTGGAGCCTTTGGCGAAAGCGGCGGTGGCAGTGGGAGCAGACGGGCTGATGATCGAGGTTCACAATCAGCCGGAAGAAGCGTTGTCTGACGGCGCCCAGTCCCTGAAATATGATAACTTTCAGCGATTGATGGATACGGTTCACAAGATTTATGCAGTCCGGTAAAATGGATAAACATGCACGAAAAGAGGGAAAACAGCAGGTATAAAGGGAGGAAATAAAAATGGTCATTGTCATGAAGCCTGGAGCACCCAGAGAAATGGTTGAAAAGATTAAGCGCAAGATGATCAGCCTTGGATGTGATGTGCACGAATCCGTGGGAAAAGGTCAAACAGTCCTTGGATTGGTGGGAGATACCCGTCAGATTAACCCAAGCCAGATTGAAGCCAACATCCATGTGGATAAACTGTTGCGGGTGTCGCATCCTTTCAAATTAGCCTCCAGAACGTTCCATCCGGAGGACACGGTAGTGAAGGTCAACGGGGTTTCGATCGGCAACGGCAGCCTGGTGGTAACGGCTGGACCCTGTGCGGTTGAAAGCGAAGAACATTTGATGGAAGTGGCCTGTGAAATACGCAAATGCGGGGCCCGGATGCTGCGGGGCGGCGCCTTCAAACCCAGAACATCTCCCTACAGCTTCCAGGGATTGGGGGAAGAAGGGCTTAAATATCTGAAAAAAGCTAAAGAAGCCACCGGCATGCCAGTGGTCACTGAGGTGATGGATCAGTACACTTTTGATATGGTTGCAGAATATGTGGATGTCCTCCAGATTGGTGCTCGCAACATGCAGAATTTTGCCCTGCTGAAGCAGGCGGGGGAAAGCCGGAAGCCGATTTTGCTTAAACGGGGGATGAGTGCCTCCATCGAAGAACTTCTCATGTCGGCAGAGTATATTTTATCCCGTGGCAACCCCAATGTAATTCTTTGTGAGCGGGGCATCCGGACTTACGAAACATACACCCGTAATACGCTTGATCTGAGTGCAGTGCCGGTGATCAAAGAATTGAGCCATTTGCCGGTGGTCGTGGATCCCAGTCATGGAACGGGAAAATGGACACTGGTGGAGCCTTTGGCGAAAGCGGCGGTGGCAGTGGGAGCAGACGGGCTGATGATCGAGGTTCACAATCAGCCGGAAGAAGCGTTGTCTGACGGTGCCCAGTCCCTGAAGTATGATAACTTTCAGCGATTGATGGACACCGTCCAAAAGATTTATGCGGTCCGGTAGCCGGATCCGTTTACTCAGGTGAATTGCCGGATTGAACGAGTGTGTACGCTGCGTGGCAATCAAAAGTTCATTTAGCAGAAGGAGCTTATGTACATGAATGACTTTCAACGCATTAGCATTATTGGACTGGGACTGATGGGCGGTTCCCTGGCAATGGCGCTTCGGGAAAGAAGTTCCTGCCAAATTACTGGTTTTGATCTGTCTGAAAAAGCATTGGATGAAGCGATCAATCGTCAGCTGATTGACAAAAAAGCGGCCAGCCTGGAGCAGGCAGTAGAAGACGCACAGTTGGTTGTACTGGCAACACCTGTAGGCAGCTACCGCAGCATGTGTCAAAAAATGGTGAGCGGTTTAAATCCGGGAACCGTAGTGACAGATCTTGGAAGTGTTAAGAGTCCTGCCATGGCAGCAGCGGAAACACTTCCTAAGCATTGTCACTTTGTGGGGGGACATCCGCTGGCCGGCTCAGAAAAAGGGGGGCTGGCAGCGGCAAGCCCGTATCTTTTCGAAAATGCCTACTATTTCTTAACGCCCGGTGACAGGACACCGGAAGCGGTGATGAATCAACTGAAAACATGGGTCTCCACCCTGGGAGCCTTTCCGGTCATTGTGAACGCAGGGGATCATGACCGAATTTTGGCAAAAACCAGCCATTTTCCTCATGCGACGGCATCACTGCTGGCGACAGTCGTAGCGGATGAAGCGGATGAATCCATGACAGCGTTCACCGGCAGCGGCTTTCGGGATACCACCCGAATCGCCTCCGGAAACCCAGAGCTGTGGGAAGAGATCTTTCATCTTAACCGGCAGGAATTGATGCGATGCCTTCATCAACTTGAGATAAAAACGAATCGTCTGCGATACGCCCTTTCTGAAGGCGACAGGCGATGGATTCGCGATTTTCTGCAGGCAGGAAAAGCTTTTCGGGATAGCCTGCCTCAGGCGGGCAAGGATTACTTGCCGGCCTGGTACGAACTGTATGTTGACATCAAAGACCAGCCGGGTGCTCTGGCAGCCATTACCGGCGTGCTGGCTCAGGCAGGTGTCAATATCCGTGAGATTGAGATCCTTCATGCCAGAGAAGGGGATAAGGGAGCTGTAAGGCTCGCGTTTACAAGTGTTGATGAGGAACAGGCAGCAATGAAAGCACTCAGCGGGCATGGACATTCCTTTGCCCGCAGTAAAGGGGAGAAGAATCATGTTGACAATGAATCGGGCCTTTAAGCTTATTGGAACCTGCCGGGTACCCGGCGACAAATCGATCAGCCATCGCGCTGTGATGCTGGCAGGAATCAGCCGGGGCGTTACACACATCAAAGGATTTCTAAATGGAGAAGACTGTCTGTCCACTCTTCGGTGCTTCCAGCAAATGGGAGTCAAGGTGGAAACGGATGCTGAGATAATGCGCATTACCGGCAGCGGCTTATATGGACTGAAAGAACCGGGCGATGTATTGGATGCCGGGAACTCAGGAACCACCATGCGCCTGATGGCAGGCATTCTCAGCGGCCAGCCCTTTATGAGCGTGGTGACCGGTGACGGATCCCTGAAAAACCGGCCAATGGATCGAATTGCTGTTCCTTTGCGCCTTATGGGAGCCCGCATTGACGGACGAGAGGAGGGGAGAAAAGCACCGTTGGTGATCCGTGGCGGTTCACTGAAAGCCATTCATTACGAAATGCCTGTAGCCAGTGCACAGGTTAAATCAGCAGTTTTGCTGGCGGGTTTATATGCAGAAGGAAGTACCAGCGTCACAGAGATCCGACCCAGCCGGGATCATACGGAACGGATGTTGGAAGCTTTTGGCGTCAATGTAGGGATGGATGGACTGACAAGAACCATTCATCCATCGGAGTTGACAAGCGCTGATGTGGAGGTGCCGGGAGACATTTCATCCGCTGCTTTCCTCCTTGCGGCAGCTGCCTGCCTTCCCGGATCTGATATCACTCTGAAAAGTGTCGGCCTGAATCCGACACGGGCGGGGATCATTACTGTGCTGAGCCAAATGGGGGCGGATATTACCACAGTCAATGAGCGTCACACCAGTGGGGAGCCCATTGGAGATATTATTATCAGAGGTGGTGCTTTGACAGGTATCGAAATAGGGGAAGAAATGATACCCAGCCTGATTGATGAAATTCCTGTGATTGCTGTTGCTGCGGCCTGTGCCAAAGGCACTACACGGATCACCGGCGCCAGAGAACTGCGTGTGAAAGAGACGGATCGAATCAGTGCCATGGCCCAGGAACTGAATAATGTGGGTGTGCAGGTGGAAACGCTGGAAGATGGTATGGTAATCCACGGCCCCCAGATCATTAAGGGAGGACAGGTAAACAGCCACGGTGATCACCGTATAGCCATGGCCATGGCGGTAGCAGGATTGCTGGCGAAGTCACCGGTGCATATTCGCAACCATGAGTGTATTGCCGTCTCTTTTCCAGGCTTTGAAGAAACACTTCAAAAACTGGTGGTGGTTTAATGATTTGCGGATATTTAGGTCCACAAGGTTCATACAGTGATCTGGCGCTGCGGGAAGCTTTTCCGACATTAACACCAAAAGCCTTCGATACGTTTTCGGAGATTATTGAGGCAGTTGATTCCGGCCATGTGGAACGGGGAATCCTTCCGGTTGAAAATTCCACCGAAGGTGCAGTAACCCTGGTGATGGACAGCCTGCTCACGCTAAAAAAAGCCAGTATCCAGTCAGAAGTTGTTTATATGGTCTTCCACCATCTTTTCAGTGTAGATGGCAGGATGGAGAAAGTAACGGCAGCCTATTCCCATCCGCAGGCCATTGAACAGTGCCGGCACTTTTTCCGAACGCATTATCCCCATATTCGTCTTATCCCCTGCGAAAGCACATCGGCTGCCTGTCTGCTGGCACGTGAAAAGGGACAAGGTGCGGCTGCCATTGCCAGTCAGTGGGCTGGAAGCCATCATGGATTAACTTCCATCAAAGGCAACATCCAGGACAATCAGTTTAACCAGACTCGTTTTGTCCTGTTAGGGATCGGCAAGCCGGAAACAACTGGCTGTGATAAAACGGCCATCGCCTTTTCCTTTCATCGGGATACGGCAGGAAGCCTTTACCAGATTCTAAAACTATTTGCCGATGCAGACATCAATTTGACCCGCATTGAGTCAAGACCTGCTAAAATGGAACTGGGGCAGTATGTCTTTTTCATCGATTTTGAAGGCCACCACGAAGAGCAAGGGGTGATTGAGGTGTTGGAAAAGCTGAAATTACTCACCCGCCATTTTTATCTCTTCGGATCTTTCCCGAAAGCAGTCAAAGCAATCGGCTGCTAAGAGCAAGCGCCAGCATTTTTGCGCATTATCGTTCGATGCAGCCCTGCCGCTGGCAGGGACAAACATTATGCAGCTCTCTGCTATAGTCTAAAAGCTGCCTCTCCTGAATGGGTGAGTACAGTCAACAGATGGAAACCGGTTGTTATAGATCACACTTCAATATCATTGGAAGGGAATGATAGTATGCTTCGTTACCTCACTGCTGGTGAATCCCATGGAAAATCGCTGGCAGGCATTATCGAAGGCCTGCCGGCCGGATTGACGGTCAGCAGGGAAATGATCGATCGGGATCTTGCCCGGCGCCAAGAGGGTTATGGACGGGGCGGGCGAATGGCGATTGAGAAGGATCATGTAGAGATTCTCTCAGGTATCCGGGGCGGCATCACCCTGGGAAGTCCGTTAGCTTACCTGATTCATAACCGTGACTATGAAAACTGGAAAGAAGGCATGGATCCCTTCGAAGGGGATCTCGCCTATAAGCAGGTGTTCCATCCGCGCCCCGGGCATGCAGATCTCCCCGGTGCGTTGAAATACGGATTCACCGATGTGCGGGCAGTTCTGGAACGAAGCAGCGCGCGGGAAACCGCAGTCCGGGTGGCTGCCGGCAGTATTGCCCGCCAGCTGCTCTCACTCTTTGGCATTGAAGCAGCCAGTCATGTGGTGCGCATTGGATCGGTGATGCTGAATAATGATCACAAGGTCACTTTTGACAGCCTGCTTTCGGCGGACACATCACCGGTAAGGTGCATAAATGAAACCACTGCCCAAGAAATGATGAAGGCCATTGATCAGGCCAGTGCTGAAGGAGATTCTCTGGGCGGGGTGGTGGAAGTTCGGGTTAAAGGCATACCGGTGGGACTGGGGAGTCATGTCCAGTGGGACCGGAAGCTGGATGCCCGGTTGGCCTACGCCCTTATGAGCATTCAAGCCATTAAAGGGGTCGAAATCGGAGATGGATTTCAATCAGCGAAAAAACCGGGCTCACAGGTGCACGATGAAATCTTTTATGATGAAAACCACGGGTTTTATCGGAAGACTAATCATGCCGGCGGCATTGAAGGCGGCATCAGCAACGGAGAAGAAGTGATAATCCGCTGTGTCATGAAGCCCATACCGACATTGATGAAATCTCTGAAAACAGTGGATATGCGAAGCCATCTTCCTTATGACGCAGCTAAGGAACGAAGTGATACCTGCGCGGTTCCAGCAGCGGCTGTGGTGGCAGAGGGGACAGCGCTATTTGTTATCGCTCAGGCTTTCATGGAAACGTTTGGACATGACTCTCTTGAGGAGATGAAACGATGCTGGAAACCATCAAAGTAGAAACTGGTGAAACACCATATCCTATTCTAATCGGAGAGGGAATTCTGCTGAAACACATGCTTCCGGAAATGCAGGAAATGGTGATGCGGCGCAGGTGGTTACTGATCACCGATGAAAAAGTGGCTGCATTGTATCCGAATCTGCTGAATGTGTTTCCGGGTGAAATGATCTCACAGGTGGTCTTGCCATCAGGAGAAAACACCAAATCAATGGAACAGGCGACAGCTGTTCTTGAAAACATGGCAGAGGCCGGTATAACCCGGCTGGACGGTGTTTTAGCTGTCGGTGGTGGTGTCGTAGGGGACCTGGCCGGTTTTTGTGCCTCGATCTACATGCGTGGGGTTCCGTGGCTTCAGATTCCAACCACATTACTTTCCCAGGTGGACAGCAGTGTGGGCGGTAAGACCGGTGTTAACCTGAAGAAAGGTAAGAACATGGCAGGCAGTTTCTATCAGCCGCAAGCAGTATGGATCGATCCGTTGTTTCTAAAAACACTTCCGGAAGAAGATTTCTGGGGCGGCTGCAGCGAAGTGGTTAAATATGGCATCATTGAAGGTGCCTATATGCGCCAGTGGCTGACAGATCACTGGTCTGAGATCACCAGCAGAGATCCGGCACTGATGGCGGGATTGATCAAGCGATGCCTTGAATGTAAAGCCGCTGTGGTGGCCGCGGATGAAAGAGAAGCAGGGTTGCGGAAGATCCTGAATTTCGGACATACTGCCGGACATGCGATTGAAAAAATGCTGGAGTATAAGATTACTCATGGAGAAGCGCTTCGGCAAGGAATGTTGTTGGAACTGGAGCTTGCCTGCCGTCTCCACTGGGTCTCTCGGGACCACTGTGACCAGCTCAAAGCTTTTGTGAAAAAAATTCCAGTAACAACCGCCATCCGTAACCTTAATCGAAGTGAGTTAGCAGCTGCCATGGCGGCAGATAAAAAAAACAGGGATCAACGCATCTCGTTTCTGCTGCCCCGGGAGCCGGGAGGAATTGAGGAAATTCTATTGTCTCCGGATGAAGTAATCCGGCTGCTGGCCCATTCAGAAAATTTGTCGGATTGATTGATCCATGAAAAAAGCGGCCACTCCATTTCATTGAGAGTGGCCGTTTTTTTGTTGTTTCACTAGCAGCGATCGAGGCCTTCCTGATCCAGATAAGCCATAAAAGCAGTCGTATTATGGTTGGTGCTGACAAACTCCTGGAACAGGGGCGCATCCGGCACTGCTGCCAGCCGGGCTTTACCGTCTTCAAAGCCGAAGCCGTTGCTGTACAGCACTGGTTCCTGCCCTAACGGCCAGAAAGCAGTTTTGCCGTTCAGGTGATGCATCTGTTGGTAACCATCCAGGGTGACTCCAAGATCACGGGCCACATCAATGATGGTGTGATAATCAAATGGCATCCGCAAAATGGTTGCCATTTGAGCAATCACCTGCCAGTTTTCCATACCCTGAAGAGGAGCAAGCGCTTGGTGTAATGACTGGATACGTCGTTCAGTGCTGGTATAGGTTCCCTGGGACTCGGCAAGTGAGGCAGCCGGCAACACCACATCCGCCATCTGTGCGGTGGGGGTGAGATGGGTATCCATCACTGCAAGGAATTCCAGATTCTTCAGAGCTTCTGTTGCATAATCCTCTCCGAAGACCAACAGCGCTTTCAGTTGTTTTGCTGCCAGCAGCTGGTCCAGTTCGGCTGCATCGCCGGAAATATTCATGAGACTGATTGCCTGGCTGTTATTCTGCGGCTTCAGCTGCAGCAGACCACGCCGGGGTTTGCCGATATGACCGGAAAGAACTGCCAGATTTGCCAGCATTTGTGCGGCTTCCGGCGTCACGGTTTTCTGGTCAAAGACAATCATCGCCCTTTTGGCTTTGCCATACAGATCGGCCACCTGGCGGGCTTCGTCGCTTATGGAAATAGTTCTCAAGTCAGCTTTCAGGGCTTCGAAACCTTCTGTATTCGCAGGCGTTTTACCAGTTTCCAGCAGGGCAGCGGCAATTTCCTTCAGGAAGGCAACCTGATTTTTCGGCTGCAGTTTCAATGTTGCCCACTCATCTGCCTTGGTGGTGCAGGGGTTAATGGTCACCAGCTTGGCGCCGTTTTCTTTGACGGCTTCCCTGACTTTTAGGCCTGCAATGGCGTGATCTCTCATGATCGAAGAGCCTATGAGCAGAATGACCTCCGTGCGGAGCAGTTCCTCCAGCGTATTGGCAGATGCGTCCAATCCCAACACATCACCGATGCCTTTGGCCGGGTTGTTTAGAGAAAAGAGATATGGTGTTTTAATGACATCCTCAGCAAATCGTTTGACTATAAAGATTTCTTCATTGGTCCAGTGATCAGAAACGGTTATGCCAAATGATTCTGAACCCTCCTGAAAAGCAAATCCCTGGGCCTTTTTTGCCACCAGCATTAATGCTTCATCCCATGATGCTTCGGTCAGTTCACCATTCTTACGAATTAATGGTTTTGTCAGGCGATCCCCTCGTTGTGCCATATCATAGCCGAATCGTCCTTTAACGCACAGGTGGCCGTTATCCACTGGATTGCCGACGGCCGGCAGTGACCGAACCACCATGCCGCCTTTTGTTTCGAGACGGGTATGACACCCAACACTGCAGTAACCGCAGAGAGTCTCTGTTGTCTGGGACTCAAGCGGAACCGATTTATCCAGCAGCAGCTTTTCCTGCAGTGAGCCTGTGGGACAGACATTGACACACTGGCCGCAGGAGATGCAGTCTGTGTCTTTCAACGGTTTATCCATGGCGGGTTTCACAATGGCATCAAAACCACGGTCCACCAGCCCCAGAGCAGTGACATCCATAACTTCACTGCAGACGCGTACACAGAGGCCGCACAAAATACACTTGTCAGGATTTCGTGTAATGAAAGGATGTGAGTTTTCCACCCAGCGGTGATGGATTTCGCCGGCCAACCGCTCAGGTTCAACATGATACTGGTTGGAGTAATCAATGAGCTTGCACTCAAAATAGTCATGACACCCGCATTCCAGGCAGCGTTTGGCATCTTCCATGGCCGCTTCATGCGTGAATCCATGAACCACTTCTTCAAAATTACTGCGCCGCACTTCCGGCGATAAATGGCCCATCGGGGGGCGTTTTGCCACTGGACGGTCTTCAAACTCATCTTCTGTGACATCTTCCCGTATGACCAGATAAGGTTTCTGATACGTTACATCCAGTCCGTTAAGATATCCGTCTATGACTTTGTAAGCATTTTTTCCGTCACCGATGGCCTGGATTGCAATTTTCAGGTTGTCATTAATGGCGTCGCCGCCTGCAAAAACACCTGGAAGGCTGGTGGAAAAAGTCGTTGGATCAACAGAAATGGTGTTGTACTTGGTTTTTTCTATCTCTTCGAATCCATCCACATTCACATATTGACCGATGGCGACAATAATCGAGTCTACCTCGATAATTTCTTCCGCCCCTTTAATCGGCACCGGGCGGCGACGGCCGCTTTCGTCCGGTTCTCCCAATTCCATTTTCTGCAGTCGGATTGAGGTGGCTTTCCCATCTTCGCCAATGACTTCAAGCGGGCTGACCAAAAACTTAAATTCCACACCTTCCTCTTCAGCCTCAACGATTTCAATCTCTTCTGCAGGCATCTCTTCCCGGGTTCGCCGGTATAAGTTGATCACTTCAGAGGCGCCCAGCCGCACTGCGGTTCGGCAGGCATCCATGGCAGTGTTACCGCCTCCAATAACCGCCACTCTCTGACCGATATGGGTGGGACGGTTTTCGACAACATTGCGCAGGAAGTGGATCCCCCCCACCACACCCTCTAAATCCTCACCCGGGCAGCGCATGGGGGA
>JAWSUV010000042.1:0-21121 GCA_033549305.1 Bacillota bacterium | reverse complement strand
CTGGCTGTTTCCCGGCACCAATACCGCCATATGGGCAAACTTGGCAAATTGCCGGTTGTCCTGCTCATTCTGGGAACTGTTCATCCCCGGGTCATCGCCGGATATCAGGACAAACCCTCCCCGGGTGGGTGTTTGCGTAAACGTCATTAACGGGTCAGCGGCTATGTTCACCCCCACGTGCTTCATGCTTGCCAGCGAACGGACGCCGCCCAAAGAACTGCCGATGGCGACTTCCAGCGCTACTTTTTCGTTGGTGGAAAACCCCGCATCTATTTCCGGATACGCCTTCATGGCTTCCAAGATCTCCACGGTGGGCGACCCGGGATAACTGGCGGCCACCAGTCCCCCCGCCTCATAAAATCCGCGGGCGACAGACTGGTTGCCTGTCATCACTGCTTTCCTGGAAAGGTTCATCTTCTTATCCCTCCTATTCTCCATCACATTACCCTTTTCTCAAAGTTCTGGAACGTATCCTTTTCCCTGCATGCATTTTTCATTCATTTCTGGTGGCATAATTAACCGTCATCCGATATGATGAAAGAAAGCTATCCCATTTTAGACAGGAGGAATTGACCATGTCCCTTCCCAAAAGAATCTCCCTGGCACATCTGCCTACTCCGATCCAGCGTTTGGAGCGGTTATCAGGCGATCTGGGGAAAGAAATCTATCTTAAACGAGATGATTACACCGGCATCGAGGTCAGCGGCAACAAAGTGCGAAAACTGGAATTCGCTGTGCAGGAGGCACTGGACCAGGGGGCAAAGATGCTGATCACCTGCGGCGGTCTCCAGTCCAATCATGCCCGTGCAACAGCGGCAGTGGCCCGCCGACTGGGGCTTGACTGCCACTTGGTGTTACGGGGGTCGCCTCAGTATCCGGATCATGGCAATCTGCTGCTGGATCAGTTGTTGGGTGTTCACATCACTTTCATGGATCCTGACGATTTCAACGATCATCATATGGAAAAAATGGCTCTGTTAAAACAGGAATATGACCAGCAGGGTATGCCGGCTTATCTGCTCCCCATGGGTGCTTCCAATGCCATCGGCTCCTTTGGCTACATGGCCGCCTATGAAGAAATCCTGCTGCAGGAAATTGCCATGGATGTTACCTTCGATACCATTGCCTGTGCTGTTGGCTCTGGGGGCACCCATGCCGGCCTGGTCCTGGGTAATGTGCTGCACGGCACCCGACACCGTATTATCGGCATCCCGATCTGTGATGATGCCGCCTATTTTAAACCCATTGTACGAGGTTTGGTGTCTGAATGCCTCCTGCGGATTTCCCCCCAAACCGCACTTGCGGAAGCATCGGTTGAGTTCCTGGACGGCTATGCCGGACAGGGATATGCCCTGAACACGCCGGAAGAGATGGATTTCATCCGCCGCCTCGCCTCATCAGAAGGGGTGCTGCTCGACCCGGTCTATACCGGTAAGGCCTTCCGTGGACTACAGACAGAAATGGAGAGGGGGGCACTTCCGGATTCCCGCCACATCCTGTTCATTCACACAGGCGGATTGTACGGTTTATTCCCAAAAGCAGCTGAATTTCATCTCTAATTTGGTCCGCTTGGTCTTTCTGCCAAATGCAAAAACACCAGCCCAGATCGTATGAAAGCTACGTTCTGACTGGTGTTTTTATCGCTAATCCTGCAATACAATACTCACGGTGTTTTCCCGTTCATTGCGAAGATAGGTGACGGTGGTTTCATCTCCCGGCCGGAACTTGTAAAGTTCCCGGATCAAATTCCCCATGGTGTCAACCTGCACATCTCCCAAGTGAGTGATCACGTCTCCAGGTCGTAAATCTGCCGCTTCTGCTGCCGAGTTGGAGACGACTTCGACCACATAGACCCCTTTTTCCACGCTCAAAACGACTCCGGTGGCACTTTCAAAGTTCTGGGCATTGAATCCCCGAATCCCCAGGTATACACGCCGGAACTCGCCCCGTTCAATAAATTGATCCACAATAGGTTTGGAGGTGTTAATGGGAATGGCAAATCCCAGTCCTTCACCGGTTTGCATTTTTGCCGTATTGATCCCAATCACCTGACCCTGGGCATTCAGCAGTGGACCGCCACTGTTCCCCGGATTAATGGAAGCATCCGTCTGGATCAGGTTGTCAATCATCTGCGTTTGACTCACAGGAATGCTGCGGTTAAGGCCGCTCACCACGCCCTGCGTCAGGGTGCGTTCAAAGTTCAGTCCCAGGGGATTGCCGATGGCGACAACTATTTCGCCGACGACCAACGCATCACTGTCGCCCAATTCGGCAGGGATTAAATCGACAGCGCCTTCAATCTTTATGACCGCCAGATCCATGGTCTGTTCATACCACAAAACCGCGGCCGGATGCTGGCTGCCGTCATGCAGCAGTGCCATCACTTCGTCTGCCTGTCCGTCCAGAATGACATGGGAGTTGGTCAGAATATACCCCCGGTCATCCACAATAACACCGGTACCCACCCCTTCTGACCGCTGGGTTCCTGAAAAAAAACCCGAACGTGTCTGAACAGTGGTAATCCCGACGACCGACGGCATGGCTTTTTGTGCCACTGCACTGTACACGCTGATATCGTTGCTGGGGTTAATCACCACGGACTGCCCGTTGCCGCCGATCCCTGACAGAGAAATACCGCGCGTCTTCATCAGCGTCGGCAGTGCCGCATAAAATAGGGAGAACGTTAGGAGTGAGCCCACAAGCGCTGCCACCAGCATCATGGTGAACAGTGTTCGCCGCGGAAGCAGCCGATGTCCTTTAGGCCATGGCTCAGCGGCTGCCGGCCGGATGCCTTCAGCTTGGTTCCCCGGCTCTTCCTTTGGCGATCCCGGTTCCGGACTCCCTGGCTGATCCTCTTCCCCTACCTGTTTTTCAACATTGAATGCTTCACTCTTTTCAGAACCCGCAAGAGGATCTTCTTCCCCGTGTGTTGCGAAGGGCTTATCTGACACATCCTGCGGATCGGCCGACTGGGTCATTTCATTTGTCTCATCTTGGCCGACATGCTCCATTTTTTTGTCTTCGTCCATTTTCAACACCTCTTCCATTAAGTACCCGAAGCAAACTGGTACAAACAGCTGACATGCTCCCGGACAGACAGGTTCAGTTCCAGATCCCGTCCAACAATGATCCCTCGTTCTGCCAGAATACCGGTCACGGTTGAGAGCGCTAACTGAGGAAAATTGTTTTCCCGGCTTAGATGCGCCAGCAGCACTGACCGGACATTATACCGTACCATCTCCGCAACAGCGCTCCCCGCTGTTTCATTGGATAAATGGCCCAGATCCGATAGAATGCGCCTTTTCAAAGGATAGGGGTATTTTCCGACCTGCAGCATCGCGACGTCATGGTTTGATTCCATAATCACCAGATCTGCATCCTTCACGATATCCATAAATGAATCGGGAATCCGTCCCAGATCCGTTGCAAGACAGATTTTTTGAGAGCCGGTTTCCATCACAAACCCCACGGGTTCCGCTGCATCATGCGACAGGCGGTAGGGAGTCACGCCGATGCTGCCGATGGAAAACGGTTTTGAGGAATCAAAAAGCCGCTGGTGGGAAGGTTTAACAGGCCCCACGTTGTATTCCATGGCAGTCCAGGTTTGTTCGTTGGCATAAATCGGTACGCCAAAACGCCGGGATAAAATCCCGGCCCCCTGGATGTGATCGCTGTGTTCATGACTAATGAGAATGCCTTTAAGCGTGGATGGATCCACGCCAATTTCCGTCATCCGCTGCTGAATTTGTTTGCCGCTGAGGCCGGCATCAATCAGGAGGGTATCTTCTCCACTGATCAATGCATGGCAGTTTCCGCTGCTGCCGCTTGCGAGCGTGCAGAAGACTGTGTTCATGTCTGTGCCTCCCGGCATTAGTCTTCCAGCATCACCCGATGCACGTCCGCACCCAGGTGCTGGATTTTTTCCTGGAACAGGTCATATCCCCGATCAAGAAAATGAATGTTTTCCACTTCCGTGGTGCCTTCCGCAATCAGGCCGGCAATCACAAGCGCTGCGGCAGCCCGCAGATCGGTTGCGGTAACCGTTGCTCCCATGAGTCCGTCGACGCCTTCAATGACAGCCACACGTCCCTCCACCTGGATGTTGGCTCCCATTTTTTTCAATTGTTCCACATGCTTGAAACGTCCTTCAAAAATGGTTTCAGTGACGATGCCGATGCCCTTGGCCACCGACAGCAGTGAACTCATAGGCTGTTGCAGGTCTGTGGGGAATCCTGGATACACCAGTGTTTTTATGCTGACATTTTTTAGGGGTTTCGTGGCATTCACCCGCACCCGGAGAGATTCATCCTCTTCCGTAATCTCCACGCCCATTTCCTTCAGTTTAGCCGTGACGGATTCCATATGTTTGGGAATCACTTTGTTAACCACCACGTCGCCACCGGTCGCGGCAGCCGCAATCATATAAGTTCCGGCTTCAATTTGGTCAGGAATCACGGTATGATGGCAGCCCCCCAGTTCACTCACGCCATTGATGCGGATCACGTCCGTACCGGCGCCGCGGATATCAGCCCCCATGCAGTTAAGAAAGTTGGCCACATCAACAATGTGAGGTTCTTTCGCCGCATTTTCCAAAACAGTTTTTCCCTCCGCCATGACGGCTGCCAGCATGATGTTGATGGTAGCGCCGACACTCACCACATCCAGGTAAATTTCTGCACCGGTGAGTTTTTCTGCCTCCACGGAGATAATGCCATGCTCTATGGACACGGTTGCTCCCAGGGCTTCAAATCCTTTGATGTGCTGGTCGATGGGTCGCACACCAATATTGCACCCGCCAGGATAAGCGACGCGTGCTTTTTTGAACCTTCCCAACGCGGCTCCAAGTAAGTAGTAGGAAGCGCGGAGATTTTTCGCCATGTCATAATCGGCGAAGCATTCCGTCATGCTGGTGGTGTCAATCTTCAGTGAATGGGATCCATTGGCAGGATTCAGACCGTTTTCTGTCACCGTCGCCCCCAGATCCCGGAGAATCTGGGTCAAAATCTTGATATCGCTGATGCCTGGCAAGTTGTCGATGACACAGGGCGCTCCCGCCAGTACTGTTGAGGGAATCAGTGCCACTGCTGAATTTTTGAACCCGCTGACGTCTACCTGTCCCTTTAATTTTACGCCGCCTCGAATGATCAGTTTTTCCATATAATACCCGGTTTAAAACCGGCGGTTCACCACCCTTATAAGACTGAGATGCGTTCATAAATAAAAAAATTTCTAAAAAGACTTTATGCTATTTGGTCTGTTTTGTCAAGTCGTTTCGGGCTTTCCATGGATTAGAAGGCTTCCTGGTAATAAGTATCGCCGTTTTTCAGGATGATCTTCCAGGCTGGAACAGCTGTTCCAGAGGCAACAGATTCCCATGGCGTGATGGGATCGCCGGTAAGCGCAAAATAATACCCTGCTTCAATACGGCTGACCACGATGGGGCCCTCCCCCAGTTGATCTGCCAGAATTTCATCCAATTTGCGCAGCAGCGCCTCCGGGGCATCGATCATCGCCCGGGGGGTCCCTGTCTGTTCAATGTCAGCCGGATCCTCCAGCAGCAGCGCTTCCACCGCAACAATCCCCCATTGGTTCAGGTATACATGCACATAACTCTCTCCCATGAACCGGCCGTGATAGGTCTGTTCATAGACCAGTTTGTGAAGGGGATCCGGATGATACTCAGGCACCGTTCCCAGATAGATCTGTGTCAGCTGAAGGCCGTCGGTGAATAGTCCGCGCTCCCTGAGAAAGGTGTCGCTGACTTCTGTCAAGGTTGTCTCATTCATGTTGGGCAGGTTTTCTCCCGCTTCAAAGCGCTGGTAAATCAACTGTTTATCATTAACAATTCTTAAGCGGGCACCTTCTTTTTCAAAGGTGTCCATTGACACCAGTTCCCAGTCATCTCCCAGAAATTGGACAGCCGTGTCGACCGGTGAAAAAAAACGGTATTCCACTGTCATCGGTGCCAGGGTGGGAATAGTACGGGGAAGTTCTGTCTCAAGTGTCATGCCCAGATCTTCCAAAAACTGCACGGTTTGCATCCGGTAAGGTTCATTCACAGCCGCCACTTCCTGTCGCGCTGGATCCTGCAGGAGGCTTGCGGCCAAGAAAAGGTTTGTCATGATAAAAGCAGCAATCAGAATGGTTTTCGCCTTTGTCCAGTCCATAATCACGCATCCCTTCCGCTGAGGGTGAGTGTCTGCAGGCGTGTTCCTTCGTGAGCGTCGAAATCATAGATGCGCTGGTCAATGGTGATCCGCCACACAGGAATCATAAGCTGTCGGCGGTGTGTTTCTTCACGGTCCAGATAGATCAGTTCAATCTCCCGAATTGCCCGCAGCAGGTCCTCTCCCCCTACTTCAGGCGATTCCGGCTCCTGTGCTTCACTGGTGTCTGCTTCTTCGGCATCTGCGGACGGTTCGAGCGGAACAGTCACTGCTGGTGACCGTGTTCTGTCTTCCGCCAGCTCCTGAAGCAGCTGGTTAAAATTATCTTCAATCAGCCGATGAGGGGATATAATACCGGATTCCGGCAATACCTCCGGAAGGCTCATGGGTCGGCGAATAAAAGCACGGTAACTGCGCACGTTGTTTCCAAACACTTCGATTTCGAGCGGCTGCTGGTTTCGGGCCAGTGTTACCGGAACATCCCTCAGGGTATACCCAAACCCGAACTGGTATCCGCGCAGATTATCCTGCTCCAGCAATCGGACTTCCCTTAACACCAGGTCTGCATTCAGACCACCGTTGTCCGCCAGGAACAGCAGCGCTGTATCCAGCGCTTTTACCACACTGCTGGTGGTTTGACTTCCCGTTTCAGCACTGTATTCCAAACGTCCCCGGTTATTGATCCGAACTTCCTGCTGACCATATCCATACATATAGATACGGGTGCCGCCGGTTTCCTGGATGGTTTTGACAAAATCAAAATTCTCATTGAAAAACCGGCCGGCCCATTGATTCATCTGTTCATTGCTGCTGGCGTCCACTTCACTTTCCACGAACAGAAGGGGCTTGTTAATCTGGTGGGTCAGGGGCAGCAGAGTTTCATTCCCCACATATGAAAAGAGTGGATAGTACTTCACAAAACTGTTCACCGGAATGCTGTCCAACAATTCTCCCGGATCCAGCCCGTGCGACAGCTCCTGGCGGGAGAGGTTGAACTCATAGAGATCCCCTGACTCATCTGTCATGTATAGGCTCCCCTGGTAACGCGCGGGAACTAAAATCGTTTTAATTTCGCTCAAGGTGGCTGCAATCCGATTTTCCTGCTGATCAAAAAGGGTGGACAGCAAGGCTGTTGGAAAACCTTTGGCAAAATGCATTTCTATGCTGCGCCCTGCACGGATATGCTGGTATTCTTCCATGGATAGAATCCGGACTGTGGGCTCAGAAAGAAAGTGATCCTTCAGGATCACCTGCATCTCCAGCCAAAACCGCTTCAGGTCTGGGGGGGGTAAAATCGAATAGTGGCTGTTTTCAGGGCCGCCGCCAAACCCGGCAATGATCCGTTCCGGCCGGAGGATCTGGTCCCTAGCCTGAAGCAGCTCCGCTTCTTTTTCGACTAAATAAGAAGCCTCCGAGCTAATGATCTGCAGAGGCGAGTTAAACCAGACGCGCTGGGTAAGCACAATGCTGGTGACTACAAGAACTGTCAGCAGCAGGCTTTTAAATTTTTCCGTATTCATGTAATCGTCACTCCATCGACTGAATAAACCGATCCATATTCGTCAGCTTTCGAATCAAGTCCGTAGCGGTGGTTTGCATAACACTGCGGGTCAATTCCTCCCGCACTTCTTCCAGGTCTTTTACGGTGATTTTCCGTTCAATGACTTCCAGAGCGGGCTCTTCCCCTTCCCTGGCAATAGTCGCTGTCAGGATGATCCGGTTAACACCTTTTCGCAGTTTCAACTCTACCCATCCCCGTTCCAGCACCCCAATCTCAAAAACCATGGGTTCATATAACGCGGTGAAATTTTCTTCATCTGTCAGGCTGGCATTATGAAACACTTCTACGGTTACCTGACTGTTCTGGGGGGCGCGAAAAGAAACCATCATGGTTTCACGGCTGGTCACCCGGTCTGTCAGAGGGACCAGTACTTCAACCAATGGCTGTCCCGCTTCCTCAGCTGCATTCAAAAACGGCACTCCCAGTATGTTATTGGTTGCTTCTGAAGTGCCTGTCTGTGCTCCAGTCACGAGAATGATAAGGGCAGCAGCTATGATCCATTTTTTCATGATATTGACCCCCGATAACAGCGCAATCTGTAAATGATCTTGATCTCATTATAGCGGATCGATGTTACAAACAGGTTACAACCGCATTAAAAAACCGTGACACCCTATCACTCCTGCATCAGGCATCCTTCCGCCTCTGAAAGACGACACATGGGCAGCCGCATCACCACCCGGGTTCCCTTGTTTTCGCGGCTGTATAAATGAATGCTGCCGCCGTGGGCTTCAATAATCTGCTGCGCGATGGAAAGTCCCAGCCCGGTACCGCCCATTTCACGTGATCGGGCTTTGTCCACCCGGTAAAACCGCTCAAAAACCCGCGGCATGTCCTGGCTGGGAATGCCGATGCCGTTATCCTGGACTGTCAGTGAAACGGTGCTTTTCTCTGCTTCCAGATAAATGCGCAGTTCCCCGCCGTCAGGGGTGTACTTGATGGCATTGCTGACAATGTTGATGATGACCTGTTCAATGGCATCCTCATCTCCATAGGTATAGAGCGCTTCCTGGGGCGGCTCATATTGCAGGGAATGGTTTTTCTGCCGAATGCTGTGCTCCATGTTTCGGACTGCTTTGTCCATTAAATGCAGCAGATTAACCGGTTTTGGATCCCATTTCATCTGCTGGTAATCCAGGTTCGACAGCTGCAGAAGATCCCTCACGAGGCGCGCCATGCGATCCGCTTCATCGTCGATGACTTTAAGAAAGCGTTCCTGCAGTTCAGGATCATCGATGCCACCTTCCAGCATGGTTTCCGCATAGCTTTTAATGGTGGTCAGTGGTGTTTTTAACTCGTGGGAAACATTGGCCACGAATTCTTTCCGCATCTTCTCCAGTTTTTCATGTTCCGTAATGTCCTGCAGCAGCAGGACGACCCCTTCAATGATTTCTTCCTCGCCCCGGTAAGGAGCGTAACTCGCCCTCAGTTTCGTGCCGTCCCTCATATCCAGCACTTCATTGCCGCTCCATCCCCGCTCATCATCCCGAATGGCCTTGAGCGTTAACCGTTCGTTTATTGGTTGAAACAGCTGGTCAAATGTCATCTGGACCGCTTCCTCCCGTGACAGGGACAGCATGGCCAGGGCACGGGGATTGATGTGAATCAGGGTGCCTTCGATAGTGGTTGCAATCACACCGTCCGCCATGTCGGTGAGGATGGTGTCCAATTTCTGTTTTTCACTGGAGATTTCCTGAAGCACGGTTTTCAGGCGCGCAGTCAGATGATTGAACATACTGGCCAGCTGACCGATTTCATCATTTGATTTGACTTCCACTGTCTGGTCGAAATCCCCCCGGGCCATCTTGGATGCTTTCACCGTGACATCCCGGATGGGGCCTGTGATGCTGGCAGCGATCAGGTATCCCAGAATGATGGTGATCCCCAGGGCCAGAAGCGTTGCCCTGATCATAATAAACTTGGACTGATCCAAGGTCTGGTAAATGTCTCCCAAATCCTTGCGCACATAAACAACTCCGTTGATGCGGTTGTTTTCATCATACAGAGGGAATGCCATATTCTTGGAGCTGATGCCCTGTGATCCTGCCAGCACGTCCTTTTCCATGTCATGCCCGTTGAAGGCGCCCAGAATCAGGTCCGGCTCAAGGATATGGGTGGCATTTTCGTTTAAATAGGTCAGGTTTGTGCTGGCAGCGATATTAAACCGGCTGCCCCTTTCAATCACATAAATCTCCATGCCCACCCGTTCATAAAGGCTCAGGTTCTCCAGGGCTTCCTGCTGCTGCCCCTGCCAGTTGATGTTTTGCAGTGTAGCGGCTACGCTTCCGGAAACGGAGATAATATTGTTTCGTTCCACTCCCAGGTGGTAATTTTCAAATTGCCGGATCATAAACACGCCCACGATGACCATTGCGATAAAAATCAGCAAAAAGTAGATAGTGATCATCTTGATCCGGATGCTTTTAAACATGCTGGGGCCCCCTGAAATGATACCCGACACCCCGTTTGGTCATGATAAACCGCGGATTGCTGGCGTTATCTTCCACTTTTTCGCGCAAACGGCGCACGGTGACATCCACTGTTCGGATATCCCCGTAGTACTCATATCCCCAGACTTCTTTCAGGAGCTGCTCCCGGGTAAACACCTGTTCCGGCTGCAGTGCCAGAAACCGAAGGAGTTCAAACTCCCGGATGGTAAGTTCCAAAACGATGTCTCGCTTACGGACCTCATATTTCCCCAGGTCAATGGTCATTTCTCCGGCAGAGATCACTTCCTGATGTCCGGCGCCTTCGACCGGCCCAACACGGCGCAGGTTCGCCTTGATGCGGGCCAACAACTCACGCATTCCAAAGGGTTTGGTAATATAGTCATCCGCGCCCATTTCCAAGCCCAGCACCTTATCCACTTCTTCCTCCTTGGCCGTGAGCATCAGGATGGGCATGGTGTGGTGCTCCCGCACTTTTCGGCAGACCTGAAACCCGTCCATTTTAGGCAGCATCAAATCCAGGAGCATCAGGTCGGGTTGGAATGACTTCACCTTAAGCAGGGCTTCTTCCCCATCGTAGGCTGTCTCCGTCTCATATCCTTCCTTCTCCAGATTGTATTTCACTATATCGGCAATATTCCTTTCGTCTTCCACGATCAGAATCCGCGTTTTCAATCTCATCACCTTCCTCATTTTGGTCCCTCGTCCTACAAGCATCATACCAGAAAATGAGAAAGACAAAAAGAGCAACCCTCTCAATAAAACTGATGGAACTGCGCATAATACTGGCTGAGCTTCTCCTGATGACCATTTGTCTTCAGATGTTCCAGGATTTTCTGCTGAGCGGTATCGTGGTACGGGTCAATGCTCATAAGTTGGTGAAGCACGCCAAACACTTTGCTGTGATCCCTCATTTGCTGGTACTTATCATGCATCCGCCAAAGAACGCGAATGATTTGATGTTCGTAATAGGCTCTCTTCCCGGCCGCCCACGGGTAGTCTTCACAGCCGCAATAATCGCCCCGGTACAACCGTGCCATCGTTTCAAGATCCTGCAATGATTGGTCATCGGAATCCTCCCGATTCAGATGATGGATCAGTTTCCGTTCGTCACTCTCAAAGAGTTCCAGGCGTAGGCGGTAGGTCCCGTTCTGACGCTCAATCGCTTCATCCAGTCCCGCTTCTTTCAGCATTTTTCGCAAGTAGCAGCTGGTGGTGTAGAAGATTTTTTCTGCCTTATCCGGCTCCATTTCCGGCCATAGTGCTTCCAGAATCGTATCACGCATCACGGGTTGGCCCTGATGATAGTGCAGAAACGCGAAGAGTTCGCGGGTTTTACTGGTTCGCCACTGTCAATACCGGGGTCTTTTCGCATTGGTATAAATCGCAAAGCTGCCGAAACTGGAGACATACATGCGTTTTTCTTTTTGCGGCGTTTCCTGAATTTCCAACCCGGAATATTTTCGAAGCATGACCGTCCGCAGCAAATCCAAGGCATCCCTCAAACCAACAGGTTTCAACAGGAACCCCGATGCATGGACTTTAAATGCCTCGAGTGCATACTGGCTGTGCGCCGTTACGACGACCACTTCCAGCCCCGGTTTTATGTCTTGCATTTATTGAGCGAGCATCAGTCCCGTCATCCCGATCATCTCAATATCCAGGAATGCCATCTCCGGATCGTCCTGCCTCAGGTTCTGCAATGCCTTTTGAGGTGCCGTATACATGTTTTTCATCAGCACCAATCCGGTCGACTGCAGCATTTTCTTCACTCTTTTCATGGCCATCGGCTCGTCGTCCACCAGAATCGCTTTTATCAACGCGCTCTTCCTCCTTCACCAGCTGCCACTACAGTCCTTGACAACGCATTCGCCCTGAAAACACTAATAAAAGACTGGGTTCACCCGGTTCAGCGGTCTGTCCTTTAACCGGATAGCCGCAGCCTTTGATCCTTTCCGGATCCTCACCCGGCGTCCCCAGGATGAACATCATCTCAGACCGCACTTCACGAACACGGGCGATCGCCGCTGCTGCACCAGGCACCGCCTGCACCATGACAATCGCTTTCAGATGAGGATCTGACGCCATGGCCATCATGTTGGTGATGGTCGTTTCCTGCTCCTGCATGAAGCGGTCAGGGTAAGTGGAGATTTCGATCATGCCACCATAAAGAGCCTGCATGTTTTCAGCCGCCCGATACTCCTCTTCATTCTGGGAAACGGTGCCCGTCATGAAGCCAATTTTGTAGGCGCTGTCCGTCGGTGTTTCTGCTGGTGATTCATTCTGCTCCGACGGTTCTGCTGCCTGCTCTGGAGTACTTCCGCCACAGCCAGTCATGCTGAAAATCATCATCAGAATCAAGACAAATGCCCTGCTTTTTTCATGTAGATCCTCTTTCATCTTTCACCTCTCATGATCAACGCAGTGTCCCTTTTACAGCTGTTTTCGTCTTACCTTTCCCACTCCTCTCTGTCCTCTGTCCTATTGGTGAATCATCACCTTCGGGACGGTTTGTTTTACGGCCAATCGCCTGAATTTCCCCGGACCGGAACAGATAAAACCGTTTGAAACATCCTCATGCTACCACAGCAAGCTAAACAAATCCTTAACATTCCTGCTGTTTTTATCCGGTTCAGCAAAAAAACAATGAACCCCGAAACTTCCGGGGTTCATTTAACGTATTCTTTTACGTGAGTGTATTCATGATCCTGTTACAGATAATTGTATGGATTCACCGGAGTACCGTTAACCCGCACTTCAAAGTGCAGGTGAGGGCCGGTACTTCTGCCGGTGGACCCGACGGTGCCGACCTGCTGATCCTGGTGGACACGGGTTCCGGCTTTTACCGAAATGGTGTTTAAGTGCGCATAGTAAGTTTGCTTCCCGTTTTCATGGTCAATGATCACCAGCCGACCATACGCTCCCCGCGTCCCGGCAAAGGAAACGCGGCCAGCGTCCGATGCTTTCACAACGGTTCCCGTGGAAGCTGCCAGGTCAATTCCCGTGTGTCGGGCTCCGTTCCGCCAACCAAAGCGCGACGTCAGTCTGCCGCGGGTGGGCATAATAAAGATGCCGGTGGCCATGGTGGCAGGACGTGTTTTGGTGCCCACAGCCACAACACGGGTGACAGGTTCGTCGATCCGGTTTTCGTGCAATATTTCCCGGTTCGATTCCTTGCCGTTGTCACGGACAATATAGGCTTTCACCTCGTGGAACCCATCCTCCCCCTGGGTGGTAATCCTGCGGTCACCCTTATAGAGATTGTCGGTAGGAACTTCTTCTGTTTCAAAGGGTATGGGTTCTGCCAGTTCTGCATATTCTTTGGTGCGGACCGTTAGGTATGGCTTCGGGACTATCAGGTTCAGATCCTGGCCGATGCTGAGCCGGGAGGAATTAAGGCCGGGATTCGCCATCTCAATTTCTTCCACCGTCATGCTGTTTCGTTCAGCAATAATCCAAGTGCTTTCTCCCGACTGCACTTCATGGATCTTAACTTCATTGGTGCCGGTCTTGAGAAACTGGAGAGCCTCTTCCATATCCCAGATTTCCGTCAGGTCAGCAGCCACTTCCTGCAATTCCACGTCTTCAGCAAAACCGGTTTCCAGGTACGTCACCAGTGGATCCAGGTGTGGATCCGTGATGATGTGCAGCAGCTCTTCAACTTTCCGGCGGTTGGGAAGAATCACCAGGGATTCCCCTTCCACCATCAGAGCGGTTGCCCGAACCTTAATGCCCGTCTGATCTTTCAGGGCTGCAATGATTTCCGCACTGGTGTTGAGCTCTTCATCTGTTGCTTTGGTTTCAAGCAATTCCTTCGTGTCTGGTATGTAAGCTTCCATACCGTACAGGCGTTCCATCTCCTGCTGCAGGGAATCTACCGCTTCATTAAAGGCCGCTGCTTCCCGAACGATGCCGATCTGCTGGCCATCCAGTATCACTGCATAGGCCAGGAGGCTTTCCTCATAACTGCGCTGGTATGCCGAAACAAATGAAACCGCAACGGCAATCACGGTGATACCCGCAACACCTGCCAGCAATTGTTTTCGCCGTTTCCTCCAGATTCGCTTCATCTTTCGTCGATGCCGGTTATCTTCCAGGCCGCTGTCTGTGATGCAGCTATTTTCATTTAAGGCCGCTTCCTTGCTTCTGGCCAGTGCCTTCATTTTGTCCATCCATCGACATCGCTGATTCTTCACTTTCTCTGTCAAGCGTTTAATCCAGCTGTCTTGATGCTTCTCATCTGGATGTTTATGCGTTGACATGCGCTGATCCCCTCCTGATGACGGCTAAAGTCGCACACTGTGCTGAAACGAATAGCTGCGGTTATACCGTTGTCTTTTCTGATTGTTGAAACACGCAAACAGCTCTCCCGTTATTAATGAGAGCCGTAACACGAAAATATTATATCCTACTAAAGTCCCGGATACAATACAGAACATGGGTTTGTTCTTTTTCTATGGGCTGATTTCAACGGTTTTATCGATAACTGCCCGAGTTTATCCTTTGATTTTTTCGCTGATGAACGCCGCAAGGCAGCTGTGGTATAATGAAATCACATCCCTGGTGCCGATGGCTGGTTGATCGACAAATCGCAGGGTAACAATAATAGGTTCAGGAGCGATGATGATGCCTTTTCAATTGGAAAAAATCCCGGTGGACCTTCACGACACGCCGGTCGAAAACCTCTTTTTGGATCTCTATATGCCCATGGCCCCGGGAGATTTTGTCAAGGTCTATCTGCTGGGATATCGGTATTCCCTGCAAGCAACCGAAGGTAAGCGGTTTACCTCCCACACGATTGCCAATAACCTGAACCTTCCCGCGGAGGAAGTTGCCCGCGCCTGGCAATACTGGGAAGAGAAAAACCTGGTTCGGCTCGTCCCCTCCGGAGATACGGCGGAAGAGCCTGTTGTTGAATTCGTCTCTTTAAAGACCCTTCACTTAAAGCATGCAGGACTGACATTTCCCGTGGCGGAGACAAACAACCCCGCTCCATCCTCCTATGCAGCAACCCCTGCCGACCTGCTGGAAGTGCATGAAAAAGAAGGTTTCCGTCAGTTTTTCGAAAAGATTGACCGGCTGTTGCAGCGGGCGCTGGTGCCCAACGAAGAAATGCAAATCCTGGAATGGCTTCACCATTATAAAGTGGATAAACAGGTGGTCATAATGGCTTTTCAATATGCAGTTCTGCAGAAGGACGTGCGCAGTCTTCCCTATGTGGCCGGAATTGTGCGTAACTGGGTAGACGAAGGGTTAACCTCGCCGGAACTGGTACAGGCCTTTCTGGATAAAATGCAGCTGCGTTACCGGCAACACAACACTGTGTTTAAATCCCTGGGTTTCCATGGCCGGCTTCCCTCAGAGGCGGAAAGCCGGATCATGGACGCCTGGTTTGATCAGTATCATTTTTCGATGGAAATGATCCTGAAGGCATGTGATTTGTCCGCCGGTACAGCGAAACCCAGCATCAAGTACATTAACGGCATTCTGGAACGGTGGCATCAGGACGGCCTTC
Source organism: Bacillota bacterium (assembly GCA_033549305.1). GTDB lineage: Bacteria > Bacillota > Clostridia > Peptostreptococcales > Tindalliaceae > Anoxynatronum. The sequence continues at coordinate 5,431 of JAWSUV010000042.1, read as the reverse complement.
AAACACCTGAGGCGGTCGATCGTCAGGAGAAGCTTCGCAGGGAAAAATCCGGATCCGCTGGGAATCGCGACGTGTCATCGGTTCGCCAGGCAAAAAAAACCGGCTTCCACCTGCCGGAGAGCCGCGGTAAAGACTATACCAACGAAGAGCTTGAAAAAATTCTGCTGGGCCGAAAACGACGCCCGCGTAAGGGGGATGAGTCATGAAGCGGTCAGCTGTTGTGCAGGAAATTATGATGACGTATGAAAAAAACCGGCGTTCAGCTGAAGCCAGGCGGGAAGAAAAAGTCTCGGCCATTTACAAGCGCATCCCCGAGCTGGCGGCTCTCGAATCACAGATGACCCGAAAAAGCCTGTCCATATCCCGGGGACTGCTGGCAGAGCCCGAAAATCAGGAGGCGCTATTGTCCCAGTTGGAGAAAGACTTAACCTTCATGGGGAAACAACGCCAGGACGTAATGAGCCGTCATGGTCTCACCGACGCAGATTTTGAGCCCGATTGGACCTGCTCCCAGTGTGCGGACCGGGGCATTTTAAAGGATGGTTCTCATTGCAGCTGTTTTAAGCAGCAGCTGATTAACGAAGCCTATCAAATGTCCAATCTCTCCGGAATCCTCGAAAAGGAGAATTTTAAAACATTCAGACTCGACCTGTTCTCCCAAGACAAAGTGAGCGGAGAAAGTCTGTCTCAACGCGAAAACATGCTTCAAATTCTCCATGAATGCGAAGGCTTTGCCTTTAACTTTGACTTGCCGGAGGAAAAAAACCTGCTGTTTTTCGGTCCTACAGGACTGGGAAAAACCTTTATGGCCAATTGTATCGCCAAATCCCTGCTGGATCACGGCCGGATTGTCATTTACCAGACAGCCATTAAGCTTATCAGCCTGCTGGAAGCCAATTATTTTGGCAGAGATGCCCGGGAGAAAGACCCACAGACGCTCGAACGCCTTTTTGCCAGCGATCTGTTAATCATTGACGACCTTGGGACGGAGCTGACCAATACCTTCACCAACAGCCAGTTATTCCAGATCATCAATACCCGCCAGCTCGAAGGGCGAAAAACGCTGATCTCCACTAATCTGCCTCCAAGCGCATTAATGGAGCGTTACGATGACCGGATTTGTTCCCGCATTTTTGCTCATTACAATTTTGTTAAATTTTTTGGCAAGGATGTCCGATGGGAAAGAGCTGGAGCGGAGTAAGGAGGAACCATCATGGCCAAAGGGAAAACCAATGCCGCCCGAAGGCTGGACAGCCTGAGAATCAGCTATGCCCTTAAGCCTTATCTGCTCGATGAGGCTGATTTAAGCGCGGAACACATTGCCGTCATCAATGATTTTGACGTATCCCGGCTTTTTAAAACGCTGGTGCTGAAGGGCGACAAAACCGGGGTAATCGTCGCCTGCCTCCCAGGCGATGCCGAACTCAACCTTAAAGCCCTGGCATCGGCCAGCGGCAACAAAAAAGTTGAAATGGTTCCCCTGAAGGAGATCCAGGCATTGACAGGGTATATCCGGGGCGGCGTCTCTCCCATCGGATTAAAGAAACCCTATCCCGTTTATCTGGACGAAAGCGCTCTGAAATATTCCGCCATTATGGTGAATGCCGGGCATAAAGGGCTGTTGCTTGAACTGAACCCCATTGACCTCATGGAAGCGGTGGGTGCCCTCCCCGTTTCATTAATCCAGAGATGACCACTGATTGATGCAAAACAAACGAAAACCGGCCATCCCAGAAGCCGGTTTTTTGCTGTCTCCAACCAATGATGTTGCACCTTAATCTCAGATAAGCGTCTCCCTGACAATGGTCTGACTTCTTTTTGGTCCGACAGAAATCAGTTTGACCGGGACGCCGATAAAATCTTCAATGACACCGATATAATCTTTTATTTCCCGTGGCAGTCCTTCGTAGCTGGTGATGTCTGTGATGTCCTTCTGCCACCCCTTCAGCATCCGGTACACAGGCCGGCACCGTTCCAGATCGGCCAGATTGGCTGGAAAATGCGTCATCACTTCACCATCCAGTTCATATCCGGTGCAAAACTTGATTTCTTCAAACTGATCCAGCACATCCACCAGCATGAGGGCAATTCCGGTCATCCCATTAATGCGGGCAGTATAGCGCAGCATGATCCCATCCAGCCATCCGCAGCGTCGGGGCCGTCCGGTGGTGGAGCCGAATTCCTTGCCTTTAATCCGAATTGCATCTCCTGTGGAATTATCTTCCTCCGTCGGGAAAGGGCCTTTCCCGACCCGGGTAGTATAGGCTTTCACAATACCGATCACCTCATCAATCTGGTTGGGGCCGATTCCGGCACCGGTACAGAATCCGCCCGCGGTCGGATGAGAGGAAGTGACATAAGGATAGGTGCCGTGATCAATATCCAGCAACGCTCCCTGGGCTCCTTCCAGGAGTACTTTTTTGCCCTGAGCAAGCGCTTCCTGGAGTAATCGGTTGGTATCAGTGATGTAGGGAGCCAGTTGTTTCGCATATGCCAGGTAGGTCTCAATCATTTCCTGCGAATCAAACCCAGAAACACCATACACTTTTTCCAGGATCAGATTCTTTCGGGCAGTTTGCTTCCCGATGAATTTTGCCAGTCGGTCAGGATGCAGAAACTCTCCCACACGAATCCCGGTTCGCTCGATCTTATCCATGTAGCAGGGGCCTATTCCCCGTTTGGTGGTCCCGATTGATTCCTCTCCACGGGCTTCTTCCTGCAGCTCGTCAATGCGTTTGTGATAAGGGAAAATCAAGTGTGCGCGTTCATCAATGTACACATTGCTGATTTTAACTCCCTGGGCATTAAGTCTTGCCATTTCATTCAGAAATCCTTCGGGATCAAAAACCACGCCACCGGCAATCAGATTCGTTTTCCCGTCATAAAGCACCCCCGAAGGCATCAGGTGAAAGGTGTATTTGGTCTCTCCCACCACCACCGTATGACCGGCGTTATTACCTCCCTGAGCCCGCACTATCACATCTGCCTGGCTGGCCAGGTAGTCTATGACTTTTCCTTTTCCTTCATCGCCCCACTGGGCGCCCACAATCGCGGTTGTCGACATGATTTCCACTCCTCTCAATGCTCCTATATCGTACCACAGGCTCACCGGAAGGGTCAACAAATAAATGAACGTTATTTTGTATCGGCGGATCATTGTTCCATGATTTGAGGTTTTTTTCGCTAATTTTCACCAAATTTATTCCTTTATTTGTGATTTTTATACAGCACTCGTCATTCTTTTCTTTTTTCCGTCACCTGATTCATCAAATTGAGTGCTTAAAAAAACCTCCAAGCAGACTGGTCCAATATTGATTCATTCGACTGTCTTCTTTGGAGGGATCATGTCACGGGTTCCGGTTTAACCCTCATGTTATGATCACCTGTTATTTAAATTTTACGGCCGTCCCATACGCCAGGATTTCCGCTGCTCCCTGCATTACCGTTGATGATGTGTACCGCATATTGACAACGGCATCCGCCCCCATGGCCTGGGCTTCTTCCACCATCCGCTTGGTGGCTTTGGCTCTGGCTTCATTCATCATCTCTGAATAAGCGGTCAGTTCGCCCCCCACAAGGCCTTTCAGCCCGCTCATGATGTCTTTCCCCACATGTTTGGCCTGAATCACTGACCCTTTCACCATGCCAAGCGTTTCCAGTTCTTTTCCTGAAATAAAATCAGTATTGACGATAATCATCTTCTTCCTCCTTTTTAATTTCGCGGATCCGGTCCACAAGAACCTTCACTGCTATTCCCATGACGCACACGACAACTGTTAGTCCGGTGATTCTAAAGACTGTTTCCATTCCAGACCCCATCGGAATGGATAAGATCGCGAAACCGTACAATCCCAACCAGATCAGTACAATGCCGATAATCAGGATGGGTATCAGGTATTTGATCATGGTTCATCACCTCTTTTCATTCATCATAACGTAAAAACGACCGATTTGTTTCACCTTTTTTGTGATCCTTCGTTTTTTATCCTTCTCATGAGCGGCTCATACCCGTGAAGCACAGAACCCTTCTCTTTCCATTTGACAGGTTTCCTTCTCTTTGCCATAATAGAGGTGCACGTCTACCCCATCCCAGATCTACCGCGAAATCTCGAGGAGTGATGGCAAATGAATCGCAATCCCCTTCCCCAAGACCGTCTGGAACAGTTGAAACGATTTAAGCACGAGTTGACACGTTTCATGCTCTCCTATAAATTTGGCCTGGAAGAAATCAAGACAAAGATCGATATCATGAAGCAGGAATTTGAACTGATCCACGATTACAATCCGATTGAACATGTGAAATCCCGTCTCAAAACACCGGAAAGCATCCTGAAAAAGATCCAGCGGCGTGGGTATGACTGGTCTCTGGAGTCTATCCGCGAAAATGTCCGGGATATTGCCGGACTTCGTATAAACTGTTCTTTTGTTTCTGATATTTATAAGGTCAGTGACCTTCTGCAAAAACAACAGGACATCACGGTGGTGGAATACAAGGATTACATTAAGGCCCCCAAGCCCAATGGTTACCAAAGCCTGCACATGATCCTGCAAACGCCTGTTCCGCTGTCGGACCGGGTTTCAGATGTTTACGTGGAGGTTCAGATCCGGACCATTGCCATGGATTTCTGGGCCAGCCTGGAACACAAAATTTACTATAAATATGACAAGGACGTTCCTTCTCATTTGAAAGACGGTCTGAAGGAAGCAGCAGAGACTGTCGCGCGGCTCGATGCCAAGATGGAGCAGATTCATCAGGAGATGCAGCAGGTAAAAAACAGCTGTCCCCCCTCTGAAGAAGATTTACAGGAACTTTTTATCAGTGGTAACCGGTTGCCTCTTCCCCTGGATTTTCTGTCCCTGTTGTTTAACCCGCACCGCCAGTAGCCTCATCAGAGAAAAACCCCGGCGAACTTTCGTTCGCCGGGGTTTTTAGGTTGTTCCTGATCACTTCATGCCTTCTTTATGAAGCACTGTTTTCCATGTACTGGTTCAACTCGTTCACCAGGACATCCACATCAATGCCGTGTACCTGACCGGCATCATGGATGCTTTCCATGGTGGCACCGGGGCATCCAAGACAGTGAAGTCCATGTTTCATAAAGATAGGAGCCACACCGGGATCCATTTTCAAGACCTCCATAATGGTCATTTCATGGGTTATTTTAGCCATTCTATCCCTCCTTCAGGCAAACCGCTGCCTGTAAAATCCATAGTAAAACACTCAACATTATTGTAACACAGAAGCCGACCCGACGCAAGACAGGATCCGACGATTAAAATCGCTGGACGAAGCCTTGCATCAACTGCTGTAACGGGATGAATCGGCAAATTTCTGGTACTGGCCAAGCCAGACCATTTCAATAGTGCCTGTTTCACCATGGCGGTGTTTTGAAACAATGATTTCTGCCAGATTTTGCTTTTCGCTCTCTTC
>JAWSUV010000041.1:0-21231 GCA_033549305.1 Bacillota bacterium | reverse complement strand
TTTCATATCACAGGGGTTGTGAGGGAAAAATTACTAATTTTTGCAGTAGAATCATTATATATGTTGAAAGGCAAATACACCAGCTTTTTTTTGGGGCGGCGCAGGCATTACTGAACAATTCATGCAATTGTAATATTTTATCATTCATTCACATGGTATACTGACTGTGGGGCAAGTGTTTTCAATAGATAACCAACGTGAGACTGCCCCGCATAAGACAAAGGAGAACACCATCAGCTTTCAATGAACATCGATTCATTGGCATAGAATCAACCAGAGAAGCAGGAGGCGATGATCATGGAAATATTGGAACACCTGAAAGACCGGTTTACGGCATCACTGCTGGGAGGAGCCATTGGCGATGCCTTGGGATACACAGTCGAATTCATGGGACGCATCGAGATTCTTTCACAATTTGGTGCCAGCGGTATTACGGATCTGGTTCCTGACCGGCGCACTGGCAAAGCATTAGTGTCCGACGATACACAGATGACCCTGTTTACTGCGGATGGATTAATCTGGGCTGCTCACCGGGGTAGGGGACGGCACAGAGACACCACCCGGAACGCCCATCCCTATAGCAGCGGACTCTACCCGGCTTACATGCGCTGGTATTATACACAGCAGGGGAAGTTGTCTTCGAAACGGGAAGAAGTGTGGCTGGAGCGACAGCCTCATGAAGAAGACTTCAGCCTGCTGGATCAGAAAGAGCTTTTTGCACGCCGTGCTCCGGGCAATACCTGTTTAACGACACTGGGCGGCGGCACCATGGGCACCATCGAACAGCCCCTGAACAAGAGCAAGGGGTGTGGGGGAGTCATGCGTGTAGCACCTGTCGGCCTGTTTTTTCATGATGATGCAACCAGGGCTTTCCAGGTGGGGGCCGAAGCTGCCGCAATCACCCATGGTCATCCGACAGGCTACCTGACTGCCGGCGCCTTTGCGGCTATCATTGCCGAACTCATCAGCGGCAAGGAGTTGAGTGAAGGGGTCGAAACAGCACTCTGGCTCCTCAGAGATTATCGCCAGCATGAGGAAACCAGCTGTGCCCTGGAACGGGCTGTGGGTTATGCGCGCAGTACAGAAAGGGCAGAAGAAGTGATTCCTGAGCTTGGGGAAGGCTGGGTAGCGGAAGAAGCACTGGCCATTGCCGTTTACTGTGCAATGAAACGCCGGGATTTCCGCGCATCGGTGACACTGGCAGTCAATCACAGTGGCGACAGCGATTCCACCGGAGCCATCTGCGGCAATTTACTGGGCGCTTATGGTGGTATGGAGGTGATTCCTGCCGACTGGGCAGAGATTATCGAACTTCGGAATATCACGGAAACCATGGCTGCCCGGCTGGCTGAGACTGCTGCCAGGCTGTAATCAAAAACCATGTCGCTACACCTTATCGGATTTACTCATGTCACCCAAATCAGCCGGGCGCTCCAGTGTTCCTGACTTCAAGTCATCCAGCAATTCTAAGGCCTCAGGCTGGTTCAGGGAAGTCAGCCATTTCTCATAAGCCGGCCACTCCGGCATCTCTTCCAGGTACCGGTTGAAAAGAATCGTTTCAAGGTTTCGGCGGATCCGATGCAGGTGCCTGTTGGCCATGTTTTCCTGACTCCGCTGCATCATGGCCAGCGTCAGTTTCAGAGCACTCAGGGTTTTTGACGGATCAAAGACCCGGTGCAGGTCTTCAATACTGGGTTCCGTGGCATCCTGTGCATCGGGGGCTTCCGCCATTCCATGTTCGATCAGGGTTTTCGTGTAGCCCACCAGGCATTCATTCCCACGGCAGGTGAGGCATACACCGTTATCCAGGCATATCTGACTAACTGATTCGTTGATTTGCTGATAATACGCGTGCAATTCCCGGGCTCTTTTTCGGAAGGCGGTTTCCACACCGCGTCTTCTTTTTTCCAGCATGAGGTGAATCAACCAGCTCATGACTGATCCCACAACGATGACAAAAAGCACGATGTTCGTTGCCGTTAAAACCACCGATGGCAGTGTCTGGATGAGTTTGGCGACTCCAAAGATCAGGAAAATTCCGGAGGCAGCCAGCTTGATGACAAAATCAGGCGTTCGGTCCCCCAGTCTTTTGCCGATGAAGATCCCCATTCCTCCGGTGACCAGCATTCCCAGGACAGCGCCAGCCAGAATGAACAGTGGGTAAACGGTATCCACGGAGAGAGTAATGACGGCCAGCTGTGTTTTGTCTCCCAGTTCTCCGATAAAAAAAGCGGCGGCCACTGTGACTACAGGCCCGTAAGATGCAGCACCGGTGGTATTGTCTGCCGCATCTGCCTCCGGTTTCAGTGTCCAGAGAGCAAAACCCACAAAGGCAAAGCCGGCGATAATCTGAATCGAATTGAGTGGGATGAGCGTTGAGAGCAGACTACCCAATACCACCGCCAGACCGTGGTTTAAAAGCACGCCGGCAAAGATGCCTGCCAGTACTTTTTTGACCGGATACTGGGTGGCAAAAGCCATAGCCAGAATTTGTGTTTTATCCCCCATTTCTGCAACAAAAATCAGGAGGAAAGCTTTGATAAACTCCTGGATCAATACCGGCACCTCCCTTGCGTTATCAATCAATACAAGCACACAATTCCCGCAAAAGACTTCCTTGTATCGACAATCATCAATCAGCTGATGGTAACACCGTGCTGCTGCATCAAAATCATGAAGAGAGAAAGGGCCGCTCCCACTTTGGAGGGCCCTTTTGATTACGGGATTTTTTCAGAGCAGGCGGTTAAAATCGCCCTGGAAAGGCAGTTTTCATGATTTGCCGCAAATAACTGTCCCGGGGAGTGGAAAGGACGGCCTGCCGCAGGGAATTTCTGTCAGCAGCACCCCGGATGACTGGCATGATCATGCTTTCGGATGCCCTTCGTTCATCCGGTGCCGCCGAAAGATATCGGTTACGCAGCAGCGATTTCAATTCGGAGCTGCGGGCCAGAGAACTGTAGTTATAAAAAATACTGCCCTTGACACCGGAATATCCTTCATTCAGCTGCAGTTGCCGCTCGATTTCCATCACACCGTGCCAGGGACTGGCGTTGTCCGCATTTTCAGTGCGGTAGGCGGCCTGTCCAATGTACAGGTCCACTGACGAGTTCAGGGTCGCCTGGTGCCACCAATCCAGCAGGATCCGGTAATCGGCAATCTCAAAACCGATATGCCAATAGAGCTGAGGAGCAATGTAATCGATGGTACCCTCCTGAATCCATGCCAGGGGATCAGCATAATGAGAAAAATAAGTCTGGTTACCCCGGGTGGCGCTGCCGAGTGGGTGAGCATGGTCATTGGCCCAAATGCCAAAGGGGCTGATCCCAAAGCTTACGGGGCGTGGACTTTTCAAAATGCGGTGGTGGAGGTCACGGATCAGGGTGTTTACGTTTTCACGGCGCCATTCCTCAACGCTGGAGTAGCCGCGGCCATAACGCGAAAAGGTGGCGGCATCGTTGAATTCCTTGCCCGGATAAAAATAGTCGTCAAAATGGATCCCGTCGATTGCGTAGTTTTCAATTAATTCCATGGCACCATTGATGAGGTAACGGCGCACTTCCGGCAGGCCGGGATCAAAATAAAGGTTTCCGTCGGTGTGCTGAACCACCCATTCCGGATATTTTCGGGCAGGGTTGGAAGGGTCAAGGGATGCGAAATCATGAGGAGGTTCATCTGCCGTTTTACGGGTAATGCGGTACGGGTTCAGCCAGGCATGGAGTTCGAGGCCCCGCTGGTGGGCTTCCTCCACCCAGAATTGAAGGGGGTCAAAGCCGTTTTGTGGGGCCAGTCCCTGAATTCCGGTCAGGTAGCGGGACCAGGGGTAATACTGTGAAGGATAGAAAGCATCCGCTGTAGGGCGCACCTGGAGGAAAATGGTATTCAGGCCAGCTGCCTGTGCCGTGTCCAGAATTTGAATAGCTTCTGATTTCAGCTGTACGGGGTTTGTGGTGGCATTCTTGGGGTAATCGATGTTCAGCACCGATGCAACCCAGATCCCCCGCATTGGCCGCTGAGCAGTGTTTTCATCAATCGGCAGAGCAGCAGCAGGCAAAGTGGAAGTGAACACCAGCAATCCTGTCAGCAGGGCAGCGGGCAGAAACCTGTTCAGCTGAATGCAGTTCTTTTTGTGAGGCGTGAACTTTTTCATGAAGGGATTCCCCTATCAATTGTATTTAAAAGGACTACCTGGTGGGCTATTGCTATTATCATACCATAATGCCGCATTGTTTCCATAAGAATATATTTCGGATCCTCCAGGAGCACTCATTGAGAAACCGGCATGACTATGATAAAATCAGGGAAATCAGACGATACTCAAAGCAGAAACGGAGGCGGCTTTATGGCGAGATATGAAGACATGGCGGGCAAACGTGTGGTGGTCACCGGAGGCGCCAGCGGGATTGGACTGGCCACGGCGAAACGGTTTGCACAGGAAGGGGCAAAAGTGGTCCTTTTTGATATCAATTCCCTGGCATTGGATGAGGTCCTTAAGAATCATCACGAACTGGCCGGCGGTGAAGTGGTGGATGTCAGTGATGAAATAAGTGTTAAAAGGGGCTTTGAAAAAACGGATCATCTGATCGGCGGGATCGACGTACTGGTGTCCAACGCCGGCATCAGTATCCGCAATCTTTTCAAAGACACCACTTATGAGCAGTGGAAGCGCGTCGTGGACATCAATCTGGGAGGCATGTATCTGTGTGCCAAAGAAGCCTTGAAACGGATGGCATTACAGCAGTCGGGAGTGGTGCTGTTCACCGCCTCCACCAACGGCATGGAGGGCCATCCCTACTATGCTGACTACAATGCGTCCAAAGCCGGCGTCATTTTGCTGGGCCGCACCCTGGCACTGGAATACGCACCCCACATCAGAGTCAACTCCATCTGCCCGGGATATGTTCTGACACCGATGCAGCGAGCGGAATATTCCGACGAAATGCTGGATAAAGTGAACCAGGGAATCCCCATGAAACGGCATGCGGCACCTGAAGAAGTGGCAGGGCTCTTCGTCTTTCTCGCATCCGATGAAGCCGTTTATATTACCGGGCAGCACATACCCCTGGACGGTGGCGAAACAGCCTAGCGTTTATGAATAGATCAGCATATATGATAATGAAGGCATCAAAGACGAAATGGAGGCAGATGATCATGACCAGAAAAGCCTTTACCGCTCCGGGAGCGGCAGCCGTCGGCCCTTATTCCCACGCTATTGATTCAGAAGGCCTGGTGTTTCTCTCCGGCCAGACGCCACTGGACCCTGCCACCGGCAAGCTGGCGCAGGGCGATATTGCCGCCCAGACCCGGCAGTGTTTTGTTAACCTGTTTAATGTGTTGAAGGCATCCGGCCTGACACCCAAAGATGTCCAGAAAGTGAATGTGTATTTGACGGATATGGGCAACTTTGCCGCTATGAACGAAGTGTATGCGGAGGAATTTTCAGAGCCGTATCCTGCACGAACCACCATCGGCGTGGCTGCGCTTCCCCTGGGTGCCCAGGTGGAAATCGAACTGGTGGCACGGCGTCCCCGGGGGATCTGACGCCAGCCAGGAGGATGACCTGCAATGGAACACAAATTTGTTGCCAGACGTTACTGGAAAGATCAGTCCACCCCCATGGGGGCGGTGGATGCACTGGCTAAAAAATATGACAATGTCATTAATCTGAGTTTAGGGGACCCTGACCAGACAACAGACGAAGGGATTATAAACTTTGCCTTTCAGGAAGCGCTGAAAGGGCATACTCACTATACCGATTTTCGGGGCGATCCGGAATTGCGGGAAGAAATCAGGCGTTTCTATCAGGAGGAATATCAGGCCGAGGTGACCGACCCGGAAGTGATGGTGACCGCCAGTGCCTGCCTTGCCATGTACCTGGTACTGGAATCGGTATTGAATCCGGGGGACGAAGTAATCATCCCGTCGCCCTATTTCACTCCCTATTATCAGCAGATCCAGCTGGCCGGAGGCGTTCCGGTGGAACTGGACACTTTCGAAGAAACAGGATTTCAGGTTGATTTGCATCAGCTGCGGTCAGCTGTCACGAATAAAACCCGGGCAATCATTGTCAATTCACCCTCTAATCCCACAGGGGCCGTCTACAGTTCAGAAACCTTGCAGATGATCGGTGATATGGCGGTAAAACATGATCTGCTTATCATCTCCGATGAGATTTACGGCGCCTATCTATTTCAGGGAGTCTTCCGTTCGATGATTACCTGGAAAACCCTTCGTGACCGGCTGGTGATTATCAACAGTTTTTCCAAGGATTTCACCATGACAGGCTGGAGGGTGGGGAATATCATTGGGCCACCGGACATTATCCGCGTCTGCCAGCAGGTGAATGAAAATGTCGTGTTTACAGCTCCCTCCATTTCGCAACGGGCAGCGGTTTTTGCGCTGCGAAACCGGAAAACCATTCAGCCGCCAGCGGTGCAGTTGTATAAGGAAAGGGTTCTTTATGCTGCGAGCCGGATCCGTGAGATCCCCTGGATGAGTGTGCTGGCGCCTCAGGGAACCTTCTATCTGTTCATTAACATTAAGAAAACCGGCCTGACTTCCGCACAGGCCAGTGAATGCATCCTGGACCAGGCACAGGTGCTGACGATCCCTGGGAACGCTTTCGGTCGCTGTGGTGAAGGATACATCCGTATTGCCTGTACAGTGGGACTGAATCGTCTGAAAGAAGCCTTCGACCGGATCGGGAAAATGCCGGGGTCCACCCAGTCGAAATAACGGATGTCAAGAAAGGGGGAATGATGAAGATGAAATATGTGAGCACCCGAAGCAGCCGTTCCGAACAAACCGATGGGAAGAAAAGTGCTGCCCAGGCGATCATTAAAGGGATTGCTGAAGACCGCGGTCTGTTTGTTCCGGAGATCATGCCCCGAATGCTGGAAAAGACGTCAGCGTTGAAAGGACGAAACTACAAGGAGGTAGCCTATCAGGTTCTTTCCCGTTATCTGACAGACTACACGGAGACGGAGCTTCGCCAGTGTATCAACAGCGCCTATGATCAGAAGTTCGAGGCAGCCGAAGTGGCTCCTCTGGTCAAAGCAGGGGACGTCTATTTTCTGGAACTTTTTCACGGACGTACGGCTGCCTTTAAAGATATGGCCCTCTCCATTCTGCCGCGTCTGCTGACCACGGCACTGAAGAAAGAGAATGAAAGTGATCGAATCGCAATTCTGACTGCCACCTCCGGAGATACAGGCAAGGCGGCACTCGAAGGCTTTGCAGGAGTTGAGAACACGGAAATCATCGTCTTTTACCCTCATGTGGGGGTCAGTCAGGTACAGCAGCGCCAGATGACGACACAGGAAGGTGGCAACACCCATGTTTTCGGCATTCGGGGGAACTTTGACGATGCTCAGGCTGCAGTGAAAAAGATTTTTAATGACACATCTCTGGCGGCGGTTCTCAAGGAGAAGGGTTGGCAGTTTTCCTCTGCCAACTCCATCAATATCGGCAGGCTGATCCCCCAGGTGACTTATTATGTCTGGGCTTATGTTAAGCTGCTGGAACAGGGAACGCTGCTGCCGGGGGATCTTATGAATGTGGTGGTCCCCACAGGCAACTTCGGGAATATTCTCGCAGCCTATTATGCCAGGGAACTTGGCATCCCCGTGGGGAAATTCATTTGCGCTTCCAACCGGAACAAGGTACTCACCGAATTTATCAATACCGGTGTCTATGATATCCGCCGAGAGTTTCATATCACCAGCTCCCCTTCCATGGATATCCTGGTGTCCAGTAACCTGGAAAGACTGCTCTACCATCTCTCGGGCAGTGACGGGGAACAGGTGGCCAGTCTGATGAAAGCCCTGGAGGAAGAAAAACATTACAGAGCCGGTGATGATATCCGGGTGGGCCTCACAGACTTTTATGCCGGATTCGCTACCGAGGAGGAAACCAGTGAGGCGATCCGCATCATGTACCAGGACCACCGGTATCTGATGGATCCGCATACCGCCGTGGGGTATAAGGTGTATGCTGATTACCTGAGCACTACCGGTGATGCTACTCCCACAGTGATTGCAGCCACTGCCAGTGCTTACAAGTTTGCCGACAGTGTCGCAGCAGCCATTGGCTTGCCGAAATCAGCCGATGGGTTTGAAGCAATCCAGGCTCTTCACAAAGCGACGGGTGTCCGGATTCCATCAGGCTTGAAGGGATTGGAAAAAAAGGAAATCCGTCATCAGGAAGTGCTGGAAAAAGATGAAATAGCGGATGCGGTCATGCAATCGTTGAGATAGTTAATGGGGCGCTGTTTAAATCGCCATAAGAAATGTGTCAAAAATTAAGATACGGTGTCAGGGAAAGAAAATCCGGCACCGTTTTGGTTATTGGATGACCTGCCTGTATGAGCGTTAAAAGAGATATGTCTTTAGTTAGGAGACTGAAATGAAAAATTGTGACGTGTTTTTCCAGCAAATGAATAAACGGATAACCGTCCCAGCAGGCACTCTTCTATCCGAAGCCTGTATTGATGCAGGTATTTTTCTGGATCTGGTATGTGGCGGGAAAGGAATCTGTGGAAAATGCCGGATCCTGATGCGTCAGGAAGACCGCATGGAATCAGTCCTGGCCTGTCGGACTTCAGTGAATAATTCCATAACGGTGATCCTTCCGGAAGAAGCCCTTAAACAGCCGGAGATACCGATTCTGGAGAAGGGAGACGAGATGCGGCGTTTATCTGCGACGCTTTTTAATCCGGCTGTTCAGAAAATTTACGTGGATAAGGCATCCCTGGCGATCAGCACTGAAATCACCTTTGTTAATCAAATCCGGCAATACGTTGCAGGAAACCAGAAAGTGATGTCTGGAGAAGATTTGACCATTTCCTATCCAGTCATGAAGCAATTGGATTTTCACCTCCACAATCCTGCTGTTGACGGATTCACTCTGGTGACAGACCGTGGTCGAGTGATGGATATTCAGGCGGGTGACACTACCTCTCATCTGTACGGGGCAGCTGTCGATATTGGGACAACAACTCTCGTATTGTATCTGTATGACATGTGCACCGGCCGTCTTCTGGGGGTTTACTCTGATCGAAACCCCCAGGTTGTCTGGGGGGCGGATGTCATCAGTCGGATTATGCACTGCACCGCTCATGAAGCGGGAACAAATGAGCTTCAGTCCTCGGTTATCGGCGCAATTAATGACATGATTCAAAAAGCGGAAGAAGTGTTTCCCGGTGTGGACACCAACCTCTACCATTTCATGGTCTGTGGAAACACCACGATGCAGCACCTGTTCCACGGTTATCATCCCGGTGATTTGGGCCAGTCGCCATTTCGGGCACTTCACCACGAGGCCATTGAATCCAGGGGAGTGGATCTGGGGCTTCGGTGTCCTGAAAATGCGCGGATTACATTTCTCCCTTTGATGGGAGGATTCGTGGGAGCGGATACAACCGCTGTGCTTTTATCGGTCAGGCAGGACCAGTGCAAGCGATTAATCATTGATCTGGGCACCAACGGCGAAATAGCTGTCGGCAGCGAAAAAGGCTACCGGGTAGCTTCCACGGCCTGTGGACCGGCATTTGAAGGGGCCGGCCTGGCCTGTGGGATGCGGGCAGCTGTGGGTGCCATTGAAGGAGTCGAAGTGATTGATGGGGAACTGGTACTCAGGATTATTGGTGACGGACTGGCAGCTGGGATTTGCGGCTCAGGTGTTGTGGATTTGATGTCGGCACTGCTGCGGAATGGGATCATGGAATCCTCCGGACGTTTGCTTGATCGCAGCACCTTTCAGCAACGCCATTCACAAAATCAGCTTGCGGAGCGTTTGATGAAGGTGGAAGGACTGAATGCTTTCCTGGTAGTCTCTCCAGAGGAAAGCAGCAGCAATGGGGGAGTTTATGTAACACAGAAAGATATTCGCCAGATTCAGCTGGCAAAGAGTGCGATTTATACCGGGTGCCTCATGCTGCTTGAACGATCTGGCATCCCGGGAGAAGAACTGGATGAAATCCTGCTTGCCGGAGCATTCGGTCATTATATCCACATCGGCAACGCTCAGCAAATCGGATTGTTGCCGCAGTTTAAAGGAGTCTTGACACGATCTGTCGGAAATGCCGCCGGTACCGGTGTGCAGAGAGCTTTACTGGATCAGCGGGAGGAGATCCGGAGCAGGGAGCTTGCTGATCGTGTGATTCATGTCCAACTGGCGACGGATCCAAGATTCCAGGAAGCATACCTGCTGCATCTGGCATTTGGCGGTCAAGATGAAGGGGACAGTATCCTGTGATCTCCGGATTCGGTACGGAGCCAGTGATATGAGATGATTTATCCGAATAATAAACTGCTAATGATCTTCTAAACCGCTTATGTGGCCAGATGCACTGATCTGCGTGTGGCAGCTGAATGAAAAATGTGGCTTGTCAAATAATAGATTATCAATGTGTTCCCCCTGGAGGTGTTTTTTTCTGCCTGACAGGGGTATTTTTTTCATAGTGCCTTAAATCAGAAATGAGATACCATTCAGAGTGCCCGGCATTGAGAGATTCTATAGGAAAAGGAGGAAATCATGTGAAACGAATGGAAACCACCTGTGGCTATTGCGGGTGTGGCTGCGGCATTTATGTAAATATGGCCGACGACGGCACCATGCTGGGGATCACTCCCAGCTATAACCATGTGGTGAGTAAGGGAAAACTCTGTTCCAAGGGTTGGCACGGATTTGCCTTTGTCCGGGATTCCCGGCGCCTCTCCAATCCACTGATTCGCCAGGAAGACGGCACTTTTCGGGAAGCTTCCTGGGAAGAAGCCCTCCAGACAGCGGCTGCCGGACTGAAAGCTGCGATGACAGGCGGCGACAACACTGAGACCATTGGATTGATTTCGTCTGCCCGCTGTACCAATGAGGAAAATTATCTCATGGCAAAGCTGGCCAGAGCCGGACTGAAGACCAGCAGCATCGATCACTGTGCCCGTCTCTGACACAGCCCAACGGTAGAAGGTCTTTCTACCTCGTTTGGTACCGGCGGCGCGACAAATACGATGAACGACATCAGTGATGCGGAACTGATTCTGGTGATTGGATCCAATACCACAGAGCAGCACCCCCTGGCCAGTACCCGGATTTTTGAAGCTCTGGAAAAAGGGGCTGAGCTGTATGTGGTGGATCCCCGAAAAATACGACTCACCGATTTTTCTCACGCCTATGCACCCATTGAACCGGGGACCAACCTGGTGATGATCAATGCGATGATCCATGTGATTATCGAAGAGAACCTGATCAATGAGGCGTTCATTCAGAACCGTACAGAAAATTTTGAGGAAATGAAGGCTTCCGTTGCTGACTGCACACCGGAGTGGGCTGAACCGATAACCCGGGTACCCGCGGAAACCATTCGCCAGTTTGCCCGTAAATATGCCACCACCGATAAAGCGATGATCCTCTTTACCATGGGGGTGACACAGCAAACCACCGGAGTGAAAAGCATTCGTGCCCTGGCCAATATGGCCATGATCACCGGGCATGTCGGACGGCCATCCACAGGCATTAACCCCCTCCGCGGACAAAATAATGTGCAGGGAGCAGGCGATATGGCAGCGCTCCCGGATTACCTGCCCGGGTACCAGCGGCCGGAATGGCCGGAGACCAAAGAGCGGTTTATGAAAGCCTGGGGAGACATTTCCTGCCTGCGCGGCCGCAACATTATCCAAATGTTCAACCTGATGGATGAAGGCACCATGAAAGCAGCCTATATTGTGGGCGAGAACCCGGTGCTCTCAGATCCTGACCAGATTCATACCATTCACTGTCTGGAGAAGATCCCATTCCTGGTGGTACAGGATATCTTTATGACGGAAACTGCCCAGTATGCCAATGTGGTATTGCCGGCTGCCAGCTTCCTGGAAAGGGACGGCACCTACACCAATACAGATCGAAGAGTACAGCTGATTCGTAAAGTGATTGAACCTGTGGGTAACTGCAGGCCGGATTGGCAAATCATGATCGAAATCATGAAACGGATCGGAATGGATGTGGATTACCGGTCTCCCAGTGACATCATGGATGAAATTAATGAAACCACGCCTCTTTACGGCGGCATCACCCATGAACGGATTCAGGAAGTGGGAATCCAGTGGCCATGTCCTTCCAAAGATCATCCGGGAACGCCTATCTTGCATGTGGGAGAGTTTAAACGTGGGAAAGGCCTGTTTACCGTCAACGACTTTGAACGGATCGGCGATCAGCGGAGCGAAGAATTTCCATTTCTGCTCACCACCGGCCGG
This sequence comes from Bacillota bacterium, assembly GCA_033549305.1. Lineage (GTDB taxonomy): Bacteria > Bacillota > Clostridia > Peptostreptococcales > Tindalliaceae > Anoxynatronum. The sequence goes on along the minus strand of JAWSUV010000041.1, from coordinate 8,986 downwards.
GTGACCCACCAGTACCACACAGGCACCATGACCCGAAAAGTCTGGACACTTGACCGTGAATATCCCCACGGATTTGTGGAGGTGCATCCGAAGGATGCGGAAGAACTGGGCATAAAGATGCATCAGTCGGTCCGCATTACTTCAGCCCGGGGAAGCATCACAGCTCCGGCGATGATTACCGACCGGATCAACGAAAAAACCGTGTTTGTTCCCTTCCATTTTGCCGAATCGCCGGCAAACCGGCTCACCGGTCAAAACCTTGATCCCATTATTAATATCCCCGCCCTGAAAGTATCAGCAGTAAGAATTGAGGTGTCACAATGAGTGGAGTGAAATTATATACCCTGAAAAAAGAACATCTGGACACCGTACTGGCTGCATGGAACCAAAAGGTACCGGTTTATGTACCGCATGGTAAAGGCAGGGACATTAACCTGATTCCCATGGACGAAGCTGTCCGCACTGAAGACTACATTAACCTGACCCTGCCGGTGAAGGAAATGCTTTTTGAACAAAAGGAGAAGCTTTTCAGCTGGGAACGAAAAGAAGACGGGATCACAGTGGAAAACCTGGCCGGCCATCATACCGGTGACCGTATTTTTTACGGTGTGCGTGCCTGTGATACCTATGGCGTCGCCTATACGGACCGGTTTTACATGAAGGAATTCATGGACCCCAACTATCAGTCCCGACGCTCAAAAGCCACCATTGTGGCGGTTAACTGTCTCCGAGCCGGCGAACACTGTTTCTGCACCTCTATCGGGACGGATGTGTTCTCCACAAGGGGGCACGATCTGGCGCTGACGCCGATGGATGATCTCTTTCTGGTGGAAGCGGCCACTGAAAAAGGGCACGGACTGATCGCCGGAGCGGCGGACTATTTCACCGTTGCAGATCCTGCACTTCTTGACAGCAAGGAAACCCTTCGGCAGCAGGTGGCAGAGAGCTTTCCCCTTAAAATGGACCTGACCAACCTGTGGGACGATCTGGCTAAAACGTTCGATGACGATTTCTGGATCGCTGAAGCCAATGCCTGTATTGGCTGTACCGGCTGCACCAATGTGTGTCCCACATGCACCTGTTTTAATGTGGTGGAAGAAAAATTCGATGAAAACCATGGTGAGCGGGTGAGGTACTGGGATTCATGCCAAAGTGATCATTTTACGCGGAATGCAGAGCACCACAATCCCCGGGATGCCTTGTCCCGTGTCCGGTACAGGATCTACGACAAATTAAAATACATTGAGGAACGCTTCGGATACAAAGGATGCTCCGGCTGCGGCCGGTGTGTGGATGTGTGCCCCACCTACATCAGTATTATTGACATCATTCATGCTGCCCAAAAAGCTGTCAAAGAAAATCCAAAAGAGCCGGCTGTACATCAGATAACAAAAATAAAACATGAAATCATCGATCGGGAAGTCAATACGCGCCGGGGACTTTATACGCCGGATGTCGCCACCATTACGCGGATAAAGCAGGAAACGCCTGAAATCAAGCGGGTCTTTATGAAATATAATGATCCGAAGCTCCACGAAAACTATCAGCATAAAGGTCAGTTCTTCCAGGTAACGGTCTTTGGCGAAGGAGAAGTGCCACTGTCGATCCCCTTTGGACCAGGAAAACTGGATGAATTTGTCTTTGATTTCAAGGATGTGGGAACCATCACCCATATCCTGTACCACATGAAGGAAGGGGACCAGGTTGGACTTCGAGGTCCTTATGGCAAAGCTTACCCTTATGAGGCCATGAAGGGTAGAAACCTGGTCTTTGTTGGTTCCGGTGTGGCAATGGCACCGCTGCGTATGGTGCTGGAGCCGGTACTGGAGAATCTGGATGACTTTGGACGGGTAGCCGTCATGGCCAGTGCCCTCCAGTACGAGAAACTGATTTACAAGGATGAAATGAAGGCCTGGAGTAAGGTGGATGGGGTGGAGGTCCATTATGCCCTGAAAGACCCCACTGACCAGGTGGAGGCTCACGTTGGGTACGTCAACGATCTGCTGCCGGGATTGGATCTGGACTGGAAGAATACCACCGCCCTGGTGTGTGCATCCCCCACCCGGATTAAGAAGGTCGCCAAGGACCTCCTGGAGCTGGGTATGCGGCCGGCGGACATTTTGGTAACACTTGAAACGCATATGCGCTGCGGCGCAGGAAAATGCGGTCATTGTAAAGTGGGCAGCCACTATATGTGTGTTGACGGTCCTGTCTTTACCTATGAAGAGATGCTGGCCCTGCCGCCGGAGTTCTAACGCTGCCGAACAAAAGGGTTGACGTTTACCCCGGATTATCAATTAGAGACACAGTATTTATGATGAACTGATGATTTATCGACTCCAGAACTGCACACAGATTCGTTCATTCTGTTGCAAGGAAGGAGTCTTTTTTTGAGATCCGTGTTAAGTCACAACCGGTCGGTTCTGCTATAATGAGGGTATCGAAAAACGATAGAACTTGTAAAGGAGGCTTCAGGATGTCTGAGAGCAAACGGATTCGGGACTTTGGAATTGTCATTGGAAAAATGAAACCGGGGAAGATGAACTGCCTTACGGATGTGCCCGGTGTTAAAGTCGCCCATGTCACCGTAAGTGACGGACCGGTTCAAACCGGCGTGACTGCGATCATGCCCCGCGCAGATAACGTGTACCGGCATAAGGTGATGGGCGCTGTGGATGTCATTAACGGCTTTGGAAAGAGCATTGGCCTGATGCAGGTGGAAGAACTGGGGACCATCGAAACACCCATCCTGCTGACCAATACCTTAAGCGTTGGTCTGGCGGCAGACGCCCTGGTGGAATATATGCTTCAGGAGAATCCGGAAATCGGGACTGTCACAGGAACCGTCAACCCGCTGGTATGTGAATGCAACGATGGATACCTGAATGACATCCGGGGCCGCCATGTGACGAGAGTCCATGTCCTGGAAGCCATTGAGAGAGCAAAATCCGCCGCATCATGTGATCCCGGCGAAACGGGGGCAGCCATTCAGCCCGAGGCAGTATCTGAAGGCAGCGTGGGCGCCGGCGCCGGCATGTCCTGTTATCATCTGAAGGGAGGCATTGGGACGGCGTCAAGGATTATGGAGGTTTCGGAGAGCATTCAGGAGGGAGAAAAGAATCCGTCTTCTTCAGCATTCACATTGGGGGTGCTGGTTCTTACCAACTTCGGAAAACGCAGGGATCTGATCATCGATGGGAAAAAGATTGGTCCCGAAGTCACTTCCCTGGAGAAAATGGACAGGCAGGCATTGATGCAGGACGCGCCGGAGAAAGGATCGGTTATCATCGTCATGGGAATGAATCTGCCTGTCTCCGAACGCCAGCTGAAGCGGATTGCCCGCCGGGCTGTGGTGGGGCTGGTACGCACCGGCAGCTATCTGGGAACCGGCAGCGGAGATGTGGTGCTGGCTTTTTCCACTGCCAATGGGACACCTCATTTTGATGAGGCAGGGTTTAACACGTGGCAGGTTCTGAACGAGGATAAGATGGACATTCCATTCCGGGCGGCAGCGGAAGCGACAGAAGAAGCGGTGCTCAATTCACTGGCGGCGGCAGCCTATTGCCAGGGAAGGGATGGACATTACCGGGTGGCCTTAAAGGATTATCTGGAACGGATCCTGCCATCATTAAAACACTGACGCAAGCATACTGCCGCTGATGATGAACAGACAAAGGGGGAGGCATGATGAAGGAAATTTTGGCTCTGGAATACAGGAACGATGCCCTGCATATGATCGATCAACGAAAACTGCCTCAGGTGTATGAGATTTTTATTGCTGCGACATACCGGGAGGTAGACTTTGCCATTCAGGACATGGTGGTGCGGGGAGCACCTGCCATTGGAGCCGCCGCGGCCTATGGTGCCGCTCTGGCCGCCCGGGAATTTGCCGGAGAAGATAGAGAGACTTTCCTGAAGAAAATGGATGAGAGCCTGAGTCTGCTCAACCAGTCCCGACCGACGGCAGTCAATCTCATGTGGGCAGTCAAGCGAATGCGCACACTCATTGTAGAGAACCAGAGCTTGCCGGTGCCGGAACTGGCAGCGAGAATCCTCCAGGAAGCCCATGCGGTGGCAGAGGAGGATAAAGCCATCAATCTGGCAATGGGAAATCATGGAAACAGCCTGATCCCTGAAAAAGCAACGATTCTGACTCACTGTAATACAGGAGCCCTGGCCACTGTGGGGATCGGAACGGCATTAGGGGCAGTGCGGCAGGCTTTTTATGCCGGGAAAGATATTCTTGTGTATGCTGATGAAACCCGCCCCAGACTCCAGGGGGGGCGACTGACGGCCTGGGAACTGGTGCAGGAAGGAATTCCGGCGAAACTGATTGCAGACAATGTGGCTGCCACACTGATCCGGGACGGAAAAATTGATCTGATTATGGTGGGTGCAGACCGGATTGCAACGAATGGTGATACCGCCAACAAGATCGGCACCTTCATGTTATCCGTGCTGGCAAAAACTTACCAGGCGCCCTTCTATATTGTCGCTCCCACCACCACGATCGATTTCGACATCGCCAGCGGCACGGAAATAATCATTGAGGAGCGCAGCAGTGATGAAGTAACCCATATCGAAGGCCTGCGGATCGCACCGGAGGGCATCGGCGTGTATAATCCCGCATTCGATGTAACTCCTCATGACAACATTACCGGAATCGTGACAGAAAAGGGGATCCTCCGGGCACCTTTCAAAGAGAGTATTATGAAACTCAAGGAGTAGATGAAAGGAGGCAGTCATGAAAAAAGCCATTATCGGCGGAACCGGTGTCTACGGTATGCCCGGATCATCCCGTCAGCAGACAATACAAACTCCTTTTGGAAACGTGGAAGTGGACATTGTGACAGTATCCGGTGAAGAGATTGTGTTTTTGGCCCGCCATGGAAAAAACCACTCAGTCCCGCCGCATTTGATCAACTATCGTGCGAACATCAAAGCACTGGCCCAGTTGGGAATATCCCACATTTTTGCCACAGCTGCCGTTGGTTCCTGCAATGATCATTTCTTCCCGGGTGATCTGGTAATGATCACTGATTTCCTGGATTTTACTAAAACCCGACAGGTGACTTATTTTGATGGCTGTGATGAGCCGGTTGGCCATGTGGACATGACTGATCCATATTGTCCCTGTCTTCGCCGTCGATGTTATGCAGCAGCTGATGAAGAAGGGGTATCACTCAAAGGGGATGCGGTCTATGTGTGTACCGAAGGCCCGCGGTTTGAATCTGCGGCGGAAATAAGAATGTTTAAACAACTGGGCGGCGACGTCGTGGGCATGACGAACATTCCGGAAATCGCATTAGCCAGGGAACTGGGGATGTGTTATGCCGCTCTTGGAATGGTCACTAACTGGTGTACCGGTATGAAGCAGGAACAGATTGCTCTGCATGACATTCAGGCAGCACTCGGGGACAACAGGTCAACATTGACCCGTCTTTTCCTGAAAGTATTTCAGCAAAAGCTGAGTCAGGACCACTGTACTTGTCGTCATTCTGTGATAAAATTGTAAGCAGGCCGGCAACGGGATTGACGGCCTCGAGGAGGAAGCGCCGTGAAAATAGTGATTGATCGATTTGAGGAGGATTGGGCTGTCGTTGAACTGGAAAATGGTGATTTTGAGCACTTATCCAAGAAACTGCTGCCGGCGATGGCCGCGGAAGGGGATGTGCTGGTGATTGAAATTGATGAGGCTGAAACCGATCGGCGTAAAAATCGAATCAATGAATTAATGAATCAGTTAGAAGAAAAATAGCCGCACACTGATTTTCCAGGAGGACGTCATGAAATCTGTTTTATTGACTACGCGGAATAAAGCTTTTGCCCGCTCTCTGGAAATTGCCGAGAAAGCGGCTAAAAGTCATGTTAACCTGCTGTTGGTTGGGGAGTCAGGCGTAGGAAAGGAAGTATTTGCCCGGTTTATTCATACCCACAGCTTCAGGGTCAATGGCCCTTTTGTGCCGGTGAACTGCTATTCTTTTTCAGATGGGCTGTTGGAATCGGAACTCTTTGGCCATGAAAAGGGGGCATTTACCGGCGCGGTTGGCAGCCGTATGGGCCGTTTTGAAGCGGCAGACGGTGGAACCCTGTTCCTGGATGAAGTTGGGGAAATATCCCGGGACACCCAGGTGAAACTGCTCCGTGTACTGGAATCAAAGAGTATCGAACGGATCGGGAGCAACCAACCCATCACACTGGATTTTCGCCTGGTGAGCGCGACCAACACCGATTTGGAAGAGTGCGTAGCACTTGGGGGTCTGCGGGAAGATTTTTTCTACCGGATCAGCACGATCGTGATTCGCATTCCACCCCTTCGGGAACGGAAGGAAGATCTGGAATCATTGATCTCTTTTTTTGTTCGCATGGCCGAAGAAGAACATGGCATTGCCATCAGCGGCATGGATGACGAAGTAGCTCATTTCCTCATGGCCTATGATTATCCTGGAAATGTCAGGGAATTAAAAAGTATCATTGAACGCATGGTGGTCCTGTCGGATAAAGGCCGGCTGGTGAAGGATGGCCTCCCGATCTGCACCAATTACCGGCTTCACGGAAAAATCGATCACAATAAAGAAGCTACCATGATTAAACCACTGCGGGAAAAGCGGCGCGAGTTTGAAGAAACCTATATCCGGCGTGTCCTGGAGCATTGCGGCGGAAATATCACAGAAGCCGCTAAAAAGCTTCAAATCAGCCGCCGTCAACTATTCAATAAGTTGGCTGAATATGAAGCAGACAATGAGCAGCCGTCTGATCTGACGGAATCGTAAATGAAACAGGATAAATGGAAATTTATTTCATAAAACTGAAATTAATTTCCATTTTTTTATCATCACGTTAACGACACCAGTCCTTTTTCTAAATATATTCACATTATGGATTTTATGACTGCTGAAAGGGTTCAAAAAAGTCCTCTTGTGGAATTGATCAATATCTCTAATAAAAATTATTCAAAGTGTTAAACCTGGCACGGCATTTGCTTCTATATCATGATTGATCGTGATATGGCGATTCGCCTGGCCGGCATGAGACTGACATGAGGGCTAAATCTGAGATGCCAATGTCCGTAATTGAGAACGGAATTTGACAAAAGGAGCGATCTGACTGATGGCAGATGCAATGCGCCTGATCACCAACAATCCGGAAGTCGTAGACCGGTGGAAGGGGGATCCGCGGCTGGAAGTGGAGTTTTTACCCGGTGATGACATGCGGGAAGTGCTTTATCGGGTGCGCGATCTGCTGCACCGTGGACACCGGCTTCTCACCCATCCATTGACCGGCAGTCTGAAGCCCAATGAGAATCCCTATAAATCCATTCTGGTGACTGAGCGGCCCACGTCACTGAGCCTGGATCATGTAGCCATTATGGAGCAGTGCATCCAAGCAACTCACAATGCATTGAATCATCGGAAGATCCCGGCATACAGCCAACACGTCCGTCAGGATTACATGCTGATCGATAGCGACCTGATCGCCAACGGCATCCTGAGCGCATCGGAGCAATTGTGAGCCGTACAGTCAGTCAAAAAGCCTGATCGTTGAACGGAACAGTGATGAGTATCATGGAAATGGAGAACAGAGGATTGAAAGATACATGGAAAGACAGGCAGTGAAATTTAATGGAGGTGGACGTATGCGTTTGGAGATTGGCAACATCAACATCAAAGACATTCAGCTGGGGAAAATGACGCATGTGAAAGACGGCGTTCTGATGCTTGACCCGGATCCCCTGGTGGTAAAAGTGCTGGAAGATGAACGAATCAGAAGTGCCCGTATAGAACTGGCAAAACCGGGTGAATCAGTACGGATTACACCTGTCAAAGATGCGCTGGAACCCCGGGTGAAGGTGAGCGGCAGGGGAACCATCTTTCCCGGAATGGCCGGCAACAAGGTAGAGCAGGTGGGGGAAGGGCGCACGCACGTTCTGAAAGGCGTTGCGGTGCTGACGGTGGGTAAAATCGTTGGTTTTCAGGAAGGGATTGTCGATATGAGCGGTATTGGCGCCGACTACACGCCATTCTCGCAGACCCTGAACATTTGCCTGGTGATGGAACCGGCGGATGGTGTGGAATCGCACAGTTATGAAGCCGCTGCCAGGGAGGCGGGCCTTATTGTCACCCAGATGATTGGTGAAGCCGGGCGTGAGGTGGAACCGGATGACCTGCTGATCTATGAGCACCAGTCAATTCCCCAGCAGGCTGCGGCTTATCCGGATCTGCCTAAAATCGGCTATGTGTGTATGCTGCAGTCCCAAGGCCTGCTTCACGACACGTATGTATACGGAATTGACGCGAAAAAGATCATTCCTACCCTCATGTCACCCACAGAATTTATGGACGGCGCCGTGGTCAGTGGCAATTGCGTGGCTTCATGCGACAAAATTCCCACGTATCTCCATCAAAATGATCCTCTCATAGAAGATCTTTACAGCAAACATGGTGAAGAGCTGAACTTTATGGGTGTGATCATCACCAATGAAAACGTCTTTATGGCGGACAAGGAAAGAAGTTCCGACGGAGTCGCCAAACTGGCCGCCATGATAGGGCTGGACGGAGTCATCATTTCTGAGGAAGGATACGGTAATCCGGACACGGATCTCATGATGAACTGTAAAAAAGTGGAAGCCCGCGGGATTAAAACGGTCCTGGTGACCGATGAATTTCCCGGTAAAGACGGTAAATCCGAGTCACTGACTGACGCGGTCAAAGAAGCGGATGCATTGGTTTCCTGCGGTCAGGGCAACCTGGTTATCACGTTGCCACCCATGGAACGGCTGATTGGAACCCTGGAAGACATCGAAACCATGATCGGCGGCTATGAAGGCAGCCTGAAGGAAGACGGCAGCATAGAAGCGGAAATCCAGATTATCATTTCAGCCACCTCCGCCATCGGCGGAAACAAACTGGCGGCGAGAATGTACTAACACCAGGTAGCCTCTCGGAAACCCAAGCCAAAAGCCTGGGTCCATAGGCCCACAAACCAC
>JAWSUV010000040.1:0-21548 GCA_033549305.1 Bacillota bacterium | reverse complement strand
GGGCAATCTGTTCGGGCGGGGAAACCAGCAGATCAGCCCCCGCATCATCCGGCGGGTCGGCAAGAAAAACATCATCGTGGCCGCCACCGGATCGAAACTGACCTCCCTTTACAACCAGCCATTGCTGGTGGACACAGGGGATCTGGAGCTTGACCAGGAATTATGCGGGTACATTGAAGTGATTAAGGGATTTGCCCACACGGCCATTTACCCGGTGAGCAATTAATTGGTGGGAAACGGCTTGCTGTCACCGAAGCGTCGGATGCACGGGATCAACCGATCGCGGACACCAGAAATGTGAATCTGTGGAGAATAAGTTTCAGAGGCTGTTGAATGAAGGGGGAGATGACGATGCCAGACGGCAAAGGAAACACGGACACTCAGGAGAAGCGGGAACAAAGGCTGAAGATCCTGGACATTGATCCATGGCTGGAGCCCTATGGGCACGACCTGGCACTGCGTATGAAACGCTATGAGCGCGAGAAAAAAGCCCTGCTGGGCAGCGGTGAGAGCTTTGCGGATTTTGCCAACGGTCACCACTTTTTCGGATTTCACCAGACAGAGGATGGCTGGGTGTACCGGGAATGGGCGCCCGCCGCAGAAGCCCTGTACCTCCTGGGCGATTTTAACGACTGGAACCGCCGGTCGCATCCCCTGACAAAAAAAGAAGGCGGGGTGTGGGAACTTTTTCTGGCAGGGAAGGAGTCGCTGGCCCATGGCTCCCGGGTCAAGGTGCATGTGGTCAGCCAGGGAATCCAGCGTGACCGGATCCCCCTTTATATTCGGCGGCTGGTGCAGGATCCGGAAACCCATGATTTCAGCGGACAGATCTGGCAACCGGAAACACCCTTCCAGTGGACGGACGGCCATTTTCGAGCAGATGCTTCCCGGGCTCCCTTTGTGTATGAGTGTCACATCGGCATGGCCCAGGAAAAGGAAGCCATCAGCACCTATGCGGAATTTGAAAGGAATATCCTTCCCCGGGTGAAGGACCTGGGCTATAACACCATCCAGATCATGGCCATCATGGAGCATCCCTACTACGCGTCTTTCGGGTATCATGTGTCCAATTATTTCGCTGCCTCCGCCTGGTTTGGGACACCGGAAGAACTGAAGGCAATGATCAACAAAGCTCACGAGATGGGGATCACGGTCCTCATGGACATTGTGCAGTCCCATGCGGTGAAAAACATTGCGGAGGGCATCAATCAGTTTGACGGCACCACCTGCCAGTTTTTCCATGAAGGCGAACGGGGCACCCACAGTGCCTGGGATTCGAAGCTGTTTAACTACGGAAAGCATGAAGTCATCCATTTTCTATTGTCCAGCCTCAAATACTGGATGGAAGAATATCATTTCGACGGATTCCGGTTCGATGGAGTCACCTCCATGATTTACCGCGACCACGGCCTTGGAACGGCCTTCGACAGCTACAGCAAATACTTCAGCCTGAACACCGATGTGGAAGCCCTGACCTATCTCCAGTTTGCCAACCAGCTGATCAAGGAGCTGAGGCCGGATGCGGTGTCCATCGCGGAAGACATGAGCGGCATGCCCGGCATGTGCCTGCCGGTGGAAGACGGCGGCATCGGGTTTGATTACCGGCTGGCCATGGGGATGCCGGATTTCTGGGTCAAGACCCTGAAGCAGGCGGATGAAGACTGGAATATGAACTCCCTCTATCACGAGCTGTCCACCAGCCGCCCCATGGAAAAGCGGATTGGCTACGTGGAATCCCATGACCAGGCGCTGGTGGGAGACAAAACCCTGATTTTCCGGATGGCGGACAAGGAAATGTACCAGTACATGGACAAGGCCAGCCAGAACCTGGAGGTGGAACGTGCTGTTGCCCTGCATAAAATGGCGCGTTTTGTGACCATTTCACTGGGGTCGGAAGGGTACCTGACCTTTATGGGCAACGAATTCGGTCATCCTGAATGGATTGATTTTCCCCGGGAAGGCAACGGCTGGAGCTTCAAGCACTGTCAGCGTCTCTGGTCCCTGTCAGACAATCCCAGTCTCCGGTATCAGGACCTGTATTTATTTGATAAAGCCATGATCCATTTTATGGCTGAAGAAGCACTGATGGACGGGATGCCCCGGGTGATCACCATTGACCAGGACCGGAAAATTCTCTCCTTTCGGAAAAACGATTTTCTCTTTGTCTTCAATTTCCATCCCGGCGAATCCTACCAGGGCTATGAGCTTCCCCTCCATGAAAAAGGCCGCTTCCAGGTAGTGATGGATACGGATGAGCAGCGGTTTGGCGGACAGGGACGAATCTCTCACGAAACCGTCAATGAAACCTATCAGCTGAATATGAATCCTGAATTTACCGGCATTGCCGTCTACACACCCAGCCGAACGGCGATGGTTTTAAGGAAGATGCCCTGATCATCCGTTCAGGATCAGGGTGAATCTGTTTTAATGCCATGAGGATGACAATATCCTGTGTTACAGGGTATGTCATTACGGGTAGGAGAATAATACGAAGTTGATACGAAGTTGGCCATGGAGCGTGAGGAGGAAGAAAAATGGCAGTTGTAAAAGTCATCGAAATTCTGGCAGAATCCAGTGACAGTTGGGAAGCCGCAGCCAAAGCAGCCGTTGCGGAGGCATCGAAGACAGTCAAGAATATCCAGTCAGTGTATATCAAAGAAATGCAGGCCATTGTGGAAGGCAATGAGATCGTCAAGTATCGCGTGAATGCGAAGATTTCCTTTATTATTCATGAGTAGACATCAGACTGTTTTTCGCATAAAACGTGTCACAGCAAACATTAAACCCCATACCCATGGGGTTTTTTCTTGAACTTCTTTTGAATGGTTTATTTTGGGTATAAATAGAGTTAAATAAAGGCAATGCCAAAAGCGATCGCAAAGGGGTGTGAGGGCATGAAAAAAGAGACGATCGAAAAAATGAAAAAGTTGATCGAAGAAAAAAAGAAACAAAGTACGCAGCAGGGCTATGTCGCGGATCTGCCGAATAAAAAGGGCAGAGCCGGCAGCAAAGGATTCAAATCAATTAAACGTGGGGGCGCTATCAATAAATAGCAGACGAAAAAGATCCGCTTCACCGGGTATCGGGAGCGGATCTTTTTAATGATGATGAAAGAGAGTCAGGGACATCACGAACCGGCCGGGGCCTTTAACCGCAGGGGAACACGAAGCTGTGAAATGAGAATGCCGATAAAGATCAGAGCGGCGCCCGCATACCCCCGGGCATTGAAGGTTTCCGACAGCAGCCAGGCAGCGCCCAGGGCGGCGAAGACAATTTCAAAGCTGAGGATGATGGCGGCAAGAGATGGATTGACGGACCGCTGGCCGAACATCTGCAGGGTATAGGCGATGCCCACGGACATGAGCCCGCCGTAAATGATGGGGATCCAGGCTGCCTGCACCATCCCAACCGTGGTTGTTTCGAAGACGGCCGCCGCTGCCAGGCTCAGCAGTGAGCAGCAGAAGAACTGCAGGATGGTCAGCTTCAGTACATCATACCTGCGGACAAAATGATCCACCAGCAGGATGTGGGCTGCCCAGAAAAATGATCCGGCCAGCGTGATCAGATCACCGCTGTTTACCTGAAACGAGGTATCCACAGTCATGAGATAAAGACCAATGACGGCGACCGTTCCAGCCGCCCAGATCTTACGCTCAATATGCCGTCTTAAAAAGACGCTCAGGAAGGGCACCAATATGATATACAGGCCGGTGATAAAGGCGGAATTGCCGGCAGTGGTGTATTTGATCCCGATCTGCTGCAGGGCGGCGGCGCAAAAAAGGACGCTGCCCATAATGAAACCCGCAGGGAGGGCTGCTTTAAATGCGGAGGAGATCGTCATCCGGTCTGTTTTTCGGTCCAGAAACAGCAGCAGCGGAATCAGTGAAAGACCGCCGAGGGCAAAGCGAATGCCGTTAAAGGCGAAAGCGCCGATGAGCTGGGCCCCAACCCGCTGGGCCACAAAGGACATCCCCCAGATAATGGCGGTTGTCGTGAGCATTAAATTACCTTTCATGGATGAATTCAAAAGATGACCTCCTACAGAATGAAAGTGGCAGAAATCTAAAATGCAAAAAACCTGCACTTCTATATTGTCTCTTTTTAAGCGATCTGTCAATTCATAAATGGAAAGCGGCGCTGAGCATCAACTCTCAGTGCCGTTTTTATAGATTCAAGTCACAACCGAATAGCGTCTTGATTCCTTAAGGCCCGCCCAGGAAGCTGTGATGATCGTTTCACCGGGCCGATGGGGATGAAGGGTCTGATCAGGACCCACTGTCAGTACCCCGGGCCGGGAGGAGGTGAACCTGGCAGGGTGGGGGCTGAGACAAAAACCGGTGGTGTACACTGCGGTCAGAAGGATTCGCCGGCGAGATGCCTGCAGGCTGACCTGGTTGCTGCCGTCGATAACCAGTTGTTTCGGGACGCCTGTTTCACCAAACAGATAAAGCAGGGGGCAGTAGACGCGGTTCATCCAGGCGGTTTCACTGTGGGTGCCTTCCGGCACCATCCAGCAGGCCAGTTCATCCTGAGGTTTGATGCCCTTTTTCCGCAAACGGTTCAGGACAATCGAAAAATCATCCATCAGTGGACCCTCCGCCTCGCCCATGTCAATCCAGAGGCGGGTGGGCAGGTTCTTTTTCGGCAGCCGTTCAATCAGTCGCAGTGTTTTGGGGGGATTCCACCAGAATGACGGGGACAACACGCCCAGTTTGCCGAAAACAGACGGGTGACGCAGGCCGATCTGGAAGGTCACCAGGCCACCCATGGAGGAGCCCATCAGTCCCGTGTGCTCACGGCCGGCCAGCACCCGGAAATTTGCTTCAATAAACGGCTTTACATCCTCCAGCAGAAAGGATTCATAAAGCAGGCCCTTTCCCTTGACAGAACTGCCTTCATAAGCGCCGTCCACATGCGCATACTCATTGAGTCGCTGGTCATGCTGATGCGAAATGCCCACGATCAGGATTTCCTCCATCATCCCCAGTGAAATGAGTTCATCAGCGATCCGGTGGATTTCCCAGCCATCGCCGGAATAAGAAAGACTGCCGTCAAAAATATTTTGACCATCATGCATGTAGAGAACAGGGTACTGCCGATCCGGCTGGAATGGATAAGACGGAGGCAGGTACACATACAGACTCCGGAAGTTCTTCAGGGAGCGGGAATAAAACCGGTGGATGGGCAGAATATTGGATGGTTCGGTGGGGATCATACGGAACACCTCTCTGTGATGGTTTCTATTAATGATAGTATCATTGATCCGAGTCAAGGTAAATGGGTGTCGCCTCCGGAGTGAATTCCGTACAGTGAATGAATGATTTCCAGGAAATTAATGGAAGGGAAGGAACGGAAAGCGTTTTTGCGATTGAAGCAGGTAGGGTATAATATAGAGAATATCGATAAAGAGGTTTTTCAGGTTTCCATGGAGAGGTTCTTTTAAGAGGATGGATGAGAGAGAGGTGGCAGGAAATGTCAATGCAAGCCCGCAGACTGATACGGATTTTTCTGATCGGCCTGTTGATCTTGGTGATTTTGGTGGTGATTAACCAGCTGGCTCAGCTCTATGGGCGCATCAATGCGCTGCATCCGATTCTGGGGACAGGCTACTTGCTGGTGGTGCTGGTGGCAGCCCTGCTGATGATTGGGTATCCGGTGTTCAGCATGCTGAAACTGCCGAAGGCACTGGAATTGCCTAAAGCGGATGATGTTGAAGCTGCGATGCTTTATCGGCAGGAGCTGATCCGCCGTTTGAATCAGAATTCCCTCATCAGGGAAGCCGGATTACCGCCGCTGCCACTGGACGCATCGGAGGAGGCTGTTCAGCAGTCGCTGAATGTGCTGAACCGGAAAACCAGGGAGTTGACAAAAAGAACGGCTTCGCAGGTCTTCATCACGACCGCCATCTCTCAGAATGGCAGCCTGGACGGTTTGTTTGTCCTGGTGAGTGCGACAAAAATGGTGTGGCAGATTGCCGCCATATACAACCAGCGGCCAAACCTGAAAGCGCTGACCACCCTCTACCTTAATGTGGCGGCCACAGTGTTGCTGGCCCGGGAAATCGATGACCTGGATCTGCTGGATGAACAGCTGGAACCGGTTTTCGCCGCTCTTTTCGGCACGACGCTGAGCAGCCTGGTGCCGGGCGCAACGCTGGCGGCAAATCTGGTGCTCAATTCCATCATCGAAGGCTCTGCCAACGCCTTTCTAACCCTGCGGGTCGGCCTGATCACGGAAAAATATGTGAGCAGCCTGGTGAAGCCGGACCGTCGGATCATCAAGCGCAACGCCTCGCTGGAAGCCTGCGGTCTGTTGGCCGTGGTGATTAAGGACAACGGCAATTACCTGGTGCAAACCATCCTGCGTCTGTCGAAAAGAGGAGTTGTGGGCGCGTTTAAGCGATCCTCAGAATTCTGGAAAAAAGGGGAAACGGAATACCCGACCGAATGATTGAAACGGAGGCGAGTGACTCATGGCAAAAATACTGAAAGTGGCGGACATCGACCGGTGTATCGGGTGTTATTCCTGCATGCTGGCCTGTGCCCGTACGGTTCGAAAAAGTTTTTCACCCACAAGAGCCTCATTGCAGATCCGCACCGCCGGAGGATTTCAGTCCCGGTTTGTGGCGGAAATCTGCCGTGGCTGCGACAATGCTCCCTGTGCGCTGGTCTGCAAGTACGGAGCGCTGCTGGTGCGGGAGGGCGGCGGCGTAAAATTCAAAGAAGACAAGTGTGTTGGCTGCGGAGAATGCGTGAAAGCCTGTATCATTGATGTGCTGTATTTTGATGACGACCGCAAAAAATCCATGCCCTGTATCCAGTGCGGTACCTGTGTCCGATTCTGTCCGCATGAAGTGCTGGCAATGGAGGTGAAAACGGATGGATAAGATGAATAAGCGGCGTATCCGCATTTTGGATATCAATTTAACATCGCAGCAGGTGGAAGTAAGCCATCGGGAAGATCTGGATCATTATCTGGGCGGCACCGGACTGGCGGCAAAACTCTTTTCGGAAACCATGGATCCCGCGCTGGATGCCCTGCATCCGGACCAACCGGTGATCCTGGCCAACGGTCCCCTGAACACCATCTTTCCGGTGGTCACCAAGGTGGTGGCGGTTTTCCGGTCGCCTCTGACGGGAGAATATGGCGAAAGCCATGCCGGCATGCGCCTGGGACTGGCCATGCGGGGTGCCGGTGTGGATGCGTTGATGCTGAGGGGAAAAGCCGACAAGCCCACCTACCTGGTCATTGGTCCCCAGGGAGTGACGTTCAAGGACGCATCAGCCTTGTGGGGGTTGGGCTGCGGTGAAACCGGCACCATTCTCCGGCGGATTGCACCGGGCCGGGGGCACCGCAGCTGCATCCGGATCGGCCCGGCGGGCGAAAAAGGAGTCACCTTTGCCGGTGTGAATGTGGATACGTACCGGCATTTCGGCCGTTTGGGCATGGGGGCGGTGTTCGGTGCCAAGAACCTGAAAGCCGCCGTGATTTACGGCGACCGGACTGAAAGCATTCAGGACATGAAAGCCTATCGGAGTACCTATGAAAAGATCTACCAGAAAGTGGTGGGGACTGACCTGATGGAAAAGTACCATGATCTGGGCACTTCCATCAACGTGATTCCCCTGAATGAGCTGAATGCCCTGCCCACCCGCAACATGCAGCAGTCCAGCTTTGAAGCGGCGGAAGCCATCAGCGGCGAAACCTTTGCCGAAAAAACCCTGCTGCGCCAGGTGGCCTGTTCCGGCTGTCCGATCGGCTGTATTCATCTGGGCCTGTTCAGGGAAGAATTCGGGAAAAGCCACGAGTATAAATTTCAGAGTCTTTCCTATGACCATGAACTGATTTTTGCGCTGGGCTCCTATCTCGGAATGAGTACCACCCAGAAGATTTACCAGCTGATTGATGAAGTGGAACAATTGGGGCTGGATGCCATCACCGCAGGTGTCGCCCTGGGGTGGGTCATTGAAGCACTGGATACGGGAATCATCAGTGAAGAGGAAGTATTGGCGCCTGTCGCCTTCGACGATCCTGAAGGCTGCAAAAAAGTGCTGGGATATATGGTGCAGCAGCCAAATGATTTTTACCGGACGCTGGCCAAAGGAACGGAAGCCGCAGCCGGGGTCTATGGCGGCATGGCATTTGCCATGACCATGGGGAAACATGAAATGGCCGGGTATCACACCGGCCATGCCAACCTGGTGGGCATGGCAGTGGGTTCCCGCCACTCCCATCTGGACAATGCAGGATATTCCGTGGACCAGAAGCACCGGGATCAGGATCCGAAAGCCATGGTGGATGCCCTGGTGCAGGAGGAGAAACAGCGCAATATGCTCACCTCTTTGTGTATCTGCCTGTTTGCCCGCAGCATTTACGATACGGAAACGGTCCTGGAGGCATTACATTCCGTTGGCATTGATCGCACAGCGGCAGACCTGGAAGCGCTGGGGGAGGAGATTTATACGCTGAAGAACGACCTGCGCCGCCAGCTGGGCTATTCCGTGGACAGGCTGCGGTTTGCAGACCGCTTCTTTGAGACACCTTCCCTGTCAGGACAGCTGAGCCGGGAGACCCTAAGTGAAATGCTGGAATATTATCAGTCGATCACCAAATAGCATCAGGACGTGGCCGAAACAGTCTATGACTGTATGGGAAAGAAGGGCAGTTCTTCCAGGAACAGGATGTCGTCCCGGTCGGAGGCAAACCCTTCCGCCAGAATGGCAGCCCGGGCAACTACCCGGGCGTCCGCATCCTTCGCCAGACGTTCCAGGGCATTCAGTGATTCACCGCTGGAAATCACATCATCAATGACAGCGACCCGTTTTCCGCTGATCAGGGCCGCATCGGCACCGTTCAGGTAAAGATGCTGTTTGTGCTGTGTGGTAATGGACACCACTTCTGTCATCAGGGCCTCCTCCATGTATGGCTTCAGGCTTTTGCGGGCGACTACGTAGTAGGGATGGTTCAGCAGGCGGCACATTTCATGGACCAGCGGAATTCCCTTGGCTTCGGCCGTCAGCAGGTAGTCCACCGGCGGCAATTTTTCAAGGATCAGCGGAGCGGCGGCTTGCACCAGTTCGCAGTCGCCCAGAATCACAAAACTGGCCAGGGCCATTCCTTCTGATACCTGTACAATGGGCAGCCGGCGCTTCAGTCCGGCGATCTGCAGTTCATAATGTTCCATGGGGCGTCCTCCTCACATCATTCACGTATGTTTTTTTATACAACAAGTGTGACATGACCGCCGTGCAATGTCAATCCGGCACTGTTTAAAAGTCGGGAAAAGGCAAGCCTGCGACTGTCACTGACTGTCCGAAAGACTGTCTGTCATGTATTGCCTTGCAGCAACAGTCCATTACCGGGAGGAGACTGGCCATGAATCTGACGAAAGAAACGGTTAACCGCATGATCAGGGAAGCATACATCGCTTCCCCGTTAAACCACTTCCAAAAACTCCACCTGCCGGAGGAACCCATGTGGCAGCCTCCCATCGTCGGCTATGCAGCTGGAAACGACGAGCTGTTTCGTTTCTTTCAACACGATATCGGAGATTTTTACTGGTCTCCCGCTGAGGCATTTGCCAAAAAATACAGCGGGGCACGCACCAGTGCTCCCATCGGGGAAGAAGACCTGACGGTAGTCAGTATCGGCTTTGCCCAGACAGAAGCCACGAAAAAAGTTCAGGCAGAAGCGGAAGGCATGCCTTCCCTTCGATGGGTTGTCACCCGGGGAGAGTGGGAAGCCTTTATGACCGATTTTTGCACCCGCGTCGAGGCGGGGCTTGAAGCGTTCGGCATCCGAGCGTCAGCCGTCGACCTGATTCCCGACTTTAAGCGTATGCTGTCGCCCCAATACGGCATGGCATCCACCTGGTCGCATCGCCATACGGCCTACGCGGCGGGCCTGGGCACCTTTGGGTTATCGGAAGGCCTGATTACGCGGCAGGGGAAGGCCATGCGGTTCACCAGCCTGATCCTGGAGGCCAGGCTGCCGGCCGATGAACGGCGTTACCACACGCACCAGGCATGGTGTTCCTTCTATGCCAACGGGACCTGCGGGGACTGCATGAAGCGCTGTCCTGTCAACGCCATCACACCGGATGGCCATGACAAAGAACGGTGCAGCGCCTACCTGGAAAGATTGAAAAAAGAGATCGGCCCCGACCTGCTCACCCAAAGTCATTATGTGGCAGGCTGCGGTCTTTGTCAGTCGCGTATTCCGTGTCAGGATGGGGTGCCGGCTGACATCTCTATTCCGTAAATGCCGTCAGAATACAGAAAAAGCCTCGCGTGACTCAACTGTGAGGCTGTTTACTTCGAATATTTGTTTGGATTCCTGCTTGACTGAAGGTATATTCATTCATCTGCAGTCCTTATGGGGCATTCTACTGTCACATGGACAGAATTTTATCAGGCAGGCAGGAATCACAGCATCAATGTCGAATAAGGAATAACATCAATGTCGAATAAGGAATAACATCAATGTCGAATAAGGAATAACAGCGAGCAGATTTAAACAAGAGGAGGCGGCAGCCTATGGATCACTTTTATCATTCACTCATCATGAACTCATCGACGGGATACGCCCATTTTCGTATCTTATGGGATGAAGCAGCCTCAGCCGTCGATCTCCAGATTATTGAAGTCAATGATGCCTATCAGCAGATGATGGACCTGAAGGACGAACATCTGGCAGGCAGGAAAGTGTCAACCCTGAAACGCATCGCCCCGGATGAATGGCCTGTCGAAGCCATCGAACGGTATGCCTGTGTTGCCGAAACGGGTCAAAGCGAAACGTTTGAATTTGAGGCGGCAACACGTCAGAAATGGTACCAGGTCGAAGTGCTTCCGGTGGCGCCTGATGAGATTGCCTGCCGATATCACGACATTACCCAGGTGAAAAAAGATTACATCGACAAGAAAAAGCTGGAACAGGAACTGAAAGAACAGCTGGCCCTGTCCGACCTGTTTTTCACGCATTCGATTGACGGGCTCTTTTTTATGATGCTGGATGAACCGGTGGTGTGGGACGACACCGTGGACAAGGCCGCTGTGATGGAATATATTTTTGGCCATCACCGGATTACCCGGGTGAACCCGGCCATGGAAGCCCAGTACAGAACCGCTGCCGAGAACCTGGTGGGAGCCACGCCGCGGGACATGTTCGCGCATGACATCGAAGCGGGTAAACGGGTGTGGACGGATTTCTTTGACAAAGGCCGCCTGCAGACGTATACGGATGAGCGCCGGTTTGACGGCACAGCCATGTGGGTCAAAGGAGACTACATATGCCTGTATGACGACCAGGGGCGCATCACCGGCCACTACGGAATTCAGGCGGATGTGACAGCCCGGAAAGAAGCGGAAGACGCCCTGATTCAAAGTGAAGAACTGTTGAAAGCCACGCAGGAACTGGGCAATGTGGGCGGATTCGAATATGATGTCACCACCCGCCAGATACGCTGGACAGAAGAAATGTACCGGATCCATGACATGGATCCCAGCCTGCAGGCTGATCCCCTGTCGTTGAAAGAAATGACACTGAACTGCCTGGATGGCGAATACCGGGAAAAAATGGAGCAGGCGATCGATGACATGCTCAGCGATCACACTCCGGTAGATCTGGAAACCGCCTTCACCACACTGAAGGGAAACCGCAAATGGATCCATTTCACCGGCCGGCCGGTAACAGAAAACGGCCAATTAGTCCGGATTGTGGGAAGTATGCTGGACATTACTCATCTGAAGGAAGTGCAGCACAGTTTGGAGGAAGCCCGGAAAGAAGCGGAAGCGGCTGTCCAGGCGAAAACCATGTTTTTGGCCAATATGTCTCATGAAATTCGCACGCCCATACATGGGATCATGGGCATGCTGGAGCTGCTGGCCGACTCCCCGCTGAACGAAGAGCAGCAGGAGTTGCTGCAGTTTTCGCAGAGTTCATCCCAGTCGCTGCTCCGAATCATCAATGATATCCTGGATTATTCCAAGATGGAATCCGGAGGCCTTGTTTTTGAAATGATTCCCTTCAATTTGCAGGAAACACTGCGGGAAATATCCGGGATCTATGGAAAGCTGGCAGCCGAAAAGGGGCTGGAGATGGTCCTGGACATGGATCAACAGGTTCCACACTGGATTCAGGGAGACCCCCATCGATTCCGACAGGTGATGAACAATCTGCTGAGCAACGCGGTCAAGTACACCCGGGAAGGACGGATCACCATACGGGTTGCGCTGGATTCCAGTGAAGCGGCGGAAATGCCGGAAAAGGTTGCTCTGAAAATCGCCGTGGAAGATACCGGTATTGGGATTCCTTCAGAAAAAATGCCTCAACTGTTTGAAAAATTTTCCCAGATGGATTCATCGCATGCCCGCCTATATGGCGGAACCGGTCTGGGTCTGGCGATTGCCAAAAATATTGTCGAACATATGAAAGGCAGAATTTGGGCAGAAAGCCGGCCGGGGGCAGGCAGCACCTTTGCCTTCACCTGCCACACACTAACAGTGGAGGAGGATTCACAGTAGCGGATCCGTGCAGAGCATCTTGTCCACTGCGGTGCACAACGACCGCAATGTGGCCGTTTTACAGGAAATGCGGAACTTTTAGTTGATTTTTTGGCGTAAACGTGTTAAAGTTCGAAATGAATTAAGGCATACCCATTATGTCAACAAATAAACAAAGGAGTGGTTGCCTTTGAATAGAAAGCACACGAACCGAAAATGGGCTTACATAATCAACTGTCTATTCCTGATTGCCGCTCTGGCAGGAATGACACTACATGCAAGTGCAGGGAGCGGGATCAGCGGAACTGAAGTGGCTGTCAAGATGCACATCAATTCAGCGCGGGCTTACGTTAACCAGGATTCGTATGTGCTGGAACAGCCTCCCGTGATCAGCAACGGGCGGACCCTCGTTCCCCTTCGGTTTTTTTCCGAAGCACTGGGGGCCAGAGTTCTGTGGAACGATGCAGAAAAAAGCATTTTATTCCAGAACAGCGACAAGCGTGTCCGACTTTATGTCAATCAAAAAACGGCTTACGTCAATGACCGGTCGATCCAGATGGATGTACCGCCCACCATTGTCAACGGACGTACCCTGGTGCCTGTGAGGTTCATTTCTGAAGTCCTTGGCTTCAAGGTGAAGTGGGATGAAAAAACGCAGGCGGTCATCATCACCGGTATCACCTCCGGAGGAATGGACCTGGCTGCCGTAGAATCAGACCGTGAAGCATTCACACCGGTGACGCGGGGTGTCAGCCGGACAACCGCCAGTCCGATTGACTTTGAACTTGAAGTTATCCGGCTGGTGAATATCGAGCGGGAAAAGGCAAAATTGCCCCCTGTCAGCAAATGTGACCACCTGATGGAAGTGGCCGACGCCAAATCCCAGGATATGGTGGACAAACGCTATTTTGCGCACACTTCCCCAACGTATGGCGACCTGAGTGACATGCTCGGTACTTTCCAGATCGACTACGGCACCTCCGGTGAAAACATCGCCGCAGGTCAGATGACGCCGGAGGAAGTGATGGAGGGATGGATGAATTCGCCGGGCCACCGGAATAACATTCTGCATCCCGACTTTAATCTGATGGGTGTCGGCACCGTCGAAGGCGGCCTATACGGCGGCTATACCTGGACCCAGCTGTTTACTGACTAAATGATATACGCTTCGCCATTCCCCACCTCTCTGGTGATCTGATTCATCGCCAGAGAGGTTTTTCATTTGCCCTGCATGATGTCCATGCTCTCTGGTATAATGGCCATAGAAGAAGGAGCCGGTTGTGGGCTCCTGACCCAGGGAGGCGATGATATGGACCCCATCATCCAGGCACTCACCCGCAGCGTTACCGACCACCGGATCACTGAAAAAATCCTCATAGCACCCACCCGCAGCGAGGGACGCCGGCTGGCGGCAGCCGTCGTGGCCCGGGGCACCCCTGTGCTGAATCTGCGTGTGGAGACCCTCTACAGTTTGCTGCATCTCTGGAACCGTGACTGGCTTGGCCGGGAAGAGAAGCGGCTCCTTCCCGCTGACACCGCCTGGTTTCTGATCAAAGAAATTTTTTCAGTCATGAAGCAGTCTGACCAGCTCGCCTATTTCAACCGGATGGAACTTTCTTTCGGCATGATCAGTGCGCTGAAAAACACCGTGTCAGAACTGCGCCAGAGTGAAGTGCTGTCTGAGATGATTCGGCCTGACACCTTTATCACACCGGAGAAATCTGCCGATATGAAGCAGATTCTCCAGGCCTATGAAAAGGCGCTGTCAGTGGAGAAATGGGCGGATGAACTCCTGCTTTTTCAACAGCTGGACTTTCATGCGCTGCCGCTTGATGACCGTGTGCGGTATCTGCTGCTGCCTCACGAAGCGCCGGCGCCCCTGCAGCGAAAACTGATGGAGGCGCTGCTGACACACCCCGGTGTTTCATTGCTGGAAGATCATGAGGATGAGCTGGCTTCCACCCCTGCCCATTTTATTCAGAGCAGCGGCCAGTGGAACGAAACGCGGGACACGCTGCGTTACCTGAAAGAGACCGGAACGACCTTTGATGAGGCGGTACTGCTCACTTCCTCCAGCGAACCCTATGTTACCTACCTCCACGGCCTTTCCCATTATTACGGCATTCCCATGACCTTCGGCGGCGGTCTTTCCATCACCCTGACACGGCCCGGCGGTCTTTTTACCCTGCTGCTGAGATGGATCCGTTCCAATTACCGGGTCAACCTCTTTGGTGAGATGCTCCGCAGCGGTTTATTCAGATGCCCGAAAGGCGGACTGGGCCCCGGAGAACTGGAACAGCTGCTGCGGGATTACCGGGTGGGTTGGGGGAAAGAACGGTACGCCACTGGTTTTGAACGCGCGCTGGAAGAGCTGCAGGAGAAAAGGGCAGCTTCTCCTGAAGCGGGACAAATCAGCGAAAAAATCGAACGTACGGAAGCCTCCCGGCAGGCTTTGCTGCCTCTCCTCGATTCACTGCCCGATCCGGCCGGATCCGTTCAGCCGTCCCCCCGCCGTTGGATGGAAGGGATGATCCGGTTGGTGGATGCTGCTGCAGTGGTGCAAAGCGAACTGGACGGGGAAGCTAAAAAGGCCATCCTGGAGCAGCTGCACCTGGCGGCCAGTTACGCCTTTCCCGCTGAAGCCCTGACAGAAAGCCTCCAGCAGCTCCAAAAACGACTCAGCGGCCTGAGGGTGGGAGCGTCTTCGCCAAAACCCGGAGCCCTTCATGTGGACAGCTTGCACAACGGCCGGTTCACTGTTCGGTCCTGCCTGATGATTGCCGGTCTTGATGCCCGCCGTTTTCCCGGCATCCCTGCGGAAGGGCCGGTGCTGCTGGATGTGGAACGCAGGCAGTTCCCGGATCTTCCCCTGATGCGGGATCTCCCCGCCCTGAGGGAAAAACGCCTGAGTCGGCTCCTCAATACTTTTCCCGGCCGCCTGGTACTGACCTGCGCCAGCCATGACCCGCTCGAGCACCGGGAAGAATCGCCCTCCGCTGCTCTTCTGCAGGCTTACCGGAAGACCGCCGGCGATGAAACAGCCGGCTACCAGGATTTCCGAAAGACACTCAGTACCGGCACCGGTTACCTGTCCATGCGTCCCGGCCAGGATCTGGACACGGCAGAGCGCTGGCTTCGCCAGCTTTACCAGGACACGGTCAGTGGTGCCGCAAACCTCCTGGCTGACAGATGGTCCTTCATTCATCAGGGAAGGACAGCTTTTAAGCACCGGTGGGAAGGCACGTTTAACGCATACAACGGACGTATCAGTGTGCACCCGGCAGACGTTGATCCCCGGCTGAATCCCGAACTGACTGTCTCGGCCAGCCAGCTGGAGCAGCTGGCCAAATGCCCCTACGTCCACTTTCTGCAGCGGCTCCTGGGCCTGTACCCGCAGGAGGAAGCCGTTTTCCAGCCGGATGCCTGGCTTTCCGCCATGGAGCGGGGAAGTCTCCTTCACGCTGTTTATGAATCCTTTTACCGGGAAGTGGGCCGCACTGATGCCTGGCAGAACCGGCAGGGCTGGCGGGATATTCTTCAACGTGTGCTGGAAGACCAGCTGATCCGCTTCCGGGAACTGGTTCCACCGCCGGGAGAACGGATTTATCAGAGGGAGGCTTCAGAACTGGCGGACGCCGCTCAGTTTTTCCTCAACCTGGAAAATGAGATTCACCGCCACCAGCGCCCTGCCTATCTGGAACTAAAGCTGGGATTGAAAGAAACCCATCCGATACTGGGGGACATACCCCCGGTCATCTTTCCCCTCGGAGAGGATACCGGGTTCAGTTTCAGGGGTGCCGTGGACCGGATCGACGAACTGGGTCCCTGTCAGTATGAAGTGATCGACTATAAAACCGGCAGCACTTACGGCTACAGTGACAACAAACCGTTTGACGAGGGCCGCCGGCTGCAGCATGCGCTGTATGCCCGGTCGGTGGAATTGATTCTGAAGGAACGGGTCCATCCGGACGCCCGGGTGCTGACCGCCGGCTACCTTTTTCCCACGCCAAAAGGCCAGGGTGAAAAAATCATGTACGCCAATCAGCCGCAGCCTCCCGGGAGTGATCCCCTGATCCGCATCCTGACCCGGCTGCTGGACGGAGTGGCCGCCGGTACCTTCCTCTGCTGGGGCGGCCCATTCGACCGAAAGCAGGAGGATTATCAACCCATCATGGACCAGAATCCACCGGAGGAACAGATGAAAATCCTGCTGGAGACCACCGATGATCCGGAACTTCTCCGGCTGCTGGAGGTGAAAAACAATGCCTGACATAAAGAGTCAACAGCCACAGCCAGATACAGTTGTCCTCGCGGATCAGGCTGCCCGGGACAACATTCGCACCGTGTTTGACCGAAATTTTCTGGTGGAAGCCGGCGCCGGTTCAGGAAAGACCACAAGCCTCACGCAGCGAATGGTGGCCTCCGTGGCGGCAGGCCATGTGAAGGCTGATCAGATGGCTGCCATCACCTTCACCCGGAAAGCAGCGGCAGAATTGAAAGAGCGTTTTCAGGAAGAACTGGAGAGAGCCCGGCAGAAGACAGAAACACCCGAACAGCAGGCCAATCTGGAGGCGGCCCTGAAGGACATGCACCGGTGCAACGTGGGCACGATCCATTCCTTCTGCGCCTCTCTTCTGAGAGAGCGGCCGGTGGAAGCCGGCATCGATCCGGAATTCACTGAGCTGGACGAAACGGAGAATCAGCTGCGTCAGGCGGATGCCTGGGAAGATTTTCTGGTGGAACTGAAAGCCTCCGACTCCCCCCTGCTGCCCAGACTTGAAGCTGTGGGCATCAGTCCCGACGACCTGAAGGATGCCGCCAGAAACCTGGCGGAGTATCCCGATGTGATCGTCCATATTCTGAAGACGGAAGCGCCTGATCTGAATGGAGTCAAGCTGGCCATCAGCCGGTTTGTGGAACAGGTTAAACCCTGTCTGCCGGCACAGGAGCCTGAAAAAGGCTATGACAGGCTGCAACTGGCTGTCCGGCAGGCGGAGCGTATGCTTCGGCGCATGCCCCTGAAAAAACCGCCGGAAATCATGGACCTGGTCCTGCTGTTTGACAAAAATCTGGATGTCACCCTGAACCGCTGGGACAAAATGAGTGATGCCAGAGAGTTTAAAGAGGCCACCCCCCGGTTTCAGGAGAATCATATCAAACCTGCGGTGCTGGCCTGGCGGGCGTACTGCCACCCCATCATCACCGAATTTCTGCTGGCGGCTGTCGCCTGGTATTCCGAAGTGCGGCGGAAAAACGGCTGGATTAATTTCCAGGACCTGCTGCTGCTCACGGCAGCTCTCCTGAGGGACAACCCGGAGGTGCGCCGTTATTTCCAGCAAAAATACCAGTGCCTCCTAGTGGACGAATTTCAGGACACCGATCCCATTCAGGCGGAAATCGTCTTTTTCCTCACGGGCACTGATGTTGCAGAGACCAACTGGCAGCAGCTGGTGCCCCGGCCGGGCTCCCTTTTTGTGGTGGGAGACCCCAAACAGTCCATTTACCGGTTTCGCCGGGCCGATATTGATCTCTACCAACAGGTGAAAAAGCGGATCAGGGAAACCGGCGGCGAGGTGCTGGAACTGACTGCCAACTTCCGCTCAGTGAACGCCCTGAGCCGTCATCTCAATCCTCTTTTTAAGGAAATCCTGCCATCGGAAGCCACTTCCGCTCAGGCTGCCTTTGCACCGCTGGAAACCCAGGCAGAGGGTAAACCCGGTCTGTTTTGCGGTCCTAAAGTACTGCAGGTAAGTGCCGGCTGCACACGAAAAGAGGACATTATCGCCGAGGATGCCCGTTCCATTGCTCGTTTCATCCGGGAAAGCATTGACCATCGCCTTCTCACCGGCAGTGCGGGTACTCCGGCCGTTTACAGCGACTTTCTCATCCTCACCCGTTACAAAGACGGCATAGAGGTCTATACCCGGGAACTGGAAAACCGTCAGATCCCCTACCGTGTAGCAGGAGGCAGCGATTTTCATGAAGTCCGGGAAGTGAAGGAAACCCTGAACCTGCTCCACTTCCTGGAAAACCCGGCAGATGCCGTCCGAATGGCGGCTGTGCTGCGGGGCCTGTTCTTTGGCCTCAGCGATGACCAGCTCTACCAGTACAAACGATCCGGCGGCCGGTTCGCCCTCTGGGCTCAGATCCCGGAAGACTGTCCGGAGGCAGTCAAAGGGCTTGTAACAAGCGCCCTGGAGCGCCTTAACACGTACCATGACTGGCTGTGCACCCTGCCATTCAGCGTTACCCTGGAGAACATCATGGCCGATACGGGACTGCTGCCCACCACCTGGATGCAGGCCGAAGGCCGGGCCCGGTGCGGGCATCTTCTCTACCTGATGGAGTACCTGAAAAAACAGGAGGCAGCAGGCACCACCACGGCCGGAACGCTGCTGGAGAGTCTGCAAGCCCTTCTGGACAGCGGTGTGGAGGAAGAACTGGACATCACCGGGGAGCAGAACGTGGTCCGGATCATGAACCTCCATAAAGCCAAAGGGCTGGAAGCCCCGGTGGTGTTTCTGGCCCAGCCGGCGAAGCTGGTGAACCGTTCCCCTGACAGGCACATCCGTCGCAGCGCTGATCAGGCTGTGGGCTGCTGGGTATACAGCGTGGCCAAAGGCAGCTATGGCAGCAAGCCGCTGGGGATGACGCTGGACTGGCCTGAATGGGAACAGGAAGAAGCCATTTACCAGGATGCGGAAGAGGACCGCCTGCTTTACGTGGCCGCCACCCGTGCCCGGAATGCCCTGATCATCAGCAGCTGCAAAAATGACCGGAAAAATCCGTGGCAGCGCCTCCTGAAGGGGTTGGAGGAAGAGGACATGATTCAGATGGAAACCGTGGAGGTGCCATCGGTAACAGAAGATACGAAAACTGCTGTGGATGAAATACCTGATGCATCAGCGAAACTTCTGGAAGACTGGGTAACACCCCTGGCGATTCACACTTACCGGCATACCACACCCACCACCGACAAAGACCTGGAAGCACTCTGGGATATAGGACGGGCAGCGGGCGGCGGGCAGGCCTGGGGAACCGTGGTTCACCTGGCGCTGGAACACCTGGTTCACAATGGCACAGCCGAGGGACTGCCACTGGAAAGATGGCTGGCAGAAGCGGGTCTTCAGCCGGAGCGTACGGAAGAACTGGCACAGATGCTCCGGGGTTTTCAGAACACCCCTCTCTGGCAGCGGATTCGAATGAGCCCCTGCGTCTATACGGAAGTCCCTTTCCATTTGAAAGTGGCGGAAGGCCATGATTTATATCCACAGTACAAGAATGAAGTGAACGGACCGGTCTATCTCGCCGGTGTCATTGACCTCGTCTTTAAGGAAAACGACGGCTGGGTGATGGTTGATTACAAGACCGACCGGCTGGAAGATCCGGCGAATTATCCGCGCCTGGAAGAAGCGTACCGGCCGCAGCTTCGGCAATATAAGGCTGTGTGGGAGCACATCACCGGGGAGACCGTCACGGATATGTTAATTCATTTTCTTGCCGCTCCCTGATGCGGCCATGTCAACAAAGAGCACCTGCCACCATCATCTGCCCGTCAGTTGGTGCGAACGGCCGGTGTTCTTTTTTTATATAAAACGCATTTCTACATATTCTCTTCACATTTGCCCTTTATACTGAACCCATGAAGAGGCGCACTTCATATGAGACGAAAAGAAGGCAACAGAAAACGAAGAAGAAAAGGAGATGTTCAATCATGAAGAAAATGATCACCATCGTGGCTGTCAGTTTGTTAGTCGTGGCTCTGAGTGCCGGTATGGCTTTTGCTGACACCCCTGCCAGAGGCAACGCCAACGGTATGCAACTGCGCAACATGAATTATTCACCGGAAGAATTGCTGCAAGTGAAAGAGGACCGCATCGACGAACTGGTTACACTGGGACGCCTGACCGCTGAACAGGCAGCTGCATTCAAGAAAACCATTGCTGAAAGAATGGAAAACTGTGACGGCACTGGCGCCAGCAGCCAGGAACACGCCCGTCTGGCCATCGGCTTCGGCCGCATCACTGCTTCTGGCTCCAGCCAGGGAACAGGCTATCGACACAGCCGTTTGTTTTAAAATCAGCTTTCTGCATTAAGTTCATTTAGCGCAGGGAATCAAGGACAAGGGATCTTTCTCTTGTCTTTTTTTGTTTTATTCAGAATTTACGTGCATCGGAAACGAGTGATGATACGGTTCGATTCAGGGGAGACTGTCTCTTTTTTCCTGAAGCACACCTTTGAGACATGATTCATATCATAAAAGGGTATGTATCATTTATGGCAACACTTAATAGGAAGAATGGGTAACCGTGAAAAGGGGTGTATGGTCCCATGGATAAAAAGAATCGGCCTGTCGGCAGGGAAAAGCGTGTTGGCTCAGGTGAGGGCGGTGTTCAGAAGCGGGGCAGCGGCCTTGGCAGCAGAATCAGTAAGCCGGTGGGGAATGCCTCCGGCTATTCCGACAGAAAAGACAGTGCCTCATCAACCCGGTCAACCGGTACAACCCGGGGTTTGGGCGGTCTGGGAGGTTTTGGAAGAGCTTCAGCAGGCGGCCGGTCTTCCGGCGGATGTTTCAAGTTCATCATTCTCCTGGTGATCGTCGCAGTTGTCATTTTCTTCCTTCTTTCCATGCTGAGCGGCGGCCCGGGGGATGCCCCCGGTGACACCGGTTCCACCGGTTTTCAGCCAGGCACGGTGGAAAACAGCCCCACTTTCGTTGACACCGGGGAATATCCGGTGGTTACCACCGTTTCATCGCTTGCCCGGGAGAAGCGAACCGTGCTGCGGGGAAACGGTGATGATACCGCGACGATCATGGTCTATATGCTGGCCACTGACCTGGAATCCCGCAGCGGCATGGCCACCCACGATTTGCAGGAAATGCTGTACGCTGAAATCTCCGACAAGGTCAACATCATCGTGGAGACGGGCGGCGCGAAACAGTGGCAAAACAATGTCATCAGCAGCAATACCAATCAGCGGTACCGGGTAACGACCGAAGGACTGGAGCTGCTCCAGGATAATCTGGGGAGAAAATCCATGGTTGAT
>JAWSUV010000039.1:0-21658 GCA_033549305.1 Bacillota bacterium | reverse complement strand
GCTGGTGGGAAAAACGCTGGAAGAAGCCGCTCTCTGGCAGCGTCACCAGCTGCATCTGCTGGGCCTTGCCGGTGACCAGGGGGTGCAGTATGTTCCCTGGCGGGAGACAACTTTTCAGGCGGGTCAGGTGCTGGCGTTATTGGGAAACGAAGCGTCGGCCCGGCAGTTTGCCGAGGAATGCGGGCTGGAATCGGTTGCTTCACGTCCTTCCCTGAAAGCACTGGAAGATTTTGAGAGTGCCGGATTTGCAGAAGTGATCATTCCTCCGCGCTCGGCAATGGCGGAAAGCACCCTGCGGGAATTTTCACTGCGGAAAAAATACGCGGTAGAACCGGTGGTGTTGTTCAGTGGCGGCGAAGAAGTGCGGGAGGATTTTTCGGACCACCGGATCCTGCAGGGAGATACCCTGGTGGTGTACGGTCTGTGGCAGCATATCCGGGAACTGAGCAGCAGCGGCGATTTTATTGTCATGACTCCTTTTGCAGCCCCGGCCCAAACTCCGGGCAAGACCAGGCTGGCCGTTGCCTGTCTCATTGGGGCGGTCATCATGACTTTGGCTGGATTTCCCGTTTCCCTGGCTTTTTTTTCCGGGGCTGTTGTTATGGTATTAACCGGTGTGCTAAGCATCCAGGAAGGATACCAGGCGATTGAGTGGAAGGTTATTTTTCTTTTGGCGGGTCTGATTCCTCTGGGAGCAGCCATGCAAAAAACCGGTGCGGCTGAAATGCTTGCCAAAGGTCTCATGGGATTAATCGAAGGCAGGCATCCGGTACTGCTGTTGGCGGCAGTCGCGGTGCTGGCCAGTTTCTTTGCATTATTCATGTCCAACGTGGGGGCTGTAGTGGTCCTGACACCCCTGGTCATGAGTATGGCAGCCATGGGCGGGGTGGATCCCCGGCCGGTGGCGCTGCTGGCGGCTGTGTGCGCCTCCAATGCCCTGATCCTGCCGACCCATCAGGTAAACGCGCTGCTGCTGTCTCCCGGTGGTTACCGCAATGCTGACTTCATGAAGGCGGGAAGTGGGATGAGTCTGATCTACGTGGCGATTGTCGTAGTGTATTTTTATTTCTTCATGATCTAACCCGATTTATGGCACCAAAAAATTCGAGACAGTCAGGGATCCATTATGAGTGATCCATTATTAAAAGGAGGAGTTCAATCATGCTGTTAAAACACTTTTTTACAGAAAAAATTGCCCACAGTTCCTACATGCTCATCGGTCAGGATACCTGTGCCGTCATTGATCCGCAGCGCGACGTGGACCATTACATCGAAGAGGCCCGGTCCCAGGGAGTTAAAATCACCCATATTATGCAGACGCATCTCCACGCCGACTTTATCTCCGGGCATATGGACCTGGCGGAGAAAACCGGCGCCCGGATTTATGTGGCAAAATCGGCTGACTGTACCTTCGACCATATTCCCCTGTCAGAGGGAGACGTGGTGGAACTGGAAGACATGAAGCTGCAGGTGCTGGAAACTCCGGGCCATACACCGGAACATTTGGTCTATGTGGTGGCGGACCTATCCCGGTCAGACAGCCCCGTGGGCGCGTTTGTCGGCGACACGCTGTTTGTGGGTGATGTCGGGCGTCCGGACCTGTTTCCCAACCGGGCGGAGGAACTGGCAGACAAGCTGTATCACAGCCTCCATGACAAGCTGATGAAACTGCCGGACTACTGTGAAGTCTATCCGGCTCACGGAGCGGGTTCTCTCTGCGGCCGTGCCATGGGCGCCAAGTGGCGCAGCACCATTGGATATGAGCGAAGCTTCAACCAGGTGCTTCAGATCAAGGAAAAAGCTGAATTCATCACCTCCCTCACGGAGAACATGCCGCCGGCTCCGGACCATTTCAGCCGCTGCAGCGATATTAACCGCCGGGGGCCGGCCAAAGTGGCTGATCTTCCGCTGATGGAAGAGCTTTCTGCCGCAGAATTCCAGGAGCGGGCAGCCGATCCGGGCACCATCGTTCTGGACACCCGCAGCTACCTGGCTTTTGGCAGCCAGCATGTACCGGGGGCCTGGCATCTGGACCTGAACGGCAACTTCCCCACCTTTGCCGGTTGGGTGCTGCCAACAGACAAAAAGATCCTGCTGGTGGCAGATGACCATGAGAAGGCCAGAGAAGCCGTTCTATGGGCGCGGCGCACCGGCGTGGACAACATTGTGGGGTATCTGGATGGCGGCATGTCAGACTGGGCGGTTTCGGGCCTTCAGTCCAATTCCGTGTACCAGATGTCATCGGAAGACCTGCACGAATTCGTGACAGGTGAGGAGAATTTTGTGCTGCTGGATGTCCGGGCCATCCAGGAATATGAGGACAGTCATATCAACGGATCCGTCAACATTCCCGTGGCCGATCTGCGCACCCGTTATGAAGAACTGGATCCATTCAAAACAACCGTGCTGGTGTGCAGCTCGGGAAACCGGTCCAGCCTGGGAACCAGTATTCTGAAACAACATGGGTTTAAAGATCTGATTAACCTGGCCGGAGGAATGACAGGATACAGTGCAGCGGGGTATGCCAAAGAATGCCGTGCCTGTGCGACACCTCATGGCTCCCGGTACTTCACCGGCTATCGAAAAAACCCGTTGAAAGGGGAAGACGGTTAAAGGGAGGGAAGCGACATGACATTCCTGACAGATGTAAG
The DNA here is from genome assembly GCA_033549305.1 of Bacillota bacterium. GTDB lineage: Bacteria > Bacillota > Clostridia > Peptostreptococcales > Tindalliaceae > Anoxynatronum. The sequence goes on along the minus strand of JAWSUV010000039.1, from coordinate 19,007 downwards.
TTGGTCTCCCTATGTGGTCGGGGTGGGTATCGGGATGCTGAGTTGGTTCAGCTTTTATATCTCCGACAAGCCCATCGCCTGCTCCACCACTTTTGCCAAAGCCAGTGGAATGATCGAACGGCGTTTTCGGGGAGAACGTGTAGCGCAAAAGCCTTACTATAAAAAAATCGGACTGACCGTTGACTGGCAATGGATGCTGGTGACCGGCGTGGTCATCGGATCTTTTCTGTCGGCGCAGCTCTCCGGCGACTTTCACTTACAGTGGGTTCCTGACCTATGGGCTTCTTCCTTTGGCGACAGCTTTCTGCTGCGCACCCTGGGAGCGGTCATTGGTGGTATTTTCCTTGGCTTTGGTGCCCGCTGGGCTGACGGGTGCACCAGCGGCCATGGCATCAGCGGCACCCTGCAGCTGACTGTCTCCAGCTGGATTTCCGCCGTCTGCTTTTTTATCGGCGGGATTCTGGCAGCCTGGATCCTATTCAGTGTGATGGGGTAGCGCAGCGGAGGCAGCACGGGACAGGAGGGATGAGATGAGTGCAAAAGAAAAAACAGCCACAAAAATAGATCCGCAGCTGCTTTGGGGACTGTTGATTGGCTTTCTTTTCGGTTTTCTGCTTCAGAAGGGAGGCGCCACCAAATACGATGTGATCGTGGGCCAGTTGCTGCTGACCGATTTCACGGTGCTGAAAATCATGCTGTCGGCGGTGGCAACCGGCATGGTGGGTGTTTATTTCATGAAAAGCCGGGGATGGGTGAAGCTCCATCCGAAGAAAGGGTCTGTCGGTAAAAATGTCATCGGCGGCCTGATTTTCGGCGTAGGCTTCGCGCTGCTGGGCTACTGCCCCGGCACGATTGCCGGTGCCATCGGCAACGGCTATCTGGATGCAGTCCTGGGCGGACTGGCGGGCATTTTTATCGGGACCGGACTCTTCGCCGCCTGGTATCCCCGCCTGGATAAGAGCATTTTAAAGTGGGGCGACTTCGGGGATGTTTCCCTGCCAGAGCTTTTCAGGGTGAATGACTGGGTGGTGGTCATCCCCGCGGCCGGGATCATCATCCTGCTCTTGGTATGGATGGAGGCCGCCGGCCTGTAGCTAAGAGCAGTGCCGGTTTCTGCAGGGATGGGTGTTTAGTCAGCACGGCTTTTTGCCGCTGGGATGATGATGGAAAACTCGCCAAAAGGATAACGGGCCAAATGGTCCTCCTCTTGTTCATAGGCATGGAGCCCCGCATCCGTCCGTTCATCCACGCTGTTTGCTGACTGAATCTGTTCCAGCGCCTGCACAACCGCATGAAGCATGGTCGGATTCACCACGGGATCATTATGGGAACAATAAAGAAATTCCAGGGAAGCAGCCAACCGGGCTGCTTTTTTCATGGAATCCGTGTATGCACCCAGGTCGGAATATCCGTACATAGGTGACTGAAAATGAAGGTACAGCGCGCCCTTGTAAAGGGAATCGCCGGTGAACAGGATCCGGTTGCCGGTGTCCAGCAGCATGATGCAGTCGCGGGTATGGCCGGGAGTGTGGATCACCTGCAGGGTCCGGTTTCCCAGATCGAAAAGATGGTCGTCTTCCACTACCTGCGGGGTGACAGGGGGAATGGCATAGGCAGCTGGGTTAAAGCCGAGAGGTGGATCACCCCAAAACATGGCCGGTAGGACGTTATAAGCCAGTTCCGCTGGGGTGCAACCCTTTTGCAGCTGGCTGACAGCATGGGGTTCGTTGAACAGGAACACCCGGTCAAACCGGTGATTGTCGGCGATGTGGTCAAAATGAAAGTGGCTGTTCATCACGATCACGTCCCCGGGATAGAGAGCGGTGACCACTTTTTTGATGTTGCTGATGCCCATACCCGTATCAAACAACAGGGCGGACTGACTCCCCAGGATTAAAAATGAGGTGACTTCCTGAAAGTGGCGCGGCTCCGTGATGGCATACACCTCATGGGGAAGCCGGTACACTTCAAACCAGTCATCTTCGACGGCCACTTTTTCATAGGTGCTGTAATAAGGCCTTGGTAATGCTTCTGTCCAGGTCATGCTTCCGGTTCCTCCCTGTTCCTTTGGACTTGATCCTTTATCTTCCGCACAAAGACCTTCATATGCTCGTAGTGGGTCCCTCTCCAATACACCTGGCCGCATCCGGGACACTGGTGAAACGCATCCAGCGTTTCGCGGACGTTTTCCGGCAGTGAGGAGAGGACCTCTTCCCTGGAAACCTGTCCCAGAATGCCGTTGCATGCCATGCATCGCTGGAAAGGATGGCATTTGTCAGCCAGGTTGAACCTTGTTAACACTTCCACCAACTGCACTTCCGGATTGCGTGAACGAACCAGATAACCATGGGTTACTTTTTTCCGCATGAGGAGCTGCCGGTCGAAGGTGAGCAGGATCCGGTTTTCATCAACTGATGCATCGGCCAGCTCCTCATCTCCGTTGTCATTGCGGTACAGGGTATCAAAGCCGAACAGGCGCAGATAGGAAGCCAGCTTGCCTAGGTGAACATCGGCGATGAAGCGGTAATCATGCAGGGGAGCGGGGCGCACCTGTGTCTCCCCGGCGATGTCCAGGGTGAAGAACCTTGGATAGACAGCAACTCTTTCACCGCCCTGCACCTGGCGTGACCATGCAGCAGATTCTCCGTCAACCAGCAGCAAATCCACCTCCGTATGCGGTACTCCCAGGGACTCAATGAGGTCCTTCACGGAGGGTTGACCGTTGAAGACGTGCGAGAAGCTCACATATTGCTGTTCGGGGGGAAGAAAATCATTGAGATTGTTATAGAACCGGATAGCAGCGGTTTTCACGTTGATCACTCTCCTGGGTTCATTATAACGCAACCAGTGTTTCTTTTCACGCATGGGCATCATTCGGAAGACTCTGAGAAAAAAACCGCGAAAGATCGAAGACCGTCAATATAATGTTATAAAATTAACAATTTTATGTACTATTTGCGTTTATTCTGTTGTTGAAAGAGAAAATGGGTGATACAATATAGTTAAGAAATAGTCAATGCATTTTGCTCTTGACTGGTTGCGATCACTGGAAAAGTTCCAGCAAAAACACTCGTTCGGATCAACGACAACTTGATGACCGGATTCTACGTCAGGAAAGAGGTGGACGACCATGCATGACACCCATCACTTGGATGTGCGCCTGCGGGAAGAGGCACACCGGGGAAATCAGCTGGAATGGCATTTGTCAAAAAAGGACATGGATGTCTTTGACCTCAACCTCATCCTGATCCTGACGGCGGCAGCTTTCATGGCAGGCAGCCAGTTCCTGTTCCATGGATCGGGAAGCCTGGTCATGGCCTTTTTTTCGCAGCTTCCCTACATTCCGGTGCTGCTGGTGCTCCTGATTTTTACGGCAGCGCCCATTGGTGTCTATATCGGCTCGAAATCCGAGGATTATCGCGATGTGTTTCTGGTCAATGTTGTTTTCATCGCCCTGTTGCTGGTGCTGGCCATGTATGGGCAGATCGTTGCCGGTCCGCAGCTGCTAAGGATTCCCCACATCCTGTTTTTTGGCCTGAATTTCCGGGTGGACCGCCTCACCTTCCTGCTGGTTGTCGCGGCAACAGTGATCTGGCTGCTGGCGATGGTCTTTGGCCACAGGTACATTAAAGCGGAAGAGAAGAACCGGAGCCGGTTTTACAGTGCGATGATCATTACCTATGGGTGTGTCATGGGCGGCATGATGGCCAATGATTTGTTCACCATGTTCCTCTTCTTTGAAATCATGTACTTGTCCTGTTATTTTATTGTCTCCCACTCGCAGACAGAGGAAGCGTTGAGCGCGGGAAACCGGTATATCTATATGGGGATCGTGGGCGGTCTCAGCATGTTTCTGGGGATCTGCCTGATCTACGCCTACACCCGGACATTGATGATATCGGACATTCGCATGGGACTGGAAGCTGCCTGGGCGGGAAATACCCTCATTCTGACGGTGGCCATTATCAGTTTCCTCATTGGATTTATTATCAAGGCGGCGATTTTTCCGCTGCATTTCTGGCTGCCCAATGCCCATGCCAGCGCGCCTTCACCGGCCAGTGCGGTGTTGTCGGGCATGGTGATTAAGGTGTACATCTTCTCCATCATGAAATTTCTCTTTATTGTGGTGGGCATGGATCTTTTCATCGCCATGGGTCTTCTGGGAATCTTTGCCCCCCTGGCGGTGGTGGGGATGATCATGGGCTCCGTTTTTGCCATCGGACAGACGGAACTGAAAAAAATGCTGGCTTACTCTACGGTGGCCCAGGTCGGGTACATGCTCCTGGGGATTGGGTTAATGTCCCGGATGGGCTTAGCCGCCTCCATGTTTCACATCATCACCCATGCCCTGATGAAATCAGCGCTCTTTCTGAGTGCAGGGGCCATCCTCTACCAGACTGGAAAGAAGAAAATAAGCGATTTCAATGGTTTAGGATATCAAATGCCTGTCACCATGGGTGTGTTCACCGTTGGGGCGCTTTCCATGATCGGCATTCCGGGATTTAACGGCTTTATGAGTAAATGGTACCTGGGCATGGCTGCCCTGGAAGCGGGGAAACCTGTCTTTGTGCTGATGATCCTGGTCAGCAGCTTTCTGAACGCCATGTACTACCTGCCCATTGTCATCGCCGCTTTCCTGAAAGAGGACCCCGCGAAAGAAACCCGTGTATCCCTGGACCAGATCCCGCTCAACATGATGGCACCTTTGGTGCTGCTGGCTGCAGGGTGTATTCTCTTCGGATTATTCCCGCAGCTGGTGATGGGGTTTATTCAAAGTGCCATTGCATCTTTTTATCTATAAATGAAAGCAGCGCCTGCTAAACGGTTCTGTGGAGGTGAGTCACATGCTGATGGACCACGCGCTTGAGGAAATTCACGAGGTGCAACATGCTGAACCGCGGAAAATGTCACCTGCTCTGTATGTGACCAATATCCTGGTCTTCGTGTGCGCCTTTCTGGGTATAGCGGCCTTTGCAGCCATGGTGGGATGGAACCGCATGCCGGGTGTCTATGAAGGGATCCGGCGTTTCACAGAGGCCCGGCAGTACTATCCGCTGTACCTCATGGGACTGCCCCTGGTATTGGGCTCCCTGACAGGACTCATTGGCAAGCGGTATGAAGATTTTCGGGACGCCGGCACCGCATTCCTGACCATGGTCACCTTTCTGATGTGCCTGGCTCTGTACCCACAGGTTCTGGCAGGCGGTTTTCAGCTGGTGCTGCCCCGGGTGCTGGGTTACGGCCTGCTGTTCACCATTGATATGTTCAGTTTAACCATGATGCTGATCACCTCTGTCGTCTGGACGCTGGTGATGATTTATGCGCCGGATTACATGATGCATGAATTTCACAGGAACCGGTTTTATTTCTTTATCAATATCACCTATGGTGCGATCCTTGGAACCCTCATGGCCGGTGATATCTTTACCCTGTTTCTGTTCTTTGAAATGATGACGGTCTGCTCTTATCTGCTGGTGGTGCACACGGAAACCCCGGAAGCTGAAAAAGCCGGCGACCTTTACATTTATCTGGGGGTTATGGGCGGCCTGTTGATTTTGTTTGGCATGATTTTGCTGTATATCAATACCAACACCTTTGCCTTTCTGCCGCTGATTTCCGAGATGGAGTCCATGGGATGGGTGCGGTACCTGATCATCGGCCTGTTCATTACCGGCTTCGGAGTGAAGGCGGGGATGATCCCCCTCCATGTATGGCTCCCAAAGGCGCATCCGGTGGCTCCCACTCCGGCCAGTGCGCTGCTTTCCGGCATCATGATCAAAGTAGGCGCTTATGGCATCCTGCGTGTCACCACCAGTTTCTTTTTCCCGAAGATGACGGAAATCCAGGATTATACCAGCTCCTTATGGCACTCATCCCATAACCTGGGAGCGGTGATCATCTGGATGGGCATTGCCACTATGGGCGTTGGCGTTTTCATGGCCCTCCAGCAGGGGCACATGAAACGCATGCTGGCGTACCACAGTGTCAGCCAGATCGGCTATGTCATCATGGGGATCGGAGTGGCTGTCTACCTGGGCTACAAAGGCCCTATGGGATTCACGGGCAGCCTGTACCACATGATTAACCATGCCCTGTTCAAAAGCCTTCTCTTTATGGTGGCGGGAGCCGTGTACCTGCAAACCCACGAAATGGACATGTACAAACTGGGGGGACTGTGGCGAAAAATGCCCTTTACGGCACTGGTGTGTCTCATCGCTGCCTTTGGCATCACCGGGATGCCCCTGTTTAACGGTTTTGCCAGCAAGACGATGCTGCACCATGCCATTGTGGAAGCGGAGCATTACGGGCACCATTCATTCAAATATGCTGAATGGCTGTTTACACTCATCAGCGCAGGAACAGCCTGTTCCTTTATTAAATTTTTCGGCTTTATCTTCGCAGGTAAAATGCCGGAAAAATACCGGGAGATTAGGAGTGGTTTCCGGATGATGAACCTGGCCATGGGAGGGATGGCCGCGCTGATCATTTTCATTGGCCTGAATCCACATTTCCTGCTGGACCGGCTGCTGGTGCCGGCAGCCCTGGAAGTCACCTATGATCCGGCTTTTATCAGCAAGTACATCACCAACATCCACTTTTTTACTCGAACCGACCTGCTGGGAATGGTCAAAGTGTATTTCATGGGCGCCGCCATCTTTATCCTGGGCATCAGGTTTCATCTCTTTCACCTTCATCTGCCACACTGGCTGCGCTTTGAGTACATTTTACTCTATCCGCTGTATAAACTGACCTACTGGATCTGCCGTTCACAGAAAAAACGGGCTGTTGCCGCCGGACAGCAGCAGCTTTTCGGCAACGTTGCCTGCACCATCCAGCAGGAACTGGTGGAAGAGTATGCCTATCGAACCACACCGGAGGGCGACGACCTGCTTCAGGATCTATCCACCGCCATGTATGCCATTACGGAAGCCTGTGAGAATAAGATTGACCGGAGCGAAGAGTTGATTGCGTGGTTTGTAAAAGCCTCCCATATCATCATCAACAAGTATGAGAAATCGGATCTCGGCAGCGGCGACGGTGTGATTGTGTATGCCCTGCTGACCATTGGCATTCTTGTCTTTTTGACCGTCTTTCATTAACACGGGATCATCAGCAATAAAGGCTGCCAAGCTTATTATGAAATCTTTCAGTGAGTTTTTCAAAGAATGAACAAGCGGCAAAAGCTGTTATGTGCCGGAATTGTTGGAAGAGCATAGGGGATACCTGTGCTTTTTTTTTATCAGAATTGAATTCAGGATTTACGAATGCATGGAAGCATCTATTGAAAAGCAAACAATAATTTTGTTAAGTTGTGTCTGGATAAATGATATACTGAAAGCAGAATATTCGAAACAACAGCAGAAAGGAGCAGACATCATGATTACCATTGTGGCGAAAAGTGTCCTGAAAGAAGGAAAGGTGGAAGACTTTAAAGTCATTACCAGAGAGTTAATTGAAGAGAGCCGAAAAGAGGCCGGATGCATATCCTATAACTTGTACCAGGATGTGAAGAACCATAAGATTCTAACCTTTATCGAGGAATGGGAAGACCTGGAAGCCATTGAGCTGCATAATGTTTCCGAGCATTTCACCCGGATTGTCCCGCAACTGAGCGAGTTGCGGGAAGGCCCGTCTGAAGTCAATTTATACCAGCTGTCTGATTAATGAAGGGTTCATGGATGAACCCATGGTTTCTGAAACAGAGAGTTGGAATGGTGCATCTTTCGTGATACAGACTGCATAAGTGACTATGGGAGGGAATAGGATGCAGGATTTTGAAAAAATGGGCGTGTTTTACCTTGGCAAAACCTATGATCTGGAAGCAGGCAAGCAGCAGGATGAGATGGTGCTCTATAAATCAAAAGACCTGACCACCCATGCCGCCATTATCGGTATGACCGGCAGCGGGAAAACTGGTCTTGGGATTGGGATCCTGGAAGAAGCGGCCATCGACCACATCCCGGTGATCGCGATCGATCCGAAGGGCGATCTTGGAAACATGGCGCTGACTTTTCCCGAACTGCGTCCTGAAGATTTCCGTCCCTGGGTAAATGCCCATGAAGCGGCCAATAAAGGCCAGAGTGTTGAGGAATATGCCACTGCTCAGGCAGCTCTCTGGAAAAAAGGGCTGGCTGACTGGGGACAGGACGGCGCCCGGATTCAAAAACTCCGGGATGCCGCTGAAGTAACCGTGTACACACCGGGAGGCTCGGCTGGTGTCGGCGTGTCTGCCCTGCGTTCTTTTGATGCACCGCCGTCCCAGCTGCTCCAGGATTTCGATGCTTACCGGGACCGGGTTCAGTCAACCGCTACCAGCCTGCTGGCGCTGGTGGGCCTGGACGCTGATCCCCTCACCAGCCGTGAGCATATCCTGTTGTCCGGCATATTGGAAAGTGCCTGGAATGAAGGCCGGAACCTGGGCATGCCGGACCTGATCATGGCCATCCAGAACCCGCCCATGGACCGGGTAGGTGTGCTGGATCTGGAAAGCTTCTATCCGGCCAAAGACCGGTTCGCCCTGGCCATGCGGCTGAACAGCCTGCTGGCTTCCCCCAGCTTCAAGGCTTGGCTGGAAGGGGAACCCATGGAGGTGAACCGCTTCCTGTATACCCAGGAAGGGAAACCCCGGATCTCCGTCTTTTCAATCGCCCACTTATCTGACAGTGAGCGCATGTTTTTCGTGACCATGCTGCTGAACGAGGTCATCACCTGGATGCGCAGCCAGCCTGGCACCGGCAGCCTTCGCGCCATTCTGTACATGGATGAATTGTACGGGTACCTGCCTCCGACAGCCAATCCGCCTTCAAAGACGCCCCTGATGACCCTGCTGAAACAGGCGCGGGCCTATGGGCTTGGGTTGGTGTTGTCGACCCAGAATCCCGTTGACCTGGATTACAAAGCCCTCTCCAACACCGGCACCTGGATGATTGGCCGTCTGCAGACGGAGCGGGACAAGGCCCGGGTGATTGCCGGACTGGAAGGAGCCGCAGCCGGCGGCAATTTTGACCGCCGCCGCACCGAACAAATCCTGGCGGGCCTTGGTCAGCGTCTCTTTTACCTTCACAGTGTCCATGAAGACGAACCGGTGATTCTCCAGACACGGTGGGTCATGTCCTACCTGGCTGGCCCCATGACCCGGGAACAGATCGCCGCACTGCCCTCGAGGGCAATACCCGTGCAGGCGTATGTCCAAACAGTAAATCAGCCTGATGCACAGCAAGCGGCTCAGCCATATGGCCAGCCGTCCGTTGAGCCGCCAGTAACACCCCAGGAGGCTCAGCAGCCGTCCGCCGTTTTCACCACGCCCACTTCAGCCCCTCCGGTGCTGCCGCCCCAAATCAGGCAGGTATACCTGCCGCCCACCCGCCAGGTGGCGGGTGAGCTGGTCTATGTGCCGGGGGTGGCCGGTGTGGCCGATATTCAGTACAGCAGCGCAAAACACGGAGTGGCCACTTCCCAGAGGTGCGCCATCGTGACTCCGCTTCATGACGGTCCGGTACCCCTGGACTGGAAGGAAGGATCACGGGTGGAGATGGATCTGCGCGATATGGAACCCACTCCCTTCGAGGGAGCCGTGTATGCGGATTATCCAGCGGTGGCGGCCAACGCCAAGAGCTACGATCAGTGGACACGGCTGTTCACCCAGTATCTCCGGGCTGAAATGCCGCTGACACTGCTTTCCAGTCCCACCCTGAAGATGGTGTCGGAACCGGGAGAAGATGAGCGTGATTTCAGGATCCGTCTGCAGCATCTGGCCCATGAGAAACGTGACCAGGCCATGGATGCCATGCGCAAAAAATACGCCTCCCGTCTAACCACCCTGGAAGGCCGTTTGCTCAGGGCCCGTCAGGCAGTGGAGCGGCAGACCGCCACTGCGAGCCAGCGAAAACTGGATGCCACGGTGTCAGCCGGCTCAGCGATTCTGGGTGCCCTCTTTGGCAGCAAAAAGGTGACTGCCACTTCTGTCTCCAAGGTGGGTACGGCCCTGCGCAGCGCCAACCGGGCAAGGCAGAGCGGCGCAGGCATTTCACAGGCGGAAGAGACGCTCCTGTCCCTGGAGGAGCAGCACCAGGCACTGGCGGCTGAGCTGGAGCGGGAAGTGGAGAAAGTGGCTGATGCATACAACCTGCTGGATGAAAAGCTGGAAGAAGTCATGATTCGGCCGACAGCCACCAATATCACTGTTCATCTGGTTGGCCTGGCCTGGACCCCGCATTTACGCACTGCTGCCGGTCAACTGATACCTGTATAGCCTGCCGGTACAATGGCACAGCCTCACACACAAACACCCCCTTCACATGAAGGGGGTGTTTGCAGTTTACAGCTTTATTCTTTCTATCCGGTCAAAGACTTCTTTCAGCTGTTCCCGGCTGACTACGCAGGCAAGGCGCAGGTAGCCCTCGCCGCACTGGCCGAAGGAGTTGCCGGGGATGGTGAGCACCTTCGCTTCATCCAGGATCCGTTTGCTGGCTTCCTCTGAGCTCAGGCCGGTTTTTTTGATGTTGACAAAGAGATAGAAGGTTCCCTGTGGCTCCAGCACGCTCATCCAGGGGATTTTTTTAATGCGTTCGGCGGCGTAATGCACCCGCTCCCGGTACACCTCGTTCGCCTTGGCCAGAATGGTCTTGCGGGCCCGCAGGGCATAGATGGCAGCCCGCTGGGAAATGGAAGGCGCTGTGAAGACCACATTTTCATTGATCTGCTGGCAGATCCTGATGATTTCGCTGGGGGCGATGATGTTCCCGATGCGCCACCCGGTCATGCTGTAGTCTTTCGAGAAGGTATTGACAATTACCAGCCGGTCGCGGATGTCTTTGATGGTGATGAGGGACTGGAAGCCGCCGTTGAATACGTAAGCCTGGTACACTTCGTCGGCAATGATCAGCAGGTCCCGTTTAATGGCGATGTCCCCGATCACCTGAAGGGTTTCTTCGCTGAAAACGGCACCGGTGGGGTTCATGGGCGAGTTGACAATGATGGCGCGGGTCCGGTCGGTGATGGCATCCTCCAGGCGCTTCAGATCCACCTGCCAGTTTTCTTCTTCATGGGTGGGCAGTTCCACCGGCACCCCGCCGGCCAGCTGGATCTGCTGGTAATAGGGGGTGAAGTAGGGGGCAGGCAGAATGACTTCGTCGCCGGGATCCAGCACGGCCTCCAGGGCCAGGTACACGCCCAGGCAGGCACTGGCGGTGACCATGATTTCCTGGTCTTTTACCACCACCCTGAATTCATCCCGGTAGTAATTGCGAATTTCCTGGCGCAGTTCCGGGTCGCCGCGGAAATCGGTGTAATGGGTGTGGCCCTTCAGGGCATCTTCAAACGCGAATCGGATAATATCCTCATCCGTTGTCTGGTCCGGATCTCCCAGACTCAGGTTAATGACGTTGGTGTACAGCTTGGCCCGGTCATCCGTTGCTCCCATGGGAGTGGTTTGGTCTTTCCAGTAACGTTTGGCTATAAATTTATGCTTCATATTCATCCTCCTGTTTATTCAACTGTTCAGCGCATTCTTTACATTGAATGTGCTTATGCAATCATCAATTTCTGCAGGATATTTCACCGCAACGGCTATTTTTCCAGCAGATACTGGACGGTTTCGAAGAGCAGTTCCGGCATCACATCAAAGGAGAAGGGACGGTGCAGGCGTTCCGTGAACTGGTGGGCATCCTTGCCGAAGGGGCCGATATTGGCCACGGGTACGTCAAAGGCACGCATATCGTCGATGGGCAGCTCGTATTTTTCCGGCCAGGCGGGCATGTTAGTGATCAGCTTGTCAATGGTGGCCTGGTTTTCGGTAATGCTGCAGAAACTCAAATCGGAGATATAAGGATAGAACTTCCGTACCTTCAGCGGTTCCCGTATACGGGGCTGTACCTTCTCCGCACTGTATTTGAGGGCATCCAGCAGTTTTTGTTCCCGTTCGTCCTTGCCGTTAATGTACATATGGGGGTAGTACGGCGGTGCAAAATACACGATGATCATGGGGTCGGAATCCGGGTTCATCTTACAGACTTCTTCCACGAGGGCCAGGCTGTAAGCCCGGTCGTCCATGGTTTCCGGATCCAGGCGGCGCTTCAGGGTCGCGATCCGCTGGTGCAGTTTATAGCCGACATCATCCGCCAGCTTGCGGAAGAGGGCGTCAAAGGTATAGACCTTGGGTTTCCAGGGCAGGGGCTGGAAGGGGATCTCACTCATTTCGCAGTAAGCCCTGTAGTTTTCGTTGAGGCGCTGGATGACGGTTTCAAACGCTTTTTCCGCTTTGGCCACCAGCTTGTCCATCACCTCATCCGGCTCACTGCCGTGGGTGGCGTAATTGAAATACAGGTAGGAGGCCTTGGCAATCTGCACCGAATAATCGGTTTTCAGGTCTTTCTGCTTCAGGGTGATGGGCGGCACAGTGACTTCGCCGTCCGCCACATCGCACAGATCCTTGTTCAGATTGATTTCCCGCACCAGTTCCGCTGACAGCTCATTGGGATCCAGGCCGCCAAAGCTCTGGCCCACATGGGTTTCCTTCCCCACGATGTAGAAGGAGGGAAGCAGTTTGCCGATGGTTCCCACGTAAATGTACCGGTTTTCGTCTCCTTCATACCGGGAAGTCATGTAATCCGTATCCAGGACGGCGGTGTACTCCAGGCCTTCTTTTTCCCGCAGTTCATTGAGCAGTTTCAGGGAGCTGAGCATGCCGGCGGAGTTGCCTTCTTCGTCCGGAACTGCCAGGAAAATGATGTTGCCCTTGAACAGCTCCGGGTTTCGGGAAGCTTCCAGCATGGTGGATAGATTGGCGGCAACCCCGCATTTCATGTCGAAGATCCCCCGGCCGAAGAGCCACTCGCCGGAATCCAGGTCCTGCTTGGCTTCCGGAGGAAGAGTCATGTGCCTGAAAGCTTCCTCCAGTGCCGGCGGATTATTGGCAATGTGCTGCAGGTCCCGGTAATCTTCGATTCCCACGGTGTCGATGTGACCCAGCAGAATCACGGTGTTTTTGTACTGGCCTTCGCCGCCCTTGACATAGGAAATGACGTTGTGACGCTTGTCGAGACCGGCACATTTCTGAAAAAACAACTGGTCCGGGTGGTCAAGAAAATAAGGCTCCTCTTTAAGCAGATTGTAAAGGTGCCAGGCAATTTCCAGTTCGCCGTCAGATTCCACAGTACTGGGAATCCGGGTCAGTTCCAGCGTGTACTTTTCGGTGTTGGCTTTGATCCTATCGAGATTGGCTTGCTTGCTTTTCAACGTTTCCAACATCTTCTCGCTCCTTTGAATTTATTTTTTGGTGCGCAGTCGTCATGACTTACAGGCTCTGCGTGTCAAATGTCCCTACTAACAGTATACATCAATGCATAAGCAATGAACATGAAATACCTAAAGTTCATGACACATTTTTTCCGGTTGAATCCGGCATACACCACCAGGCATGGTATAATCAAGTTAGAAAACAGGCGAGTGATCCACAGGGACGGCGTCCGGCGATATCCACAGATTGCGTAAAGGGGTGAAAATGTTGAAAAATGAAAGGATGAAGACTCTCAGGAATTTTCTGAAGGATGACATCCGTCAGGAAGTTGACTTCGATAATACCGATCAAAACCGGGGGATACCCATGCCGCCCATTGAAAAGCCGTGCCGGCCGGATGCCCGGCGATTCCCGCTGCCGCCTCCTGAAGCCGCCAAGGTGCTGGGCTATATGCCAGTGTATGAAGCCATCGCCCACAGGCGCTCCCGACGAAAATTCAGCAAATCACCCCTGTCGGTGGAGGAACTGGCCTATTTGCTGTGGGCAGCTCAGGGAGTCAGCCAGTATAAAGAGCATGCCACCTTGCGAACGGTTCCTTCTGCCGGAAACCGGCATGCCCTGGAAACCTACATTGCTGTCTTGAATGTATAAGGCCTGGAGCAGGGGATTTTCCGCTACCTGCCTGTCACCCATGAACTGGTGATGGAATCCACTCCCACCCAGCTGTCAGAAAAACTTACAGATGCCACCATGCATCAGCCCTTTGCCGGCCGGGCCGCTGCAACCTTTATCTGGACAGCCATTCCCTACCGGATGGAATGGCGTTATGCGGAAGCCGCCTACAAAGTGATTGCACTGGATGCGGGCCACGCCTGCCAGAACTTGTACCTGGCCTGCGAAAGCATCAGGGCCGGCACCTGCGCCATCGCTGCATATCACCAGCAGGCCGTTGATGACCTGCTTCAGGTCGACGGCGAAGAAGAATTTGCCGTTTACCTCGCTCCTGTGGGCAAACAATTAGGCTAAGAGACTGACTATTAACAGAGACAGCGATTCACTGATGGTGAATCGGCTGTCTCTGTTTTGGTTCAAGAAAGTGATGAAAGAAACCTTCACCCTTTCCCTCGATGGAGCGTTTCTGATCTGCGGCGAACCAGCCTGATCGTTCGAACGAAGTTGTTTTTGAGCGGTTTAAGCAGAATGAAATGGGTAAAAATATGGCATAATGAAAATAAATAACATATAAGAATATATATCAATACAAGAAAAGCAGTCCATCTTCATCAAACAGAAAGGAGGATGCAGCCAATCTGATGGATAATCTGGTGAGAAACAACAGGACATAGTAAGGAGAGTTTATGATGAAAACGCGTGTCATGGCAGTCATCACCATCTTGATCATGATTCTTGTACTGGCAGCAGCCATAACATCACCTGGCAGACGTCTTCAGCTGTAGGAACGACACAGATTTACTTCTCCGCTAACGGCGGAACCAACTGGGCATACATTACTTCTGTGGCGGGTACCAGTTATAACTGGACGGTTCCCGACCAGGTGACAAACCAGGGCAGAATCCGTGTTAGATGGTCACCGGATTTTGACACATGGTACACCAGCAGCAGCGGCAACTTTACGATTTTCCAGGTACTGGGCCCTCAGGATCTTAACATCATCGCAGTGCCTGCGGCACCGACGGAGCTGGCGGCGAATGCGGTCTCCGCTTCGTCAATCAACCTCACCTGGAAGGATAACGCAGGGAACGAAACCGGTTACAAAGTGGAACGAAGAATCACCAACCAGGCCGGCGGGTTTAACGAAGTGGCGGTATTGGATGCCAACACCACCCAGTATGCAGACACCGGCCTCAGCGCCATGACGAATTACACCTACCGGGTAAGAGCCTACAACAATCTGGGAAATTCAGCCTATTCCAACGAAGCGTCAGCCACGACCCAGCAGCTGGGCCTGGCACCGCCGCCTGCAGGGACTCCGGCAGCGCCCACAGAGCTCATTGCGGAAGCCATTGACGGTCCTGCATTCTCTTTGAACTGGACTGACAACTCAGCGAATGAACTGGCATTTCACATCGAACGCAAAGTCAATGAAGGAGATTTCGAAGAAATAGCGGAAGTGGGTGCCAACGTCACAGGTTATGTGGATGAAGACATTCTGTACGACACCCAGTACCTGTATCGGGTCAGAGCCCGCAATGCCAATGGATTCTCTGCGTACAGCAATGAATCAGGAGGCATGATGCAGCAGATTGCAGATCCGGAACCGGAAGACCCCGAAGAACCGGAAGAACCGGAACCACAGCCAGAAGATCCCCAGCTGCCGCCGGCTCCCCTGCAGGAGGACGGGATCATCATCCGCTTCTTCATCAACCAGTCCGACTATTATGTGAACGGCGTACTCCACACCATGGATACCGCCCCGATTATCAGCGGTGGCAGAACGCTCCTGCCGATCCGCTATGTGGCAGAAGCCCTGGAGGCGACGGTGGGCTGGGACGCCGGCGATCAGAGAGTCACCATACAGTTTCACGAAACCACCATCGAATTGTGGATCAACCAGAACAGCGCACGGGTGAACGGCGCACTGCAACAGATTGACACCAACAACGCCCAGGTGACTCCGGTGATCATCCCTCCCGGAAGAACCATGCTGCCTCTCCGATTCGTAGCCGAGAACCTTGGCAGCAGCGTCGACTGGGAACCCATCGGACAGGAAGTCATCATCATCTATCCCGCGCCATAAGCAGGGACCTCATAAAAGGTCAGTACCGCCTGAAACTAACAGCAGCATGGAATCGCGTCAACGGTTCCATGCTGCTTTTGCCTGACCTTTCATTGCCAGTCGATTTTTTTCCGTATATAATGAACAGAAAGAATGACTGGCAGTTGGATGTGATGGAAAGGAATGGATGAGATGGCAAAAAAAACAGCCAAAAAGAAGATCAATAAGATCAGGCCCATTGATAAAATAAACGGCTTTAAAGTGCGGCCGGGGTTTTATGACGAGAACGGCGCCGTGGCCATTCCCGGTGGTGTCAGCTTCACCATTCACTCGCAGGGGGCCACGTCGATTCAACTCGCCCTTTTCGAACGGGAAGCCCTTGAACCTTACACCATCCTCCCTTTCCCTGAAACGTACCGGGTGGGAAATGTGTATTCCATGATTGTTTTCGGTCTGAATATCGAGGAATTTGAATACGCCTACATCGTGGACGGTCCCTGGAATCCTGAACAGGGGCTGATTTTCGATAAGACAAAATACTTGCTGGATCCTTATGCGCGGGCGGTCACCGGTCAGAGCGGATGGGGAGAAAAGCCAGCCTACGGCATGCAGTACAGGGGTCGGGTCGTATCCAGCGACTTTGACTGGGGCAATTCAAAGCAGCCGTATATACCCATGAAGGATTTGATCATATATGAACTTCATGTCAGGGGATTTACCAAGGATCATTCTTCTGAGGTGGAACACCGGGGAACCTTCGCCGGGCTGATGGAAAAAATACCCTACCTGCTGGAGCTGGGGGTTAATGCCGTTGAACTGATGCCGGTCTTTGAATTTGATGAAATGCGTGATCAACGGGTAGTCGAAGGAAGAAACCTCTACGATTACTGGGGATACAATCCGGTATGCTTTTTTGCGCCCAATACCAGCTATACCGCAGTGGTGGAGTATAACCGCGAGGGAGATGAGCTGAAGGCACTGATTAAAAAAATGAATGAAAACGGCATTGAAGTCTACCTCGATGTGGTATTCAATCACACGGCAGAAGGTGATGAAAAAGGGCCGTATATCTCTTTCAAGGGGCTGGACAACAATGTCTACTACATGCTCTCTCCCGATGGGAAGTATTATAACTTCAGCGGCTGCGGCAACACCATCAACTGCAATCACCCCGTTGTTCAGCGAATGATCCTGGACTGTCTGCGCTACTGGGTCATCGAGTACCGGGTGGATGGGTTTCGGTTCGACCTGGCCGCCATCCTGGGACGCAATGAAGACAGCACACCCATGAGCAACCCACCACTGTTGCAGAACCTGGCCTATGATCCCATTCTGGCCAACGTGAAACTCATCGCAGAAGCCTGGGATGCCGCCGGTCTCTACCAGGTGGGCACGTTTTCCACCCTTGACCGCTGGTCGGAATGGAATGGCAGGTACCGGGATGACATCAGGCGTTTCTTAAAGGGCGAGCCCGGGCTGGCCCACACAGCAGCCGAGCGCATCGCCGGATCCCAGGACCTGTATGACACTGCGTTGCGGGGCGCCAATGCCTCGGTCAATTTCATCACATGCCACGACGGGTTTACTCTGGCCGACCTCTATGCCTATAACACCAAGCACAACGAAGCCAACGGCTGGGACAACACCGACGGGGAAAACCACAACCACAGCTGGAACTGTGGGGTGGAAGGGGAGACGGATGACCCGGCAGTGCTGCAACTGCGCCGAAGAATGATGAAAAATGCACTGGCCGTCCTCCTGGCCAGCCACGGCACTCCCATGCTGCTGGCCGGAGATGAGTTCGCCAACACCCAGTTCGGCAACAACAACGCCTACTGCCAGGACAATGAAATCTCCTGGCTGAACTGGCACCTGCTGGCAGAAAACGAAGACCTGTTCCGGTTCATGAAAGGGATGATTCAGCTGCGCAAGAACCATCCCGTGCTGCGGAGCCGGACAGAACCGGCCCACTGCGGCCTGCCTCCGTTCAGCAAGCATGGCGCTGCCCCCTGGCATCTTGAAGAGGATGAACCGGTGCTGGGGGTGCTGTTTGCAGGCAGAAACGATGAAGACACAACAGATGAGATTTTTTACATTGCCATGAATGTTCACTGGGAAAATCAGGCCATGACATTGCCGGAATTGCCGCCGGAATGGGAATGGCGCGTTGCGGTGAATACGGCAGGGCAGATGGACAATGAAATCATCCTGGAAGCAGAGCACATGTCGCCGGCAGGCAGCGGGATTGAGCTGGAGGCGCGGTCCGTCATGATTCTCATGGCGGCCGGTAAACCAGAATAGAGTCACTATCCTGAACCATTCAGTTCAAAGAGAATTTATTGGAAGAATCGGAGATTTATATCAGGAAACAATTGGAAATAAGATATTCGGGCAGACACTCAATACCCTCAAAATTAAGCAGCATGGATCTTCGATAAAGATCACATGCTGCTTTTTCTACTTCTTTGATATCTCAGTATGTTTTATCAACTTTATCTGTAATACAGAGATTAAGTCTCTTACGGCTTTTCAACCTCATCCGGCCCGTACCGGGCAAACCGGCTGCTGTCTTTGGGGTTTACCGGGTCCTTCCGGTTCCATGGCCATCCGCCGAACCGGGTGGTTTCGTAGTCACGGTACGCCTGCTCAATTTCTTCCATGGTGTTCATCACAAAGGGGCCGTAATTGACCACCGGCTCGTTAATGGGTTCTCCTTCCAGCAGGATCAGAAAGCTTTCCGCAGGGCCGTTGGTGACGGTGATGGCTGCATCGCCGGCCAGCTTCAGGCTGCTGTTGCCATCGATCTTTGCCCCATCAATCATGATGGTATCACCCCGGTAGTGGTAGAGATTCCGGTTCAGCGTGGCCGAGACGGCCGGCAGGGAGAACTGTGCCCCAGGTTCCAAACGGACGGTCAGGATTCCCACATGGTGATCCCGGTCAAAGGCCCAAGAGTCCGGGTTGGGATCGAGGCTTTGTGTGCCTTTGTACGTGCCGGCAATGACATTGATGGTGGCCTTGCTGCCATTGGCG
>JAWSUV010000038.1:0-21715 GCA_033549305.1 Bacillota bacterium | reverse complement strand
CGGGGTCGATCTCGATCCCGTCCCGTTTCACGACGTCTTTGATCCAGTCGTCGATGCGGCCGACCATGATGGTGCACACCGGGTACATGGCGGCGGTGTCTTTGCCTTCTTCTTCCCGGCGCTTCAGGCCCCGCTCGATGGCGGCGCCCACAGCCAATGCCTGCGGCACGCAGAAGCTGACGGTGGCATTGATGCTGACGCCGTGGTAGGTGGCTTCTTCAATGGCCTTGACGCCGGCTTTGGTGACGGGCATCTTGACATGGACGTTGGGGGCCAGGGTCTTGAAATGCAGGGCCTGGTCCACCAGCTTTTGCCAGCTGCGGTAGTATTTGGTGTTGGTCTGGATGGAGATCCGGCCGCTGCGGCCCTGATGGGCTTCGTAGATGGGCAGCAGCATGGCTGCACCTGTCTGGGCCATTTCCTCGTTCAGTTTCCAGGCAATGTCGTCTTCGGTGGCTTCCGGCATGGTTTGCACCATTTCCCGGATCCGCTCATCGTACCGGGCCTGGTCCTGTTTTAACACATTGCCCACGATCACCGGATTCGTCGTGGCGCCGGCAGCCCCGTATTCCAGGGCATAGGTCAGTTCATCAATCGCGCAGGAATCGTTCCAGAAATCGGTTGCCATGGTTTCAGTCATTTCGTGCAATGGGCTTTTGAACGGTTTGCTTTCCATGATATTCCTCCTTGCTTTTCATTCATCAACGTTCACGTCTTTGTCAAGGTTTTGCCTGCCATATGATCTGATTGTGTCTCCAGCACAGTTTTTTACAGCCCTGTTTTTTCCTGAATGAAGGCCCGGGCCATTTGGGCATATTTAAAAGGATTGGCTTTCGCGGGATCCTGCTCTGCTTCCACCACGAACCAGCCTTCGAAACCATTCTCTGAAAGAATTTTAAACACCGGGTCAAAATCAATCATCCCATCTCCCGGAACCGTGAATACTCCTTTCTTCACACCTTGCAGAAAACTAAGCTTATCCTTCTTCACAGATTCCATGACATCCTTTCGGATGTCTTTAAAATGCACATGAGCAATTCGGTTAATGTATTTCTTCAGCAGCATCACATAATCTTCACCGGAAAAAACAAGATGTCCGGTATCATAGAGGAGGTAAACAAGCTTTGGATCAGTCTCTTCCATGAGACGGTCAATTTCTTCTGTCGTTTGGACTCCAGTGCCCATGTGATGATGATACGCAACTTTCATTCCCTTCTCGGCGGCTAAGGCACCCATTTCGTTCAAGCCCACAGTAACTCGCTGCCATTCATCTTGGGTGAAAACGGGCTTCGCATCAAACAACGGTACATCCATAAGTCCCTGAATGCTGTGTCCCTGCTCTGAGACGCCAATGATTTCAGCACCCAGCGCGTGAAGAAAGTCGCGATGCTGAATAAAGGCTTCAATCGTCTCTGCCTGTGGTTTTGTTGTAAAAAAACAGCTGAACCAGGCATTGCAGATCTGCAAACCCCGTTGATCCAGGGCTTTTTTCAAAACATCCGCTTGTTTTGGGAATTTGGTGCCGATCTCACTGCCGGTATAACCAGCCCTCGCCATTTCATCAATGCAGGTTTCAAATGAGATCTCATCACCCAACTCCGGCATATCATCGTTGGTCCAATTAATCGGAGCAATTCCCAGTTTTACGTTCTTCAGCGTGTACATGATCATCCCTCCTGGAAATACTAGCCATTCGTTAGTAAGGACGGGCCTTTTGCACGAATGCTTCCATTTCACTGCCAGCCTTTAAAACATCTGCTTTATCGGATACCTCCGGCACACCAACGCGCCACCATGAATCATAGCTTCCAGTCATGCTGCCTGGCAGCACCTTGATATCAATCAAGGTTGAAATGGATTGCTTTTTCGAGTCTTCCACTGCCACTCTTAATTCATCGATCGTTGTCACGCGATATGTCTTCATTCCATATCCTTCTCCAATAGCCGCAAAGTCCACCGGAATGTAATTCCCGTCCAACTTTCCAGTGTCAGATGCTCTGTATCGGAATTCATTGGCGAAATCATGAATTCCTTTGGACCGCTGCAAGTTAAGGATGCACTGATACCCTGAGTTGTCGAACAACAACACATTGATCTTGATCCCTTCCTGTAATGAAGTCAAAATCTCTGAATGAAGCATGACAAAACTGCCGTCACCCACCATGGCATATACTTCTCGGTCGGGTTCTGCCATTTTAACACCCAGCGCCCCCGATACTTCATACCCCATGCAGGAGAATCCATATTCCATATGATAACCATTGGGTTCTTTTGTTTTCCAGAGACGCTGCAGGCATCCTGGAAGACTTCCAGAGGCACCTACCACGACAGCGTTCTGATCAAGCAAACAATCATTTAATTCGCCAAGAACTCGGGTCTGCGAGAGACCTTCATCCCAGTCTGTTTCATATAGACGAGATACCTCTTCCTGCCAGGCAGTCTGTTCTTCGAGAATTCTTCCGCCAAAATCAGTCTTATATTCGATTGATTCAAGTACTTGCTGAAGTGCCTTCAGCGTTTCACGTGCATCCCCCACTAATGGAAGGGCATCCATCTTCCAGGCATCAAATTCCAGTACGTTTATACCAATGATGGGTATATCTGCATTCTTGAAAGCCCATTTGGATGCGGTCGTAAAGTCTCCCAGTCGGGTACCTACCGCAATGATCAGATCAGCCTCTTTGGCAAGTCGATTAGCTGCCTGCGTTCCGGTAACTCCCATACCTCCCAGATTCAAGGAGTGGTCCCACGGGAGTGTTCCTTTGCCTGCCTGTGTCTCAGCAAATGGAATGTGAAAAGCTTCCGCAAAGCTTAACAGGGCATCGGCGGCTTCTGAGTAACGTACGCCGCCGCCACAAATGATCATTGGCGTTTTCTTTGACCTGATGAGTGAAACAGCACGGTCAACAGCAGCTTCTTTTGGAGTCAAACGATCCATATAATGAATGCGTTGCTGAAAAAAAGATTCAGGATAATCATATGCTTCCGACTGTACATCCTGAGGAAGACATAAAGTAACAGCTCCAGTATCCGCAGGATTTGTTAACACACGCATGGCATTCATTGCTGCTGTCATAATTTGTTCTGGCCGTGCAATCCGATCCCAGTAGCGGCTCACTGGGCGAAAAGCATCATTGGCACTAATGGTCAGATCCGTTGGATCTTCTAATTGCTGCAACACCGGATCTGGTTGTCGTGAAGCAAATATATCGCCAGGCAGCAACAACACTGGGATCCGGTTCACTGTTGCAGTGGCGGCGGCTGTCACCATGTTCATAGCCCCAGGACCAATGGAGCTCGTCACTGCAAAAATTTCCTGCCGTTTTTTTTGTTTGGCATAGGCAATTGCCACATGAGCCATCCCTTGTTCACTATTACCCTGGTAAAAGGTTAACTGCTGACTGCTTTCCAGTGCTTCTCCCAGACCGGTGACGTTTCCGTGGCCGAAAATACCGATAACTCCTTTGACATACCGGCGGGTTTCCCCATCTACTGAGATGTATTGATTTTCCAAAAATTTCACTAATGCCTGGGCCATGGTTAATCGAATGGTTTTCATCAGAAAAACCTCCTTCAACTACTATTGAAGTCCAAATTGTTGGCGTATTTCTGACAGTTTCACCGGACGGTTCTCTTTGACAGACAGGTTGGCTGCCAGGGCTATGAGTACCGGCTCCAAACCGTCCTGACCCGTCACAGGGGTCGGTGTGTTATGGATCACTGCATCAAAAAAATCTCTCAACTCACGGATGAATGACTGCTGATATCGCTCCAGAAAGAAGTATTGTGGTTTTTCACTCACAACAGCTTCCCCAGTACTGAGAACCGCATTGCTTTCAGGAACATTGTTAACGATAACCTGCCCCTCCGACCCGAACACTTCGATTCGCTGGTCATACCCATAAACGGCACGGCGGCTGTTATCAATGGTCCCAATGGCTCCGCTGGCAAATTTCAGCTGAATGACAGCCGTATCTATGTCCCCCGCTTCCCCTATCTCCGGATTCACCAGAACAGCGCCTGAAGCATATACTTCTTCCACTTCACTCCCTGACAGAAAACGAGCCATATCAAAATCATGAATCGTCATATCAAGAAACATACCGCCTGAAACTTTTACATATTCCACTGGTGGTGCTTCCGGATCGCGGGAAGTAATTCTCAACAGATGCAAATCTCCAATTCTACCCTCTTGAACCATGTCCTGCGCCTTTGAGAAGTGTGGGTCAAATCTGCGGTTAAAACCTACCTGTAATTTTACACCTGCCGTTTTCACCGCATGCAGCGCTTCCAGAATTCTTGGCACCGAAGATGCAATCGGTTTTTCGCAAAAAATGTCTTTTCCCGCATTCGCCGCTTCAATAATAATCTCCGCATGAGTGTCGGTGGAAGAGCAGATCAGCACAGCGTCAATCGACGGATCCTGCAACAGTTCTTGGTAGTCCTTCGTTACTCTTGTAATCCCTTTTTGTGCCGCCCATTCCAGAGCCGCTTCCATGGGGACTGACGCCACTGCTGCCAGTCTGACATCAGGAAACTGAGCCAGTATGTTGTTGCCGTGAAGTTTGCCAATTCTGCCGGCACCGATTAATGCCACTTGAATCATTTTACGCTCCATGCTGGTCACCTGACCTTTCGTTGTTGATATCCATATTACTTTTTCTTGGCATTTTTACGCATGTCGATAATCACCGCTACAATGATAATCAGGCCTTCGACAATCTGCTGCCAGTATGCATCGACGCCCAACAATGTCAGACCGTTCCGCATTACTCCCAGTACCAAAGCGCCGACAACAGCGCCCCAGATGGTACCAATACCACCGGCATGACTGGTACCCCCAATCGTGGTGGCGGCAATCGCTGTTAACTCATAACCAGTCGCAGCTCCTGGATGCACGCTGCCAACGCGGCCGGCAAAGACAATGGCTGCCAGGCCTGCCAGCATGCCACCATAGGCATAGATCATGATCAGGTTTTTCTTGACATTGACTCCTGATACTTCTGCCGCCTTCACATTGCCGCCGATGGCATAGATGTTTTTGCCAAACCGGGTGTTGTTCAGCAGAATCCATGTCACAACAATGGCAATGAGGTAGATAAGCACCGGAATGGGTATTACCCCGATTCTACCGCCGAGCCGGGTAAAAGAGGGCGTCAGATTACTGATAGGGCTTCCGCCTGTGTAGATCAACGCAAACCCACGTGCAACAGTCATCATCCCCAGTGTGGCAATAAAGGGGGGGATACCCGTGAAGGAGATTAATCCTCCGTTGATTGATCCTAAAAATGCTCCCAGTGCAAGTGCTGCAATGACAGGCACAATCAGTGGCATTTCGCCGAGTCCTGCAAAATATTTATTGGTTGCCATGGCAGACTGGCCAAAACTGGCCGCCACAACTCCTGTCAGGGCTAATACAGACCCTACCGAGAGGTCGATCCCTTTTGACGTGATGATGAGGGTCATCCCCAGTGCCATGATTCCAAAGATGGCACTCTGGGTCAGGACATTAAATATATTGTTGGGCGTTAAAAAACGGGGGCTTAAAATAGATATCCCAATCACCATGAGGATCAACACAAAAACGATTCCGTATTTTTTCAACATCTCAATGGCGATTTGCTTCTTATCACTTTTTTGTTCGGTTGACTGCTGATCCTTTTTTACAGTTTCCTTTGCCATTTCACTATCCCCCTCTGTTACGCTGTATTTTCTCTGGCAGCACCGGTCGCATAACGCATGATTTCAGCCTGTGTGAGATCTTTTCGATTATCAATGATTCCGGTGACACGCCCTTCATGCATCACCATGATCCGGTCGCTCATCCCCATGACCTCCGGCAGCTCTGATGAAATCATGACAATGGTTTTTCCCTGGCCGGCCAGATTGGTAATCAGTTTATGAATTTCGGCTTTAGCGCCAACATCAATCCCCCGGGTAGGCTCATCCAAAAAGAGTATTTCCGGTTTCGTCAGCAGCCAGCGCGCCACCAGCACTTTTTGCTGATTCCCTCCACTCAAATTTTCAATCTTCTGAAACATGCTTGGCGTTCTGATCGATATTGCCTCAATAAAACGGCTGCAATCTTCTTTCATGTTCTTGTGATTGATCAAGCGGAATTTGCCGACATATTTTTTTAAGTTTGCAATGCTGATGTTCTGCAGGATGGTGAGCATGGGATAAATCCCGTTCATGCGGCGGTCTTCAGTGAGCAGTGCCATACCGTTCCGGATGGCATCCTCAGAAGAATTGATGTCAATCTTTTTCCCGTCAATCCAGACTTCACCTTCTTTTTTGGAACGAATTCCAAAGATCGCCTCAATGACTTCGGTTCTCCCTGCGCCTACCAAACCGGCAACCCCCAGAATTTCTCCTTTTCGAACAGTAAAGGACACATCCTTGAAGAGTCTCTCCCCAGACAGATTCTTCACTTCCAGTTTTACATCACCGATCTCACAGGCAATTTTTGGAAACAGGTCGGTAATGTCCCGTCCCACCATCATGTTGATCATCTTATCTACTGTCAGATCTTTTGTCTCTTCAGTGCCGACATATTCGCCGTCCCGTAAAACGGTCACCCGGTCAGTGACAGCAAATATTTCGTCCAGTTTATGTGAAATGTAAACGATGCTTTTCCCATCTTTTTTCAGTTTTCGCATGATACCAAATAATTGTTCTACTTCTTTGGACGTCAGCGCGGAAGTGGGTTCGTCCATAATAATCAGTTTTGCATTGTAGGAAATCGCCTTTGCAATTTCAATCATTTGCATTTTCGCCACTGTCAGGTTGCGCATTTCTGTCCGCGGATCTTCTTTCAGGTCAATCATTTCCAGTACTTCTTTGCTCATTTCATACATTTTCTTGTGATCGACTAATCCCAGCCGATTTTGGGGTTCTCTTCCCAGCCAGATGTTTTCCATAATCGGACGATTCTCTACCGGGTTCAATTCCTGGTGAATCATTGCAATTCCCATCTTTAACGCATCTGCCGTATTATAGTTTTCAATTTTTTTTCCATTGAAGTGTATTTCACCTGAGGTTTGCGGATGGATGCCTATGAGGCATTTCATCAGCGTGGATTTCCCTGCTCCGTTTTCCCCCATCAACGCATGAATTTCTCCATCTCTTACCTGAAGCTGCGCGTTTTTGAGCGCCTGTACACCGGGAAAGTTTTTGACTATGTTTTTCATTTCAAGCACATAAGGTTTTTCAGCCATCTTACCTCACCTCACTTCACAGAATTCATTCTGATGTAGAAATAGGGAAAGGGATCTCCCCTTTCCCTATTTCTTAATTATCTGTAAATGTTACCTAAAATTCATCCACATTATCAATGGTAACGGGTACAAAATCAATCCATGTTACCTGTGTCGGGCTTTCACCCATCAGCAATTTGTGTGCAATTTCGACGCCGCCTCTGCCTTGCCCGACAAGATCCTGTAGCACAGTCGCTGCCAGGGTGCCGGCTTTCACTGCTTCCTTGGCATCAGGAGTTGCATCCACTCCCAAGACCAGCACATCTTCCCGGCCAGCTGCCTGTAATGCCTGCACGGCTCCCAGCGCCATTTCATCGTTGTTGGCCAAAATGGCATTCAGGTCGTCGCCATATGCAGTCAGCCAGTTTTCCGTCAGAGACAGTCCCTGATCACGCTGCCAGTTGCCTGTTTCTTCAGCCAGAATGGTGATGCCGGGATACTGGGCAATAATTTCCTTATTCCCTTCTGTCCGCCCCACAGCAGCTTGATTGGTGAGCATTCCTAGCAATATAGCAACATTGCCCTCTTCACCCATCATTTCAACGAGTGCTTCACCCTGAAAACGACCGGCAACTATTTCCTGTGAACCGATATAATAGACGCCTTCAGGTGGCTGCTCTTCCCCAAAGGGGTTCCGGTTAACATAGATCAATGGAATACCTGCTTCAAGAGCTGCATCCGTGATAGGTCCCATGGCGTCTGTATTAACAGGCACCACCACCAATGCATCCACACCCTGTTCAATCATGGCCTTGATCTGGTCTTGCTGACGCACAACGTCTTCCTGGCCATCCTGCACTACAATCTCCAGGCCATTCTCTGCTGCATATGCCCGTGCACCATCAGCAATGAATGTCTGGCCTGTGTCATTCAGGTTACTGCTTGCATATCCAATCGTTAACGACTCTTCTCCATTTCCCGTGTCTCCACCTGTCGTTCCACCGCCACAACCAGCCAATAGACCAATTAACAGTACCAATACCAACAGTAAGCTGACTTTCTTCATCATTTTCTTCCCCCTTCTTGTTTTCATGGTTCTTGACCATAAATTGCTATATCAACAGCTTTGCTGTTAATATCACCTTTTGAAAACGTTCATAAGCTTTGCTGTTAATATCACCTTTTGAAAACGTTCATATTACTTGGCCAATAAGTCATACTCTCATCTCGTTGAATACCCCGAAATATGAAATGAAAAACATCGTAAACGTTTGCATTGATTCTTATCCAAATATTATGATATTTTTAGAAAATTGTCAATGGTCTCAGATGAATTTCTCTTTAGTTAAACTGTTAACGGTTAATATCCCTTATGTTATCACTCTTTAGGGGGCAAAATATAATATTTCGACGAATTTAATCACATCATTCTTTCAGTTCAGGCACATTTTCCTATCTTAATGGCTTGATTTCAATGTAAACGTTTGATATTCTGTTAACAACAGCAACTTAAGACGATTGAATTTTACGATACAATCATGTATCGTATAAGCAGGCCCTTCAGCCAAGACAGGAGTGATTCACTTGACCGCAACCATTAAAGATATCGCTCGAATGGCTAACTGTTCCTATGCAACCGTTTCCAGAGCCTTGAATAATAAGCCTGGTGTTAACAAGCAGACACGGGAGCGTATCATCAATTTGGCTAACCAGTTGGACTATCAGCCAAATGCCATTGCCCGGGGTTTGGTCATGCAGCGAACGCACACCATCGGCCTGGTCATTCCAGATATCGTCAATCCTTTCTTTCCGGAAATCGCCCGTGGGGTCGAAGACGTTGCCAGTGATAAAGGGTACACTGTCTTTTTATGCAATACAAACTGGGATCTTAAAAAAGAAAACGATTATTTGGAAGCTCTTCAGGAAAAAAGAGTGGACGGAATTATTATCACACCTGCTTCTGATCTGAATTCGCACGATGCCGATGGTCCTTCTTATCTTGAAACAATCAATTTACCCATTGTCATTTTCAGTGGCCAATCCAGAACAGGACAGCACAGTTATATTGAAATAGACAATCATCGTGGCGGGTTTATCGCCACCAAACACTTAATCGAATCCGGTTATCGACGCATTGCATTTATTGGCGGCCGGGAGAGCTCACATTCTAATTCAGAAAGACTCAAAGGTTATCGCACGGCACTGAGCAGCTATCATCTTCCGGTGCATGAGGACCTGATTGTTAACCAAGACTTTTACAGCGAAAGCGGATTTTCCGCCATGGAAGAACTCTTAAAGCTTCCTCAGCCGCCAGATGCTGTCTTTTCAGGTAATGACATCATAGCGCTCGGAATCCTTGAATGTCTTCAGCTGCATCACATCCGGGTCCCAGATGATTTTGGATTAGTAGGATTTGACAACATTATTTTCTCCGGGTATCCACAAATACAACTCACCACGATTTCCCAGCCCAAGTATCTGATGGGCAGGTATGCTGCTGAAATGCTTCTAAGTGAGATTGAGGGAGCTCTCACCTGGGAAATCCGGAAAACAATACTCGAACCAGAATTAATCATTCGCAAAACAACTCGAAAATTAAAATTTCCTTTTAATTATCATCCTGCAGGAAAATCAGGAGGCTATTAGCCTGAGTCTAAATAAATATTTTAATGGGTTTCAGTCATATCTGCCAACATGACACCAAAATATCGGAGCACTTACCTCGCTTGAGATCATGACTCATTGATCCGTCGGGAGGTTTATCTTTCATTTATTTGTTGTCCTGAAACACATACCGATCCAGCAATTGGCTGGTTCGATTTGCCACTTCCTGTGTGTCCGCCTGCCAGTGTTTGGCGCTGACCAGTTCGTAGGTCCACCATCCGTCATAGCCTGTTGCCTTAACTGCTTCCACCCACTCCGATACCTTAATGTCACCGTCGCCGGCATAATGACCCCGCAGATCTGTTTCGTCACATGGGGTGCCTGGCGCATTTTTTTTGCCGTCTCCAAAATGAATGTGATAGATTAAGTCAGGGTTCATCCCGGCCACATCTTCCGGGTTGGTTTTCCCACCATACCACAGATGCCAGAAATCGATGACCATACCGAAATTGCGTCTTTCCACAGCGTCGATCAGCTCCAAACTCTGTGACAGCGAATGGATCGGAGACCATGCGACCGGTTCCAGCTGAAACTTCACTCCATATTGATTGCCTACATCAGCAATACGGCGAATGTTTTGGGCTGTGAGTGTACGGATTTCTTCCCATGGACGTCCTTCCAAGGCACACAATGGTACCAGCTGAATACAGTCGCAGTCAACTGCCTGCGCAAACCTGGCCAGTGTTTCTGTTTCCGACAGCATACGCCGCACTGATTCGTCATCAGTCCGTTCCACGTGGGCAACGTCATTGATGCTGATCATCTTTATCTGATACTGTTCCAGTGTCTCTCTGACCATAATCGGCGACAGACCGGCTGTCAGGTAGTCATGCACTTTGTCTCCGGCCATTTCAACGCCGTTAAAGCCGGCATTTTGGGCAATGCGGATGTCGGAGATCAGGTTGCTCTTCCAGATGGATTTGGTATGAAGCGCTTTTTGATTCATTTGATCACTCTTTTCAGTATTTTCTCAGTTCCTTGACAGCTGAAGCCATTTGTCGATGTGCTTCCTGAACTGGCCGCTTTTCGGAGGTGCCGGCTGTTCCCACGCGCCAGAAATTAGCATACCCTTCTGTCATGGTTCCTGGCAGCACTGCTATTTCGATTAATGTGGAAACCTGATCAAGCCGGCTCTTTTCAATCGCTGTTCTCAAGTCCTCCAGGGAATTTACCCGATAGGTCTTGGCGCCGTAACCTTCTGCGATCATGGTAAAATCAATGGGAAGACAATCACCGGTCAAGCCGCCGGTATCTGTTTCACGGTAGCGAAATTCTGTTCCGTAGGTATCAATCCCCTTGCCATTCTGCAGTTGGCGGATACATTGGTGTCCGCTGTTGTTGAATAGTAACACGTTAATCTTCTTTCGTTCCTGAAGGCTTGTGACCAGATTGGAATGCGCCATCAGGAAGGCACCGTCGCCCACAAATGAATAGACTTCGGCATCCGGTTCAGCCAGCTTGACACCAAAGGCCCCTGCTGTTTCATACCCCATGCAGGAAAATCCATATTCCAAATGATAGGTGCCGGGTTGTTTCACTGTCCAGATCCGTTCCAAGTCAGAAGGCAGGCTGCCCGATGCTGAAACAATGATATCCGAGGGTTTCAGCAATCGATTCAGTTCCATCAGCACACGCGTTTGAGACAGTCCGTTGTCTGACTCAAGAGTTGACAGGCGTTCCAGCTCCTGTTGCCATTGCATCGATGCTGTATCGATTTCCCCCGTGTATCCGGTGGAATAATCAAGCTCATCCAACGCTCTTTTCAGTGCCTCTATCCCTTGGCGGGCATCCGCTGTCACTGACATTGCCCCCATTTTTAAAGCGTCCATCCGGCTAAGATTGATGGATACCAGGGGAACCTGACTATGCTGGAATCCGCCTTTTGAGTGGGTGACAAAATCATTTAGCTTGGTGCCCACTGCAATAATCACATCTGCTTCCTTCATCAGTTGATTAGCGGAGAGAGTCCCACAAATCCCTGCACAACCAACATAATGTGGATGTTCTGCCGAAATTTCCCCTTTTCCTGCCTGGGTTTCTGCAACGGGAATACCAAAGGCTCTTGAAAACTGGGCGACAGCCTCTCCTGCATCACTGTAACGAACACCTCCGCCAGAAATCAGGAAAGGTTTCTTTTTACCTGCAATCATGGCTGCCGCCCTTTGAACCGCTTCGGGAGCTGCCGGCATCCGGTCTAGATACCACACTCTTTTGGCCAAAAAATCATCCGGATATTCATACACTTCCCCCTGCACATCCTGGGGCAGACACAGCGTCACCGCACCGGTTCGTTCCGGGTCAGTCAACACGCGCATGGCGTTCAGGCAGGCTGCCATCAACTGTTCGGGCCGCGCAATGCGGTCCCAGTACTTGCTGACAGGTTTGAAGGCGTCATTGACACTGATGGTATAATCCGACTCGTATTCCACCTGCTGAAGTACCGGATCCGGCTGCCGGTCGGCAAAGGTGTCCGAAGGTAACAACAGGAGGGGAATCCTGTTGACTGTCGCTGTTCCTGCAGCTGTGACCAGATTCAATGATCCGGGTCCGATGGAGGCGGTGCAGGCATAAATGGCTCGCCGACGTTTCTGCTTGGCATAAGCCATGCAGGCATGAGCGATATCCTGCTCATTTTTTCCCTGAATAAAAGTTACCTGATCTTTGTATTGCTCAAGGGCCTGTCCCAGCCCTACCACATTGCCATGCCCGAAGATCCCCATAAAGCCGTGAACAAAAAGGGTTTCCTCCCCGTCGCAGTGCAGATACTGGTTGTTTAGAAAAGTGACAAGCGCCTGAGCCATTGTTAACGTTACTGTTTTTCCCATGATTCTCCCCTTTTCTCTCCGGAATCGTTCTGTAATCTATCGGTTCGGCCAAATTTTGGCATCTGGCTGTTCGGCCCACAGATGCTCTTCTTCAAACGTGGGTGCCAGGTAAGGATTGTTTTCCAGATGACGTATCACCCAGAGGAAATACATGGCATATCCCGGCGCAGCCACTTGGGGGTGGACCAGATTCGGAGCAATTTTCACCGTATCGTTGTGCTCCAGCAGCACTGCTTCATTCCCTAATTTCATTAGTCCAAACCCATTGTCTGGCTGAAGCTTGTAAAAATAAATCTCCGGCTGCTGGTGGTGATGAGAAGGAAAGCCCGCCCATTTCCCTGGATAGTGCACATCTTCTCCAAACATGATGTTGGATTCCGGTGATAAATTCACATCTTGAGCTGTACGGACAATGCGGGTACCGGTTTCATTCATGGTCCCTTCCCCGCGGATTTCGTTTCTGATGGCATCTCCTGAACGGACCACCGATGGAAAAACGCGTTCGTTCTCGGTCCTGATCACCGCCACTTCACTATCCGGCCCAACCCCGGTGATTTTCACGGCGACATGTTGGGGAACATTCAGGCACCACAGATTATCATCCAGATAACTGTCCCGAGACACCCGCTCGTTGCGGTCTTCCCATGAAATATCGATTTGACCATATAGGAGCAAATATATTCGCTCATAAGGCATATGGTCAGAAAAATGCTGATCCCTGGGCAGCTTCAGAATTCCAAAGTCCATCATCATCTCTGCGTGCTTTCCTTTCATCTCCGTAATGGCATTGTATCCCGGAGCAAAAGGTTCATCTCGATGAATTCTCATGATTGACACCTCTTTCTTTTATCTTCCCTTTTATGCTTCCTGCATTTACATTAGTCCGCAGATCAATTCATATGCTTTTTCTTCCAGGCGTCGAACCGGTTCTTTAAATAACGACAGTCTGTCAAATGCATCCGGGTTGGTCATAAATTCACGGCGAAGGGATTCACCAAAAACCTGCCGCAGGGCAGTACCGATGTTCATTTTTCCCACTCTAGTCCTCTTCAACCGCTGGATATCTTCTTCCCTTATGCCGGATGCACCATGGATCACCAGTGGAACAGTGCAGACTTCTTCAATCCGGGTCAGCACGTCAAAATCGATGGCCACTTTTCGGTCTGTCAGGCGATGCACATTACCGACAGATACAGCAAGCCAATCCAGTCCACCATTTTCACAAATCGCTTTGGCTTCTTCCGGCACTGTCATATCACCGCCAACTTCTCCCAAGTCATCGTAGGGCACGGTTCCCACCTCACCTTCCACCGCTACATCCAGCAACCTGGCCTGTTGGACAACAGACCCGATGATGGATATGTTTTCTGATAAAGGCAGCTTGGATCCGTCATACATCACAGAGGTAAATCCGCACACCAGAGCGCGTTGAATCACGTCAATTTCAGTACAGTGGTCCAAATGGACGCCCACAGGAACAGCGGCGCTTTCGACTATTGACGCAAGGAGTGCCCCCCAGTGTTCAACAGCCATCCCTCTCCGCGCACCCCTGTTAACACTAAGCAATACCGGAGAATTTGCCCTCTCCGCAGCCCGAACGATCGCCAGTGCTTCTTCGTGACCAAAAACATTAAACCCCGGCACAATGGTTTCACTGGATGCTGCTTGTACAATTAATTCGTTGATGTGCCTCATTGATCATCATCCATTCTATCCCCGAAATTGGTCAGGGGGTTATTATTGCGATGTTTTTCAGCCTCTTCCAGTGTCGGCAGTGCACCGGCACAACTGTCCCCTGCCAGCACGATGGAGGCGCAGGCTGACCCCAGATCCATGGCATCGCCTATGGACCATTGTCGAAACAAGCCATACAGCAGTCCGGCAGCGTAAGCATCCCCTGAACCAAAGGTTTTTTTGATGTGCGTTGGAACGACTCCCCGTTTGATCACTTCACCATCAGGCGTATAGGCGCAGGATCCTCTGGCGCCGTCCTTGATGATCACCAGCTGAACACCCATCGAAAAAAGCGCTTCCGCCGATCGATGGTCATCACGATTCTCCGGCATCGATATTTTTTCCAGGGCGTTGAATTCCTCGCGATTACCGATGATCACATCACAGTTTTCTGCCGCCATGGTATAGTATATCGCCGTTTCCTCAGGACTTTTCCATCCGTACGGCCGATAATCCAGATCCATGATCACTCGTACATCATTACGCCGGGCGTACGTGATCAGGGTGAATATCGCTTCTCTGGAGGGGCTCTCCGAAAGAGCGGTGCCTGACAGCAAAACCGCATCAGCCTGTTTCACATAGTTTTCATCAATGTCCCCGGGGGCCAGAAGTAAATCAGCTGTGTTTTCCCGGTACAAATATGACCCGCTGTTGGATGGGCTTCGAATTTCAGTGATGGCCAGACAATTGCGTGCGCCGGTTTGATCCTGAATCACCCCAGACACATCAATGCCAGTTTCTCTGAATACCTGGAGAATATAGGCGCCCATGCCGTCCCCGGAAACTTTACCGATAAATCCGGTTTTAAGACCAAGTTTGGCCGTTCCCTGAGCAATGTTGGCTGGAGATCCTCCTACGGTTTTGGTAAAAGACGGTGTATCTGCAAAAGTGCAATTGTACCGATCGGCATTGAGATCGATCCCGGCACGGCCGGCCAGTATGATATCCAGTTTCCGAGCCTGTGAAAATTTCACCCTTGGTCACTTCCTTTTAATTTCGTTTTGGTTTCGTTTTATATTTCGTTTCTATTATGTTTACAGATTATTACTTTCAATCATCTTTGTCAATGAGTATTTCCAGAATATTTGTTTCAGTTTGACAGTCTTTTGAACTTTCGATTATAATCAAATTAATCATTCAATTCTATTCCAGCAATGAAGGGATGGCTTATGGCAAAAAAACGAGTCGAACAAATTGAAGAATTGCTGCTTGAAAATAAAAAGATCAGTGTGAATGAGCTGAGTGAGCTGTTTCGGGTAAGTGCAGTGTCTATCCGCAAGGATTTGTCACTGCTGGAAAAACAGGGAGTCGCCAAACGACATTATGGTGGTGCTGTTCTTGCCTCTGCGGAGATAAATTCACTTTTACCCGACAATGACTTTCACCAGGATCCATTACGGCAGCGACTGGCTGAACAAGCCTGTGACGAAATTGAAGACGGTGATTGCCTTTTCATTGGTTCCGGACGCACCTGCTGCGTTCTTGCCAGAAAGTTGGACCGATTCCGAAACCTCACTGTGGTGACCAATAATATCACTGCTCTTCAGGATCTCTTAAAGCGAGTGCCCAAGGTGTACCTCATTGGAGGTGAAGTAACCTCTACAGATGGTAATACCCTTTTTTCCAGTTGGGAACAACCTCAATCTTTTGCAGAATCTATCTATGTGAACAAAGCGTTTACAAGCATTTCCGGAATTGACCTGAAAGCGGGTCTAACGGTTAATTCCATCATCAGCACTTATGTGTTTCGTCATATCCCCACCATGGCCCACCAATGGATCCTGCTTGCTGATCACAATAAATATGACCGCATAGCCATCTACCCTGTGGCATCAATGCAACAGATACACACGATTATTTCAGATAAATTTCCGCAGCACTACAGAAAGCATTTTAATCAACACCATATTCGAATGGTTCTGGCTGAGGATCGCACTGCTGTTTCCATTTAAAATTGATCATTAGAAAAGTCGCTTCTCTCATGATGAACAGTCTCTTCACGTCAGACATGTGATTCTGTCGACATGTTACTGAATGAGATCCGTTCACCAGTTGATTGGCGACTTCTGTTTTTAAATCCATATCGTGTAATGCCTTATCCCTTTAAGACCTGCAGCAGCCAGCAAAGTGACATGTTGGCCGCAAAGAATCGAATGCGGTTCCGGTCGCCGCCAAAAGAAACCTTTCGGGTGCTTGTCTGTTTCTTTTGCGAGATGCCAATCCAGATTAAACCGGCAGGCTGATCAGGGTCTTCAGAAGGGCCTGCCCATCCTGTGACCGCCAGCCCGATGTCAGCCCCACTGAGAGAAGCAGCAGCCTCTGCCATCGCCCGGACCGTTTCTTCACTAACAGGTCCATACCGGTCCAGCATCTCAGGAGATAGGTGCAATTGTCGAATTTTGGCTGCATTGGTGTAAGGGATCAGGCCTTCCAGTAAATACCGGGACATACCGGGCACATTGACAAGGCGCGCAGTCAGCAGCCCGCCTGTCAGCGATTCCGCAACAGCCAGTGTCATCTGGTGCCGCCGCAGCAGATCATAGATTTTCTCCTCCAGGTTTCCTTCATCCATTCCATAGAGCAGTTCACCCAGCCGTTCCTGACAACGTTCCACAACCGGAGTGAGCATCTCTGCCGCTTTGGCTTGGGATTCAGCCCGTGCGGTAACACGGACATGCACTTCGCCTTCTTTCGCATAAGTGGCTATCGTGGGGTTATTCTGCTGTTGAATTAAATCTTTCAGTACATCTTCCACATTGCTTTCGCCGGTACCGCAAACTCGCAGTGTTCGGGATTGAAAGGTCTGGTTCAGATAGGGGCGGATTTTTGGTATTACCTGGTTTTCAAACATGGGCACCATTTCGCGGGGTGGACCGGGCATCATGGCCATCATGCGTCCGTCATCCTTTATCCAGCATCCGGGAGCCGTCCCGGCCGGATTTGGCAGAATTTCGGAACCCTCTGGAAACCTGGCCTGCTTCTTGGCACTTTCAATGGGTACTGATCCCCGTTTCTCATAATAAAGGCTGATGGGCTCCCAGATTTCCGGATAGTAAACCATTTCTTTTTTAAAAAACCGGGCAGCCATTTCTTTCGTCAGGTCATCCTCCGTTGGGCCAAGGCCGCCGGAAATCACCACCAGATCAGCCCGTCGATATGCCTGTTCATAAGCTTCCAGGATCCGTCCCGGATTGTCTCCCACTACTGTCTGAAAATAGAGGTTGATGCCCATCTCGGCCAACCGCTGAGAAAGATACTGGGCATTGGTGTTAATAATATCGCCCAGCAGCAGCTCTGTTCCGATGGAAATAAT
This sequence comes from Bacillota bacterium, assembly GCA_033549305.1. Taxonomy (GTDB): domain Bacteria; phylum Bacillota; class Clostridia; order Peptostreptococcales; family Tindalliaceae; genus Anoxynatronum. Next base: position 3,983 of record JAWSUV010000038.1, on the reverse strand, counting down.
TTCTGCGCGCATGTCTTCTCTCCTTCAAGTTATTGATTGAAGATCAATCTGATTCGATGCTGATCAGGAACCGTCTGATTCCCTGTAACGCAGCGTCTCCACCTGTATTTCATATACGTTAACTGCTGCCATCATCTTGGCATCGTAAGGGAAGGATTCTCCGGGAGCGTGGTGTTCCATCAGGTGGTCCAGTCCCTTTTCTTTTTCTGCAGGTTCTGTCAGGAGTCTGGCGCTGCCTGTTCCGACAATGCTGCGGTACCGCATGCTCCATTTGCAGGCTTCCGGTTTTCGAACAACGTCCACATCGGCATCCATTTCAAAAGCGATTTGGGGATTTTGGGCCAGGATGGCCACTTTGCTGCCCCGGTTACCGGAGTGAAAGTACAGCTTTCCATTGCTCATCCCAAAGTTGACGGGTACCAGATAGGGCTGGCTGCCGTTACAAAGAGCCAGGCGGACGACCTTGGCTTCTTTCATCAGTGTTTCGACTTTCTCTTTGTGTGTAACCCATTGATTCATACAAACGCCTCCTCTTACTGGTTTCATTGAAAATGGTTTAGCTGTTGCTTAACAGCTAAACCATTCATTCTTAGCAACCAGCTGCCAACTCACATCATCCGAATCTTTTTCTCCACTTCATCCGTTATTTAGGATTTCTGCCAGAAAAAGACGCGATTGTCCATCGGCTCTCCCGCTGCATTGATAAAAGGTTTTGGCGGATCCGATTCCTGGGTGGCCAACGACACGACGATCATCGCGATCAGGCCCAGAATGGCTCCCGGAATGAGTGCCATATACAGAGCATCCCAGATTGCCCAGTCCATGTATACTTCGCCTTCCACCATCACATCCATATTAGCTTCTTTTGTGTAGGGGAAGAACAGCAAGAAAGAAATGGCCGTTGTGACTGCCCCTGCATAGAAGGAAGCCAGTGCACCTTTTGAATTTCCTTTTTTCCAGAAAAAGCCTGTAATATATGGAATGACAACGGTGACTAATGATATGGATCCTGTGAAGACGATGAGTTTATATACCGTGCTGAACATCAGGGCAATCCCCATGGCTACCAATGCTACCACAGGAATAGCGATGCGCATGATCTTCAGTTTTTGTTTTTGATCGGCTTCTTTGTTGAATTTGGGATAAATGTTGTTGCCAATCATGGTAGAGACAATCAGACAGTTGTCACCGACTGTACTGATGATGGCCGCAGTCAACGAAACAATAAACAAAACACCCGCCCAGCTGGGCAGAAAGTTCTCCGCTACCCATGGCAGTACATACTCCGTCTGTTCCAGAGGAAGCTCCAATCCGTAAGTAAACATGGCAATCCCGATCAACACCGGTATCAATCCGATTGCGAGATATAAGACACCACTGATCATGAAGCCATTGACTGCCGTTTTCTCGTCTTTGGCGGCCAATACACGCTGTAACAGCACCTGGCTGTTCAGGTCGCCAATTCCAAGAGATGCCCAGGCAGACAGATAGAAGATAATTCCCATTAGCCCAGTGTACCAGATAAAACCACCATCATCGGCTGCCACAGGAATGATCGCGAAGGAAGGCAGTTCACCCCAGTTTTCAGCGTTTTCGATGAAGTAGCTCCAGCCACCCACTTCCCGGATGACCGTTGGGAACATGACCAATAATCCAACAATAATCAGTGTAAAGCCAATGGCATCCACCCGGGACAAAGCCCATAATCCACCGAAATAGGTGACAATAATAACGACAATGGTGGCGAGCATTGTTGCCTGTACCATTCCCACGCCGGTGGTCAGGTTGACAATGATCCCCAGCGCCACTAATTGTCCTCCCAGCCAGCTGGTGGCTGCCAGGATTTGGATGAGCAGGTAATGATCACCGATCCGCTCATCATAACGGGTGCGCATATAGTCAACCACTGTGCTGAATCGTGCCTGTCTCAGTCGCCGTGCAAAGAACACCGCTACTAGAATCATCATCACCGCCGGAGCAAACGGGTCCCAGATAACTCCCTGAAAACCCCATTTATAGGATTCAGCCGCTGCTCCCATAATGGCACCTGCACAGATCCAGGTTGCCACAATGGAAGGAATCATAAACGGCAGAGTCAGATTCCGGCCGGCCAATGCCAGATCGTCCGATTCTTCAATGCGTCCTGAATAACGAAATCCCAGGTAAATAATGGCTATCACATACAATCCCAGAAAAGCCAAAATCCATTTTGCTGATTCGAAAACTGTAATCACCGATTGCTCCATCATAACGCCTCCCATCTGAATTCAAAGCGGGTCAGGTTATGCAGCTAACCAATCGCGTGGCTTCCAGTCTTTCAAAGGCTTTCAGTCGATACAGGGGTCATGTGGCCCTCTGAAGCAGGCTGCAGTGTCTTGCGAAAAGGCTGTTCAGTCCCGTGTGGTTTCCTCTTGCCTTTACCAGTCAGGTTTATGGAATTTCATGATTTACATGTGATGCACCACCTTTCATCCTGTCGGCCAATTATCTCTGCTTCTAACCATCAGCTATATTTATATATTACACGTTTAACGGCATTGACGCAATAATGGGAAAACACAGACGGCATATGCCGTCTGTATGATTAATCTTATCGCTGCTTCCTGCTGTAGTTTTATTCCAATTCTGGAACATATGCCAGTTCAGGCGCTTCAAAATCGATTCCCAGAAGTGCCACAATCTCTCCGGAAGTATTGTAAATCGGAGCAAAGGCAGACTTCATCGACTCCTCATCCACCCAAATGTGCCCAGCAGCAGCGGGTGTGCCTGAGAACGCAACCAGAAACTGGGGTTCCATGTCATAGCGTGTACCAAATTCTTCCGGGTAATCTGCTTCTGATATCAACAATACTTCCTCGTCACTTTCCCAGACAAAGGTGTATACATAAGTAGCATCGTTGATCTCACGAATTTGCTGCAGGGGCACGCGGAATGTTTCATTTTCAGGCGTGTCCCATTCACCTGATGCCAGTATTTCTTCATGGAGGTCGGCCATTTTACCGTTTAAGAGCAACGATCCGGTGGATGCCATCGCCTTCACCTTCGCACTGATTAATGCGTTGGCGTCATGGTTCATCGTGTCGTATTCGGTGTCAATTCCCAGAATGGCCACCACTTCACCGGCACTGTTGTATATCGGTGCAAACGCTGATTTCATCACCACGCCATCTTCATCCCAAAAATGAGGAGCATAAGCCGGTTCTCCACTAAAAGCCTTCAAAAACTGGGGTTCCATCTCATACTCATCGCCAAATTCCTCCGGATAATCCGACTCAGCGATCAGAAGTGTGGGTTCTTCATCTGTGCCTGATTTAATCAGTGTGTACACATAGGTCACGTCATTTATCTCTTTGATTTCTTTCAACACAGTCCTGAATGCTTCGTTTTCAGGAGTGTCCCATTCGCCGGACGCAACGATTTCTTCATGGAGATCTCCCAATTCACCATTTAACAACAATGAACCGGTAGAAGCTATCGCAAGCACAGACTCAGAAAAAAGGCGATTTGTCCTTGTCATCACTTCCACGGTGCGGTGTTGTGCATTCCAGAATACTGCATGGCCAAAAGAGCGGGCAATGGCAGCAAGAGGCACCCAGGATATATCATTCAGCATCACCCATGGTGCATCCAGTTCAACCACTTCCCCGTCCAGCCAGGCTGATGCTGATCCTTCTTCCAGCATCATGGTTTTTTCTGCAAATGCCAAAATCAAACGACTGTCTTCCCATGTGGCTGTCGCATCAAAAACATCCTGAAGTGTAGAGACTGGCACCATTGTCCTGCCGTCACGGATTTCCAGCAACGTTTCAACATGCTCCGCATCGACCATCAGGTGCACTGAACTGTCCGCATAAACACTCACTCCACTGATGACCAATCCAACAATCAATAGAACTGCTATCCACTTCCGATTCCTTTTAATCATCCTATCCCTCCTATCTCTTTATTTGAAGAATATCTTTAAATATCTCCGCCGTTCGTAG
>JAWSUV010000037.1:0-21830 GCA_033549305.1 Bacillota bacterium | reverse complement strand
CCAGGATCACGCTTTCCGCAAAGCCGGCCACACTTTCCTCAGGGGTCATATTGATATTGGCCAGATTGTGGCCGCGACTGGCGGAGACGTTCAGCTTGATTTTGCGGCAGCCGCAGTTAATCGCGCGTTCCACACCCTTTTTATTGGCCACCAGTGCGCGCAGTTCCACCCCTTTAACGTCAGCCAGTTGACGAAAGAGTTCATCGGTATCGGCCATTTGGGGAACAGCTTTTGGACTCATGAAAGAACCCAGCTCAATCACCTTAAATCCTGCCGCGATCAGCTCATTGGCAATTGCCAGTTTATCGGTAGTTTCCAAAATGGTGGATTCGTTCTGCAACCCATCGCGCAGACCCACTTCACACAGGGTAATCGTTGAAGGAAGATCCATCTTCCTCAGCCCCTTTCCGGATTATTCTGAATTCTTCTTCTCTACCTACAGATTATCGTATTCGCTCTTGAAAGTCTAATACCGGTTTTGTATAATGTCCATAGAGAGATTCTATGATCTGTTGAGATCGTTAATTTATAAACGATCTACTTTTTCCCGTTATCCGCCTTGTCACTGTTCGGTTGATGTATAGTCCTTTTTTATGGAAAATGGACCAGCCATCCCACGCGGCGATACACGAATCCATTAGGAGGCGATCCCATGACCCTGCAGCAACTCAGATACTTTACCAAAATGGCCGGTATCCTTCATTACACACAGGCCGCGGAACAGCTGAACGTTTCGCAGCCAAGCCTCAGCTACGCCCTTTCCGAACTTTCCAAGGAACTGGGCGTGCCCCTGTTCAAGAAAAAAGGCAAGAAGATTTCCCTGACGGAATTCGGGGAAGCCTTTTTGCCGTATGTTGAAAGCGCGCTCGGCATTCTGGACCAGGGGGAAGCCCAGCTGGCGATCATGAACCAGCCCACCGAAGGCATCATCAATCTGGGCTATATCTACAGTGTCAGCTTTGACGCCATTCCCCACCTGATTGACGAATTCTACATCCATCAGGGCAACCGCAACATTCACTTCACCTTTCAGGTCAACATGACCAACACGCTCATCGAAAAGCTGATGGACTGCACCCTGGATGTGGTCATGGCGCCGCAGCCGGAAGTGGTGGCGGAAGGTATTGAAGCCATACCGGTCTTTCAGCAGGAACTCTATTTAATGGTGTACAATGACCATCCCCTGGCGACCCGCACGTCTGTTACGTTTGATGATTTCAAGGATGAAAAATTTGTGATGATCAACAAGAAAACAGATCTCTATGTGCAAACCGAAGCGCTTTTCAAGAAACATAATCTGGTGCCGGACACGGCCTTCAAGGTGGATGAATGCAACTCCATGGCCGCCTTTGTCGGATCACAGCTCGGGGTCGCTATCATGCCCCAGATACCATCCCTTGACAATTACAAAGTAACAGCCATTCCGTTTGAGGGCAGACCCTGGAGCCGGACCATCTGCCTGCTCTGGAACACGAAATGCCGTTCGAATCCTATACTCAGAAGTTTTATCAATTATTTTACTTCTCATGACAAACAAAAAACACTGCCATCAATATGAACATGGCGCAATGCATGAAAAAGTGTATGCAGCCTGCAAAAAACGGATGTCAATCCTCACATCATTTGGTGAGGATTGACATTTTTAATAGCCTCCATCTGCTGATCAGATAGGTCTAGATGCGGGCTCTTCTATGATTAATCTCTATGTTATTGAATGATTAGGGTGGTGAATTAATTCTTCACCACCCAGTGTGGGAAAATTCATCTACAGGTAATCGTGTCGTTTTTTAGATTGAAATGAATCCAGTGCATCTTTCCGGTTCAAATCAAGCAACACATGTGGTGAACTGCCTTAATCGATCTTTACCTCGTCACCGGCCACTTTGAAACCTGACTCACTGTAATAGCGAGTGACGTTACCTTCTTCGTCTACCTCAAAACTGAAGTGTTTCACATAATCCCACAACAACGGCATTTCTTCATGGATTGTGTTGTGCGATCGGAACATGTTCTTGGTAATCTGATACAGCGGCACCTCGGTGCCTTCGAATTCCTTTGTCCATGTCCAGGTTACGAACCGGTCCTTGAAGCCGCTCTCCACAAAGTCTGTGCCGTCACCCTTGTCAAAACCGTTCACACTGAGGAAATAACCCGCCATATTGTCGAGCATGTTTGTTTCGGCATCCCACAGTGTGCCGCGCAGATTGTTTGAACCTCCAGCCAAATCACCAAAGCCATAGAGGAAATAATTTGGAATCATCTGGTAGCTGGCAGGGTAAGTGGCGTCTTCAATTGTGATGTTTCCCTCATCATTCGGAGCAGCTCCGCCAGAGGTCGAGGCGATGGCTGCGTAGTATTCAGGCTTGGCAACCGCAAATCCCTGACCGCGCATGCTGCCTGCTGAATGTCCGGTTGCATAGGATCTTGTTGGGTCTACAGGGTAGTTCTCGAACATCACCTCACGCAGCTGCAGGAAGAACTGTTCAGTGTCCGCATAGGTAACGGCGATGGCGTTACTCGTCGTTCGTTCAGACGGAATCACCATAATAAAGCCTTCCTCCTGTGCCACTTTCCACCATTGGGTAGCATCGAGGAACACTTTGTCTGTTTGAGAATTTCCGGCCCATACCCACAGTAAAGGTGCGGCATCTCCCCAGATTTTAGCTGCGGAATCAGGAACGTAAACCATATACTGGCGGGGATACCCATTAACCTCCATGGTGTGGAATTCAATCCCCAGCTTCGCGTAATCCGCCCGCTCGATTAACTGGTTGCCGTAAGCGATGACGTTTTCATAGCGGGAGTAGAAAAAGAGAAAGTCTTGTATATCGCGTTGTGTTTTTTTGTTCCAGTAGCTCACCGGTCGTTCAAGCACAACCACCTTGGAAATCGGTCCGGAATGAGCTGTCATCCAGCTCTCCGACTCTTCAGCCTGTCTGAACACAAGACCGAGATCATTGTCTTTTGCCGGAGTTGTAACTGTTTCATTAGCCGCTTTCCAGTAAGCGATGCTGTCAGCAGCGCTGTCAGCCGGATTGATAAACCAAGTCGGCAGCAGGGCTTCAGCATAAGTGGCCTTCTCGAATCCGTCCGGGAATTCTATGGTCGTATAGGGCGGATTCACGCCGCCAAACTCAAGAGAGGCATACTGATCAAAGTAATCTGATTCCAGCCCTTCCGAATCGATATACACCTGGCTGATCACCCTGAGTGGATTGGCCACTGCCCAGGCTTCCAGTGGCGGGGCACCCTCTGCATATCCAACGAGGTAGTGTTCGCCGAAAATGGAGAAATAGCTGTTGGACATGTAAAAACCCATGGCTGCAGTGACATATGCCTGTTCTTCTTCTGCACTGCCCCAGCCATTTGCGCCCGGCTCAAGCACAAACAAGCCTTCTTCTTTCTGGTCCGCCAGATCTTTCCAGCCGCTTTTCAATAGAAAGTCTGCGGTTTCTTCGCCGTTGGGAACGGCGATAACGGTATAGTAGGAACGGATGGGAGTATCAGGAGCGATATACACTTTGGCCGTGCGCATTTCACCGTTCACATCAAATGACTTCTCCCAGTAACCAATCATTTCAGACGGCAGCCTGTTTGGACGGCTGTATTCAATGGCTGGTCGGTCGCGACCATCAAGAGAGGCTGCAGATGCAAACTTAAAGTTTTTGGAAGCCGCAGCGGCATTTTGAGCAGGTGCTGCCAGCGCATTAACCGGGAACAGCAGCAACACCATGCAGACGATTAGAGCCAATACCAAATATTTCCTTTTTTTCATGTTTGTTTCATCCTTTCATCGATGATCCAGGGATGATCCGGCCAAAAGTGACCATCTGTGTCCATCGGATGGTCACCTGGCGTCAACAACAAATTGCAGTCAAAATCAGGAAGTATCATCATGCAGGGTACGACGCATCATTACACCTTCTTTCAGATGCGGATGACGTAAAGATTTGGGTCAATAAAGGAGCTAAGGCATCCTGATTGATGCAAACACCCTAACTCCATGAGTTAAGAAATCGCATTCGACTGATCCTCTGATGAATGTCTGGCTTGAATTGCTGTCCGGAACAGCCGAATGCCTTACAGCTACTATTGTCTGTTCAGTGAAACTGATTTGATGCGCAACCTGCTAATACTTCTCCACGGTAAAGGTGTAGATGCTGGTGGTCGCATTATCAGGAGCAATAATGTCAATCGTGATCACAGTGCCGTCAGAAACCGCAATCTCGTTGCTGGAGCGGTACCTGATCTGCTTGCCGTTGAGTCGGATTCTCTTAACCTGAGTTGACATGGTTGTCGGAACGATGGTGATGCTGTCATTTTTCTCAGGCACGAGAATGGTGTATTCATAGCTCCATGGATCAAACATGTTTTTCAGAGCGATTTCAACAGTCATTGATTCACCCGCAAATGTAAAACTGGATGGGTCTCTCCATGCAACTGTTTTCCCGACCAATTCCCCACCTTCAATTTCAATGTTGGACAGTACGGAGTACTGTTTGAATCCATGAGGGCCATTGTAATTTGCTGTCTCGTTGTTTGTCAGATACTCAGTATCGTCTCCCATGATACCCGCAAGCTGCAGTGAAATCCAGTTGGTTCCGTCTTTCCACATGTCTCCAATTAACGTTGTGCGTGAATATGGTGGGTTGTTTAGACCCCTTAGAGTCGGAGAGCATCCCTCTTCGCCTTTATCAATCACTTGCTGTAACGCCGCCTCGAAGAGCAACAGATTATTGTCGGCAAGCGGGTATTCATCATGTCCGGTGAACAGCATGTCTGTCCTGCCGCCATCTTGTTTGTAGGCAGAATACGCTTGCTGTGCAAAAGAGAGCAATATATCTGCACGCATTCCATCGCGGAGAACACCAACGTTGTCAGCCGAACCCGCGCGTGTACATCCATAGATGTCGGATGAGAAGATTAACCCGTTTGCTTTATCCTGAAGGATGATGTTATCGCTTGCATGACCGGGCAATGCATATACATGCAGCATTGAACCGCCAATATCGAAGGTATCGCCCCAGTCGATGTTAATCACCTTGGCTTGATCTTCTGGATTAGGTAAATACCTGGTCAGACCGCTCCATCCACGTTCATTGCTATAAATGTTGTGGTCTTTCACAAAATTTGGAGCTTGTACAGCATGGTCGGGGTGTGCATGCCCGATAATCAGATCATAAGGTTTTTGTGCAATATTTTTATCAATAAACTCTTTAAGATCTTTCGTAGCGGCTGGAGTCTGCAAGGCATCAAAAAGAATGCCTCTGTCCTGCCCTTCGATATACCAAGCCATGGCACGAACAGATTCCATATCATTATAGAGCTGATAGACGGCAGGACTTGTAGTGGTTTTTTCAAGAAATAATTCAAGCTGAAAGTCATCAACAACAGGTCGATAAAGACGCCATGTGAAGGTTTGAACCTCACTCGAGATGAGGCCGTCCTTCACGGCGAATGCCTTATAGACTACGTCCTTTTCTGGCAATTCATTATTCGACAAGATTTCATTGATGTGTCCTCTATCTTTGACTGTATACACATCACTGTCAGTGGTTGGTTCTGAACCATCCCGTGTAAAATAGATGGTCGCCCCGGGAGTCGCGCAATATAACTTGACATAGCGGCGTGGCGCTTCGTAATGCTGTCTCGGCAAAGCGTAAACCGGAGCTACAACAGTGTTTTTCAGTGTTCTGAATATTTGGTCAACCTCATTTGTCTTAATCAGATCACCAGGCTTGAATAAATTAGCAGTCGCACCTGGCATGCAGCCAAGTTCCACCAATGCATAAACGCTTCCTTTCGCATTTTCACTGATCTCTGCGTCATCCTGAAAATCTGTTGGTGTAGACGATTCGGGGATTTTAAAGGCTTCCGCGAAGATGACCGCTGCTTCTTCACGTGTTATTCCGTTATCCGGATTGAAGTTTCCAAATTCATCGGCACTGATGATGCCTTCTTCGTAGGCAGCTTCTATTTGTTTTCCATATTTATCGGAAGTCTGCACATCATTGAACTGTTTTGCAGACACAGCTCTTTCCCAGATATCATTGTAATCATCCGGATGTGGCCATTCGAAGAAATCGGTAATTTTTGCGATGAATTCAGCTTTTGTGATTTCGTTGCCCTTTGGATCGGCAGCAAAAGATGATGCTGGCAGTAACATCAATAGCATCGATATGACAATCGCTATTGTCAAAGCACACTTATAGGGCTTATAAAATCCTCGGAAATACAACATGACATTGCTCCCTTCCTGATGATCGTAATTGATGAAAGTTGATCCTGAGTCATATGTTGCCTGAACTTCAAAATTTGTTATCGGGTGGCAAATAGTCGATGTTTCAACGTTGAGTGGATAGGGAAAGGTAATACGATATTGGAATCCATTTACATATTGATGCGGACTGTCACATCATTTGAGCATTACATAACGGCAATCACAGGCATTCCCCCTTTTGATGACATAATCTGCTTTCCCGATCCCACACAATTGTTGCATATGTGCCATGGCAAATAATTTCTTTATATTTTTTACTTTTATTCTAAATTCGAAAAAATTTCTGATAATTTAAGACTATATGATATACTATCGAAAGTCTAATACTCGTTTTAGATAATAATGATAGAAAATATCTATAATTCTATATGTTGTTATTATTGTAACAATAGTAATATTATTGGTTCATATTAAATATAACTATCAAATCAATAGATATTTTCTATTATAAATTCATCCGTTAACATATCACACAAATGACTGAAAGTGGCGCACGCAGAACAAGAAAAGAGTGCGGCAAGAAATAAATGGTTGCAGATCCACCAATATGGTCTCGATTGTTTAATACTGCAATTGTTCACCCTTGATGGGGATATGATGATATACTGGAATCATCTCAAAAAAAAATACCGAGGAGGATGGTCATGCTGACCCGAGAAAAAGCGTATGCACTGCTGACCAAATACAACGAAAGCGAAGCCCTCATCACTCATGCCATGGCGGTGGAAGCCGTGATGCGGTACTTCGCGAAGAAGCTTGATGAAGATGTGGAATACTGGGGGGCGGTGGGGCTGATCCATGACCTGGATTACGAAAAATACCCCGAGGAACACTGCCGGAAAACTAAGGAAATCCTGGAGGAAGAGGGCATTGAGGAAGACATCATTCATGCGGTGGTTTCCCACGGCTGGAACCTGTGCATGGACGTGGAGCCCACACGCAAAATGGAAAAGGTGCTGTATGCCATCGATGAACTCACCGGCCTGATCAACGCCACCGTGCTGATGCGGCCGGACAAAAGCGTCATGGAGCTGGGCGTGAAGTCGGTGAAAAAGAAATTCAAGTCCAAGGCCTTTGCGTCAGGCGTGAACCGGGAAGTGATTACGGCCGGCTGCGAAATGATTGACATGGACCTGGACACGGTGATTGAATGGTCCATCGAAGGGATGAAAGAAGCCGCCGAAGCACTGGGCCTCGACGGCGAGTAAAACCGATCATTTCACGATTTCTGGCAGGGCATGGTTCCTTTCACGGAAATCACCGCCAGCCGGTGCAGGGCTCTTGTCATGGCCACGTACAACAGCTTGGCGTCCAGTTCGTCAATGGCAAACCGGTCTTTTGCAGTGGCCACAATGACAGCGTCAAACTCCAGCCCTTTTGCCAGATGAGCAGGCATCACCACCACCTGGTGGTCAAAGTGCATGGTTTTTTCGTCAATCAGGGCCATCTCCCACTGGGTCTGTTTGGTCAGCTTTTTGTGCAGCTGCCGGGCTTCTTCCTGGGTTTTGGTGATGACCGCCACGGTGGTAATGGCTTCCGCTTTCAGGGAGCCGATGTGTTCGCTGATGGCGGCAACCAGCTGTTTTTCATCGTCCACTGTCTTCAGCACCGGTTTCTGGCCGTGGCGCACCACTGGTTTCGCCATGATCAAATGATCAAGGGGAGATTGCTCCAGCACCGCGTTGGCCAGGTTCATAATTTCGATGGTGGTTCGGTAACTTTGTTCCAGGGTCAGGAAGTTGGCTTCTGTGCTGAACACTTCGTGCTGCACATAATCCCAGTTTTCGATGGACCGGTACATGTGAATGCCCTGAGACAGATCCCCCAGGATGGTAAACCGGTCGGTATTCAGGATTTCCCGCAGCACCGCAAACTGGAAGTTGCTGAAATCCTGGGCTTCGTCGATGACGGCATACTTAATGTCCAGGGCTTCATCCAGCCCAAAGAGCTGATGTTTCAGGCAGACAAGGGCTGCCAGGTCTTCCACTTCCACCCTGTTGGCGGAGAACAGCTCCTGCCCTTCCTCCAGCAGGTGGCGGACGATATCTGTCTCTTCCGGCGCAGCGCCGTAACCCATGATGCCCGGGCTGGTGAGCATGGCCTGATAGAACCCGAGCAGCGTGTCCCGGGGCACTTTGTCAATGTACGCATTCACGGCGTTTTTAACCCCTTTTTTAATCGCCGTCAGCTTTTCGTCCCGCTGGTTCATCAGCCTCACCAGTTTAGTGGTGCGGGCATGGGAAGGTTCTTCCCGGTCACGGATCCGGTCCAGCTGCTGGTCGTACTCCCTTTCAACCTTTTCCAATATCTTCCTGGAGGAAGCTTTCACCGCCTTTGCCAGTACCTGCTTCAGCCGGTCGATGCGTTTGTACACCGGCAGGTAGGCATAATCCACATGCACCAGGTGACAGATTTCATCACTGGACAGCAGCACTTCGCCTTCGATGGCAAAGTCCTCCTCCGGCAGCAAATCCATTTTGATTCGGTAGATGTAATGATCCAGAATCCGTTTCATGGCCATGGAATTTTTATAGGCGGCGGCCCGGCTGACCAGCTGTTTTTTCGCTGCCTCATCGCCATCGGCATCATTCTTCACCAGCCACTTCAGTTTTTCATTGGTATCGCGCAGTTTCAGTTTTTTGCCGATCACGTCCAGCATGAAGTCAATGTACGTGGTTTGTCTGACCCGTTCGGCGCCCAGCTCAGGCAGCACCCCGGAAATATAGTCCAGAAACAGGTTGTTGGGGGCAATGATCATGAAGTCTTCCGGCATGAAGGTGTCGGAATGGGTGTAGATGAGGTAGGCAATGCGGTGCAGGGCAATGGTGGTTTTGCCGCTGCCGGCCACCCCCTGCACGATGAGGGGTTTTTCAATGTCGGCACGGATGATGGTGTTTTGTTCTTCCTGAATGGTGGCCACAATGTCTTTCAGTTTCTCACCGGCATGATGCTCCAGGGAGGCCTGCAGAAAGGCATCGGAGGTGGAGATGTCCACATCCATGTAATCCACCAGGGTCCCTTCTTCAATGGTGTACTGCCGTTTTTTATACAAATCGATTTCGTATTCAATGCCGGTGGCTTCATACGTGGTTTTGCCCAGCCGGCCATCATAATACACACTGGCAATGGGTGCCCGCCAGTCCACCACCATGGGAGTGTCCATGGTTTCATCGAAGAGGGACACTTTGCCAATGTAGAATTCTTCCACGTCGTCTTTGTCCTGCTGTTTCAGGTCCATGCGGGCAAAATAGGGTTTCTGCCGTGATTTCATCAGCAGCCCGAAATTCTTTTCCATTTCATCCAGCATTTTCGAGTTCAGCATGATGCTGGAATAACTCAAACTGCTGTCCAGAAAATCCAGGTGAATGTAAGCGTCTTTTATTTCTTCCCGGCATTTTTCGCTTTTTTCCAGCAACGTGGCAATGGTTCTTTCCAGGTATTCCTTGGTCTCTTCCAAACGCCTGTTTTCAGCGGTGTATTCCGGGTGTTTCTCAATTGACATCGATCCTATTCCTCCAGTTATGGTTCAGGGCATATATGAATATGGCTTCAAACTCCTTTATCCTATACCAGGGGTCCGTCTTTTGTCAAATCAACCGGGCAGCAGTGAAAAGAGACTTTTCATATTCTCTGTCCATCCACCAGGGTCACTGGGTTCTCAGAAATCTGCGAAAGGGCGGCCTTCATTGGGTGGAAGATTCCATTTGATTATCGTTGATGATTGCGGTATGATAAACATGTAAACCGTTATCCACACGTAGAACAAGGAGGTTGAGCTATGAGCCGAATCATTCGTTGCGGGCTGACGCAAACCCATCATGACGTCGATGGCAGTGAGCCGTTGGAGAAGCATAAGCAATCAGCCATTGATAAACACCTGAAGCTGATTGAAGAAGCGGCTGCAAAAGATGTCAAAATTCTCTGTTTCCAGGAAATCTTCAACGGCCCCTACTTCTGTGCCGAACAGGAGACAAAGTGGTACGGCATGGCAGAACCTGTCCCTGACGGCCCAACGGTGAAACTGATGCAGGAACAGGCCAAAAAACACAACATGGTGCTGCTGGTGCCCGTATATGAAGAGGCCATCACCGGTGTCTATTTTAACACGACTGCCGTTATTGACGCCGACGGGACGTATCTGGGGAAATACCGTAAAACCCACATCCCCCATGTGGGCACCAAGGACGGCTATGGTTTCTTTGAAAAGTTCTATTTCAAGCCGGGCGTCAACAACCCCAAATGGCCGGTGTTTGAAACGGCCTATGCCAAGATTGGCATCTTTATCTGCTACGACCGCCACTTCCCGGAGTGTGCCCGGATGCTCGGCCTGAAAGGCGCAGAAATATTGTTCAACCCTTCTGCCACCGTGGCCGGTACGTCTGAATACCTCTGGAAACTGGAGCAGCCGGCGCAGGCGGTGGCCAACGGACTGTTCATTGGCGCCAACAACCGCCTTGGGTTTGAAGCCCCCTGGAACATGGGCGAATTCTATGGACAAAGCTATTTTGTAGACCCCAAAGGCCAGATCGTGGCCGAAGGCACCCGCGACGAAGAAGGCGTGATCATCGGTGATCTGGACCTGGATATGATCAAGGAAATTCGGAACAAGTGGCAGTTTTACCGAGACCGGCGCCCGTCTGAATATACCATTGACGATGTAGAATAGGCATAGACAAACCCCTTGAAGTTCTGATCTGCTATCCGTCAAGAGACAGTGAAATAAAATAAAGTTGTCACAGTTGCTTACACTCTGGATTACCCGTGAATCAGGACTATTTAAATATCCTAAATTTGCGGGTTTTCTTATGCTGCCAAATACAGTTCATTCTTCATTAGCGGCGTTAAGATGCCTAGATTGCGTTGTAAACGCTCTTTATTGTAGTAGTCAATATAACCTGCAATCATTGCCACGAGAGTTTCACGATCAGTGAATCGCCTGCCATAATAACGTTCACGCTTCAGGATGCCCCAGAATCCCTCCATCGGTCCATTGTCAATGCAGTGTGCTACACGGGACATGCTTTGCGTCATTCCAGCTTTCATCAGTTTCTGATGGAATACACGGTTTGTATACTGATAGCCTCTATCGCTATGAAACACAGGGTGCGCATCTGGATTCACAGTTATTGCTGTATCAAACGTGTCAAAAACCAACTTGTTATCATTGCGATCAGTAATCTCAAAAGCTACGATTCTCCTGTCGTATAAGTCGAGAATAGCGCTGAGATAAACCTTGTGCACAACAATGCCGTCATAATACTTGAATCCTGCCATCGTCTCCACCCCCTTTACAGTATCAGATTGTGTCTGGATTTGATGGGTCATCAAGATTGGCAATCGATTAGATCGCCTTATTTTGCCGTACAATGATTACTACGACCCGTTTTAAAATAAGTTTCACATTAAAAGCCCGCCTGTCATGGTTGTAGACCGATGACCGGTCGGGCTGGAATTGTGGGCTGGTTACTGTCAGTTCTGCTGGAGCGTTACCATGACCAGTTCAGGACGGTTATGGATCCTCAGGGGGAAAAGGCTGTTTCCCAGTCCGCGGCTCAGGTACAGATGGATTCAGGGGTACCCATTATGATGAAGCCATGGGCTGGAGTTATTTGACGGCTGGTTTTCGCAGCATTATCTCTGTCGCAGTTATAGGTTCGGTATACGTTATTCGATTGTTTTATTGCGCCTGTTTACGTTCGAGAACAATCCGGTACCCCAGCTGGTCAGCAATCCGGCATACATTCTTCAAGGAAGGGATGTGTTTTCCGGTTTCCATTCTTGAGACTGCTTGTTGCTGTATGTCAGCTTTTTGAGCCAATTCGGCCTGACTTAATCCTGATTCCTTTCGAATTCGTGCCAGTTGCCATACCAAATTATACGCCATCTTCACTTCATTATAAGCCTCGTCAAAAGCGGGATCTTTCGATTTCTCTACCTGAACCCAATCCCTGACCTTTTCATTTTTGAAAGGCATCCTTGCACCTCCTGATCTATTCAACTTCTAAAGCCCGTTTCTTTGCTTTATTCAATTCAAACGTTTCAGCTTTCCCCTTCTGCTTCTTGCATGCATGCAACAAATAAATATTATCATCATCCATTAGCACATACATAATTCGATTATGCCTATAAAACTTAATTTCCCACAGTTTACGATCAAGCTGTCTAGTATTGAGAATGTCCAGATATGGAATGCCATTTTCCTCCAATCCTTCGATAATGGCCATTCCTTCGGCTTTTTCATAAATTGGCAGATGGTTGATAAACTCTTTGATCACATTTTTGCCACCACGGGTTGTGTAAAACCATACATTCATTCGATGCACCTAATTTCTGTTGGTATGGTTGATCTTTCTATGATTATACATCATATTTGGTGTAAATGCAATTCAATTCGTTTTCGGGATGATGGTTCTCGGAAGCGAATGATTGTGAGGAGGATAATGGACATAAAAAAGAGCCACCCGAAGCTGGCTCTGATGTTTGGAACAGGTTAGGTTTGCAGATTAGGTGTAGCTCAACTGGACAGTGATTACGTCGACAGCTCCTGCTTCACCACATCCGTGGGCATGTCGGCGCCTGTCCAGATGTTGAACGCCAGCGCGGCCTGGCCGATCAGCATGTCCAATCCGTTGATGGTCCGGCAGCCGGCGGCTTCCGCCACTTCCATGAGCCTGGTTTTCGCCGGATAATAGATGATCTCCGCGACAAACAGATCCGCAGGCAGCATGGCCGGATCCGTGATCAGGCTTTCGCCTGCCTGGGGTTCCATGCCGACATTGGTGGTGTTCACCAGCACGGCGGCCGTTGACAGCTCTTCCTTCAGCCTGGCGTCATCCAGCCGGTGATGGGAAATCCGGCAGGACGGGATTTCCTTCCCGATCAGGTCACAGAGAGATTCCGCAGGCTCAGCACTCCGGTTGAAGATCACCAGCTCCGCCGCGCCGTCCAGGGCCAGCTGGATGGCGATGCTTTTACCGGCGCCGCCGGCCCCCAGCATCACGCATTTTTTGCCGGCCGGCTCAATGCCCTGGTTCGATAACGCCATGATGAATCCCTTGCCGTCGGTGTTGTAGCCGGTCAGCTTGCCGTTCTCGTTTTTCACCGTGTTCACGGCGCCGCTGATTCTGGCCTCCGGAGACAGTTCATCCAGCATGGGAATGACTTTCTGCTTGTGGGGCATGGTGAGGTTAAATCCGGCCACGTCCAGGGTTTTCATGGCCTGGATGGCATCCTGCAGGCTGTCGGGAGCCACTTCGAACACCATGTACACATAATCGAGGCCGAGGGCCTGGAAGGCCGTGTTGTGAATGTGGGGCGATTTGCTGTGGCGGACGGGGGATCCCAGCAGTCCGGTTAATCTGGTGGTGCCTGTAATCCTGTTCTTTTCCATGTCGTCACTCCCTCACGAATGAATTCGCAGTCTGTAATGATGCTGCATCTTATGATTCAGCAAATGATTATTCGGATAGCTTTATGTGATCATGCTGACTGGTAAGTTGCTGAGTTCGAACAAAATGGTTTATTCTTGAACAATGAAACGGGTGTGATCGAATACGAAATCAATGACCCTGTTCCTGGCTTCCGGTAACGCCGGTGTGCTCCGCGCTGAACTGGTTCGGCAGGATGATCAGAAGCGCCGAAAGGCCCAGTACGCCAACGGCCCAGAAGCCGACCTGCAGCGAGTACTGCTGGCTGAGGATCCCCACCAGGACAGGCCCGGTGATCATGCCGAGTCCAAAGAAAGCCTGAAAGAATCCCATGGTGGTGTTGCGCAGCCGCATGTCCACATTGCGGATCACCAGTCCGGTCAGCAGCGGAAAGGCGATGGCGTTTCCGATCCCGGCCAGAAACTGGAAGCCGTACAGCAGGGAGAGGTGCGGCACCAGCGGTGTGGCGAAACACAGCGTGATCATCAGTGAAAAGCCGATGATCAGGGAGATCTTTTCGCCGAAAACACGGATGAAAAAAGTGCCTGACAGCAGCGACACAATGATCTGGGGAAAAATGAACATCATGGTCAGCAGGCTGAGCTGAAAACCGGTGGCCCCCAGATGGCCGGCCACAATGGGCGAAAAGCCAAGCGGCCCCGCATACATGATCAGCTGCGACAGGGCGCCGAGCAGGCAGATCAGCCTCACCTGGCGGTTCTGGATGATCGCCGGCAGATCCGACCGGTGAAAGGCTTTTTCAGTGACGGATGCCTTTTCTTCCTGAATGGTCAGGCTTAACCCCAGCGCCATCAACCCGACGAAAAAGCTTAACAGAAAGATTGACTTCGTGCCGTAATAGGAAGCCACCACACCGCCGGCCAGCATGGCCAGAAACATCCCGATCCGGTTCATGGACTGGATGATGCCCACGGCTTTGGTGGCCTCCAGCGGCGGGTAGTAGCTGGCGTACATCACCGTGAAGGTCACCCACGTGGCGGCGGAGACGCCGGCCAGAAAACGGGCAGCCAGCAGAACCGCCGGACTGGGGAACAGAAAGACAATCAGGGCGCTGATCATGGCACTGACTGCACCGATCAGGATGAAGATTTTTCGTTTTCCCAGAATGTCCGAGCCAATCCCCAGTGGAATGCGCAGCAGCGTCTGGGTGATGCCGTAAGAGCCGGCGATGAGGCCGATCATGCGGTACGACGCCCCCATTTCCCGTGCATAGCCCGGCATCTGAGGCACATAGGCATAGAGGGCAAACCAGAACAGGATCGTGACCATACAGAATTTTGTTT
Source organism: Bacillota bacterium (assembly GCA_033549305.1). Taxonomy (GTDB): domain Bacteria; phylum Bacillota; class Clostridia; order Peptostreptococcales; family Tindalliaceae; genus Anoxynatronum. The sequence continues at coordinate 6,819 of JAWSUV010000037.1, read as the reverse complement.
TACGGTTCAGCAAGTCCGTTCATCTCCTGTCGTCCTGTTATGCTGTGCAGCCGGAGGCTGGGAGCCAAAACATCTGCCGGGTGTGACTATCGTTCAATGACCATACTTCACTGTCTCTTACTGCGGCATATTCCGGTGAATCAGGTCGATCACGTTCTTCAGGTCACCGGCGGTGATCTGTCCTGGGGCTGACGCTTTTTTGGCCGCGCCAAAGGTCAGGTCGGACCCAAAAACGTCGCCGGCGAATCGGGTGATCAGGCCAAGGCCGCCCATGGCCATCGTAATCAGCGGGCCGATCCCATCATCTTCCTTCACTGTCCGTGTGGCGTCCAGCAGGGTTAAGACATCAGCAGAACAGGTGGGCATGACCGCGATCTTGGCGATGTCACCCCCGAGTGCAGCCGCTTTGCGCAGCCGGGCAATGATTTCTTCCTTCGGCGGTGTCTGGTGAAATTCATGGTTGGAGATAATCACCGCCACACCAGCCTCATGCGCGGCTTTCAGCAGCTCCCGGATGAGCGATTCGTCGCTGAACAGCTCCACATCAATCAAATCGACCTGGCCTGTCGCGATCACGGATTGGTTCAGTTTACCGTAAAAAGCCGGGCTGGCTTCCATCATGCCGCCCTCCGCTTTCGTGCGGAACGTGAAAATCAGCGGTTTCCCCGGAAACACCGTCCGGATTTCCCCAAGCGCGTCCTTCACCTTGCCAATCTCCAGTACGTCCCCGAAAAAATCGGCACGCCATTCGATCACATCGAAGGTCAGCTCCTTCATCACAGCAGCTTCCTCCTTCAACTGCCTAACGTTACTTCCCACCATCGGGATACAGATTTTGGGCGCTCCTTCACCGATGGCCACTCCTTTGACATTGACTGTTTTTTTCAACCGGATCATCCTTTCTTTTAACGGAATGGTTCACTGCGTCAACCAGACGGTTACGTCAGCAACACATAGATAACGTAAACGACAATACTGATGATCGTACTCAGGACGACGACGTTGTTCGCCAGATCGGCGTTCTCCCGGGTACTGTATAAACTGACAAACATCGGCACCACCAGGGGCGGCGGCAGTACCAGAAAGGTGAAGAAAGCATGATTGACCGCCGGGTCCGGCGGCAGTATCCGGTCAATGATCATCCATTTAAACAGGTAGCCGACCGAAAAGAGAAGACCCATGCGGATCAGAATCAGTTTCAGGCTTTTCTTCAGGTACTCATGTTTATAGATCATCTCATAGCCCAGGATCATCAGGATCAGCGGAGTGGTCAGACTGCCCAGCGCTTCAACCGTCAGGTAGACCCCTTTCACAACCATGCTGCTTTCCACAAGCCGCATGAACCCGAGCAGATTGAGCAGCATCCCCGCCATCACACTCGCGAAAACGGGCGATAAGAGAACTTTCAGCCGTTCACGCACACTGAAGCTTCTGCCGCACAGCTTCACCCGCATGGTGGCGAACAGAAACAGCCAGAGATAAACCTCATGCCCGACGCTCAGGATGGTGTAGTTACCCAGGTCTTCAACGCCGTAGACAGACAAAAACAGGGGGATGCCGATAAAACCAAACGCACCACCGGAAGTCAGAAAAGGCAGCAGCGGATGGTGCAGCCATTTGATCCGGTTCAGCACCAGGGTCATCACATAGATGGTCATCAGCAGCAGAAAAATGATGATGAACAGGTACAGGTACTCTTTCTTCAGATCAATGTGTAAAAAAGAGAGAAACAATACTGACGGAAGGGTGAACCTGACAACCAGCTGTTTCATTTCTTCGATGGTTTTCGCCTGGATCATGTTGCGGGAACGCAGCATCCAGCCGAACGCCATCAGTAAAAAAAGGGGGAGAATCTGTGAGAGTATTTCATTCATCCGGGCGTCCCCTTTCGGTTGGTATGCTGGTCGGTCAGTCTTCCGGCGTACTTAATCAGTTTAACACAGGACCAGGATCCTGAACAATGCTGCAGCTTTGATGCCGGTGCGTAAAAAGCGGCATCAGCATCGGAACATTCCAATAGTGACACCGCCTGTGGAACGGTTGAAAGCAGGCTCATGTGATCAGGGGCAACGTGTGATCAGGGACGGAAAGCGATTTACAGGTTACTGGCCTGCGGGTGCTTCGCCTGGCGGCCCAGGTCCATCCGCATCAGCTGATCCACCACTTCAAGGGCGATTTCCTCCACCGTCTTCCCGTCTGTGCTGACCGTGAGATCCGCGGCTTTTTCGTAAAGCGGCAGGCGTCCCGTCAGGAGCTTCCCGATTTTTTCAACAGACATGTTGTCCTTCAGCACCGGCCGGCTGGTGTCGTCCTTGATCCGGTCGTAAATTTCTTCCGGAGTGGCTTTTAACCAGATGATCACACCGGTGCGTTTAATGTTTTCAACGTTTCGTTCATTGAGCACCACGCCGCCGCCGTTGGCGAAGATGATGACATTTTCACTCTTGGACAGTTCTTCCACGATATTGCTTTCCAGCTGGCGGAAAACCTGTTCGCCATAGAGGGCGAAAATCTCGCTGATGGGCATTTTCATGCGGGATACAATCACGTCATCCACATCAATCTGTTCCATGGCCAGCATTTTGCCCAGCTCAATGGCCACAGAGGTTTTGCCGCATCCCATAAAGCCCACAAGTGTTATATGATAAGGGAAAAGGCGCTTTGACTGGATCCGCCGGCAGCTCTGCAGCACATGCTGCTGAATAAAACGGACTTCTTCCTTCAGATCAGGATTGGTGACATAGTGCCCGATTTTATGAACCACCTTTTCCTCACGATCTTTGTTAAAGATGGGAAGCCCCTGTTCCTTCTTCTCCTGCATGATCTCCAGGATGATTTCCAGTCTTTTCTCCAGCACCGCCGCCAGCTGGCGGTCGCACTGGTCTACCTTTTGCCGCAGTTCGTCCACTTTGTTCATGATTGGTCCCCCTCCACACCGGATTTATTATACCATCTGTACAGCCGTTTTCCTATTTATTTGATAAAAAAAAGAGAGATTTCCTTAGGAAATCCCTCTCCACTTTCTGTTGGATGCGTTCACATCACCTGTGGATCATGCGGTATCGGCCTGCAGGCCTGCCGCGGTTGTGACTGTTGAGAGGGATTTTGAAAATGCCGAAGTGCCAGCGCTAAAATAATAATAGCCCCAGCTAAAGAAAAAGAAATATTTAATTGCCGGCATGTGCTTCAACATACGAACCATCCCTGTCAAGTGGTCTTAAAACGTAGCGGAAAGCTGATTTGATGCCACATTGTTAATGATTAGAATCAGTTTACTCCCGTAACCGCGGCTTGTCAATGAAAAATGTGAAAATTGTGCGTCTTTTCAAAAAGTCGGTGGTTTTTGTTGAAATATTCAACATTTTTGGGGGAATCAAAACCGTGTTTTTTACTGTTTAAAGATTGAAACGGCTCAGTAGGCCGCTATGTTAACTGTGAACATCTTATTCCCACGGCGACGGGCACTGCACCCGGGACACCAGATACAGGGAGGTGATGTAAGTATGGGTGAAGTTATTGCATTCGGACTTTTCCTGTTTAACCGTCGGCAGGTCCACCACGGCCCGCTGGGTGACCCGGGCCCGGTGGCAGATGCCCTGGACAGTAACAATCAGCTGTTGCTGAGAGGGGTCAGACTCCACCTTCAGCCGCAGATGCTGGGCGGCACTTTCTTCTTCCTGATCTTCCGGATCATCCTCACCGCCTTCACCGCCGCTCAGATTCTGGAAGGGTGACGGCAGCAGATCGTCACCGTGCTGGTTCAGCTGGTTCAGGAGTGGAAACAGGTGCAGCTGCACATGCGCATCAAAATCCCAGCTGATGTCGGTGACTGGTGTGCCTGATGCGAGTTTGGCTTCATATTCCCGGATCACTTCCTCTCCCCATTCATACAGCTCCCAGAGCATCAGCTCCATCCCGGCTTCCGCGGTGTAATGGGCGCAGACACGGTTGCGGGAGGACTGCATCGCCAGGGTTTCATGTTCCTGCCGGGTGAACAGGGAAAAAGCCAAAACCATCAGAATCATGCCGGCCAGCAGGATGGTGACGCTGATAAACCCCTGCCGGGAGAAAACGGCTGCCGGTTTCAACCGGGAAGGCTGGCTTTGAATGAATGGGGCTCGTGTCCGGTTCATGGCGCTTCCTCCTCTCCAGCCTTTTGCGGAATGTGAAAGACAAGGGTCTGCGGCTGTGGCGTCTCTGCGCCGGTGAGCGTAATAAGAAAGAGCTGCCCGGTGATCACCTCATTTACGTCGATATTTTCGATCCCAGGAATCTGGACATTGTGTTCTCCTGCCTTGTTGGTCCGCAGCGATCCACTGGCACGGTCGAAATAGATCCAGGTGTTATGGTTGCTGGAACTCTTTCCGCTCAGATCCACGCGGACATCTGCTTTAAGTGAACTATTTGGTATGTTCATTCTGGCCTCGAAAACCTGCGAACTAGGTTTGTACTCGATCTGCTGCCGGTCCATTTCCCGCAGACGTTTCTCGATGAGATCCACACTGATCCGCAGGTTCCGGTCCGCTCTCAACTGTTTCGACTGCTGAAGGTGCTGATTCAGCGCAAAAAGACCGCAGGTGAAAAAGGTGACCAGCACCAGTGAGAGCAGTGATAAAGAGATGATGACTTCGATGAGGGTGAGGCCTTTCCGGTTCCTGATCATGAGACCGACACCAAGCGGCGCTGTTCCACCGTCCAGGGCGGCCGGCCTGCATAGCGTATGGTGAAGAGCTTCCGGGCGGTTCCAGCGGCATTTGCGGGCTGTTGCGCTGCCACCAGCACCAGGGGCGCCTCCTCCCAGATTCGCACCATTTCCACATTATTCAGGAGCTCATGAACATCATTCAAAGAACTATCCGCTTCTAACCACTCATCGTCCGCCGGATTCTCACGTAAGCTGTCTTCGTTGTTCAAATCTTCCGGAAACAGGCCTTTCGGCAGCAACAGCCCTTCTTCTGTCCATTCGGCATGCAGCAGGCAGGTCAGTGCCGTCTCCATGGCTGCCCGCTGTTCCTGAGTGGCGGCAGTGCTGTCCAGCAACGTCCGGTGCATGCGGGCAGACTGCACAAACAGGTGGTTCACCGAAGTAAACAGGATGGTGAGGATCATCAGAGACACCAGCACTTCAATGAAGGTAAACCCACTGTCGCTTCGTTGTGAAACCTGTACAGCCCTTAAATCGGATGTGCCGTTTGCATGAGTGCCGTTCCGTTGCGTTAGAGTTCTGCATCCAGTCATTTGTCGTCTCCTTTCAGCTGCTGCTTATATTGTGATCTTGGTGTCAGAATGCTGGTCATCCAGTTAAATTGTCATGGACATGCCGAATGTTCCTTGATAGTTGTAAACAAATTCACTGTCACTGGTGCAAACTGATTCGTTGACATTTGCAGATTGCACTCGATACTGTTGTGGGTTGATGTGAAGCTGTCAGTGTTTCAGTAAATATCCGATACCGTCACCCTCCCTGTGCCTATATGGATTTCCACCATCATACGCTGCTTCCTGCGGTTCTCCAGCACAAACTTGCCGTAGCCTGTCAATCCGTCGCGGCCGTAGACGACTTGCGTATGGGATCCGACGTTCCGCTTGATACCAGGCGGATAATCAATGGAAACCACCGCCGGTGCACCGGCCCAGTTCTGCCGCACCCTGAACTGTGACTTCATCAGCTCCACCACATACTCCCGGTTCTCGTCCATGCTCAGCTGCCGGGCCAGCATCAGCGAGCTCTCCAGTTCCGCCGCGGTGGTTTTCAGCAGCACCCGGTCACGGTGGGCAAAAAAAGAAGGAAAAGCGATGCCCATGAAAAGAGCCAGCACCGCCAGCACGACGATGAGCTCCATCAGGGTATAGCCTTTCCTGCATGATAAAAGATTCAGTTGTGATTGTGCCGCTGCTGGAGGTGTGTGCATGGAGTTGTCTCCTGGTGAGTGTGATTGTGTTAAAAGCTGTTGAGTTGGATCATCTGATGGCAACGTCTGCTGTTTGGTCTGCCTGATAAAGGATACGGTAACCAATTCAGAATGTTTCACTCATCATCTCATTCAGGTGAATGGAGCAAGATCATATGTTAAAAAATAAACAAGCAAGACCATAAAACACGTACACGCATTCCTGAAAAGAGACGATTCATCCTGAAAAGAGACGATTCATCCTGCCTTGATTATACCGGTACCAGTATACGTTGACGCAACAGAGAACAGTCTTCTACAGTAACTATCCCCTGCTGCCGTTCTATCCCTGCTGTGCGATCCCCACCGCCGGCAGACTCTGATTCTCCTCATCCACGGAAGCGCCATCGCTCAGCAAATCATCCCAGTCCAGCTGCAGGAACGTTTTCACCATGTCCGGGTCAAACTGGGTGCCGGCGTTGCGCTTCAGCTCCTCAACGGCTTCCACATGGGTCAGGGTCTTCTTGTAGGTGCGCTCATGGGTCATCACGTCGTAAGCGTCCATGATGGCCAGCATCCGGCCCAGTTTGGGGATTTTCTTGCCTTTCAGGCCGTTGGGATAGCCGCTGCCGTCCCAGCGCTCATGATGGCTGTGAATCAGGTCCGCCAGGTGCCTCAGCCGGGGAGAGGCCTTGGCGATCCGCCAGCCGATTTCCGGATGGGTTTTCATTTCCTCCCACTCCGTCATCGTCAGGAAACCGTTCTTGGTGAGGATGTGGTCGTTGATGGCAATTTTGCCCACGTCATGATACATGCACAGCTGCAGCAGGGCGTCATGGTCCGACCCGGACAGCTTCAGCAGTTTCCCGAAGGGGCGACCCAGAATCTTCAGCCGGCGGGCGTGCTCCTCCGACTCGCGGCTTTCCTC
>JAWSUV010000036.1:0-22706 GCA_033549305.1 Bacillota bacterium | reverse complement strand
TCAGCCGACCGCTGACGGTTATGGGTGCTGACACCCAGTCAGTGGCCATAAAGATGGCACCAATCATCAGTCCGCCTGAAAGCAGGTGATAGATGGGATCCTGCCCAGTGACCAGCGCCAGTACAAAAACGGTGGCGAAGATGGCCAACGGCACCCGCAGTCGGATATGTCCCTTCATAAAGAGATAAGCACCTCCTGCCAGGAGTGCCAGTGGGGAGGACTCAGACAACGCTCCACCAGGGTATGCCAGAAACATCTGCAAATAGCCGGGCATTTCCATGCCGCCTCCAAGCATTGCCAGTGGTGATGCCTGGGAAACAACATCCACTGTTCCCAGATTCGGCGAACCAAAAGCCAGGCCGGCCAGCAATGGTGCCAGGAAAATCATGCAAACTCGGCCAAACAGTGCCGGATTAAACCGGTTCATCCCCAAGCCGCCGGCCAGTTCCTTCGCAACACCCACGGCCAGGATGGTGGCAAGAATCGCTGACACGGGTGAAGCAGTGGCCTGGTAAAGCAGGGCCACAAACAGCCCCGTCAGCAGCGCACTTCCGTCATGCAGAGTCGCTTTCTTTCCCCTGATCTTGCGAAAAACCACTTCCGTCAATGCCGCCGTGGCCATGCACACGACCACCATCATCACCGCATAAGCGCGGTAAAAATAGACGGCCACCAGTGTCACCGGCAGCAGGGCAATCATCACATCCCGCATCGCGGTTTTAATGAATACATCTTCTTTCAGGTAAGGAGCTGCCGAGACAGGCATTTTTCCAGGTTGACTCATTCGAAATCTCCTCCTTTGCGTTTACGCCTGTTTTTGGGCAAGTTCCATTTTTTTAATCACCGGTTTCACGTGTTTGATGAATTCCAGGATCGGCCGGTTGGCCGGGCAGCTGAAAACGCAGATGCCGCATTCAATGCAGTCCATCACGTTCCACTCTTCCAACCCGTGATAATTCTCCGTTTCGGCAAAGATGCTCAACTGATTGGGGTATAATTGCATCGGGCATCGGGCAACACATTTGCCGCAGCGAACACAGTTTTCGTGGGGGGCGTGTTCCCGTACCATTTCATTTTGGAGCAGTAAGACTCCTGTGCTGTTTTTGATGACCGGTGCATCCAGTGTGTCCTGAGCACGTCCCGTCATCGGTCCGCCCAAAATGACTTTTGCATCCTCAAAATCCGTCACCCCGCAGTGATTCATGATGTGGCCGACAGGTGTGCCGATTCGGATCATGTAATTGCCCGGACTGGGCACTTTGGGACCACTGACAGTGACGATCCGCTCAATCAGCGGCTTTCCGTAAATGACCGCTTCATAAACCGCAATGGTGGTGCCTACGTTTCGGACGATACAGCCAATTTCCGCTGATCTGGCTCCCCGGCGCACGTCACGGCCGGTAACAGATTTAATCAGGATGGATTTGAATCCCTGGGGATATTTTACGGCCAGGGGTACAATTTCGAAAAGCTCTTTGTCTTTCGTTTTTTCCGTTAATGTCTCGATGGCATCCGGCTTGTTGATTTCAATACCGATCAGACATTTTTTAGCACCGATGACGCGGCTGAGAATCTCTGCTCCAGCTACCAGCTCATCTGCCCGTTCCACCATAGCCCGGTGATCGCAGGTCAAAAATGGTTCGCATTCGGCACCGTTCAGCACCAGGTAATCCACCGGCTGCCGGGTGTTTACATTGACATACGTCGGGAAAGATGCTCCTCCCATCCCAACAATGCCGGCCTCTCGGATGGCTTCAATGATTTCTTCTTTGCTCATGGACCCGGGATCCCGCTTGACGGCCGGCTCAAATGCCTGCTGATCCCCTTCCACTTTTATGATGACGCTTTTAGCGATATCCCCACTGCAGTAAGCCAGCGTCTCCACTTTTTCAACCACACCGGTTACACTGGCATGCACCGGTGCACTGATCATGTCATCCGAGTCACCGATCTTTTGACCGACTGTTACCTGGTCACCCGCTTTTACCATTGGATCACAGGGCGCTCCCAGACTCTGGTACATCGGGATCGTCACCCGTTCTGACAAAGGCATGATCTGGATCGCCAAACGATCTGTCAATCGTTTATAATGGGGAAGGTGTGCTCCGCCTCTAAAGGATTTGGTCTCCATTCAATTCACCTCTTCTATCGAAATCAGCTGTCAGTAACTCCATTGGTTCTTTCTCTTATTCCTTTTCCTGCGTCTTTTCCTTTTTCCCGTCCCTGTGCTGTTCTATGACTTCCAGGTCATCATCTTCGTCCTGACCGGGAATATTGTAGCAGGAGGGAGCATCATGCCGCTTCTTCCGGACGGCTTTCGCCTTTTTTTCATATCTTCTGGAATGCAGGGAGTTCATTCCAACAACAACACCCATTGCCATCAGAACGAGAGGGCCAATAGGAAGCGCGTTCCAAAGTTGCAATAAACGGGAAACATCCGAACTCACTGGTAAAGCATAGACTTGAGCTGATTCATTTAAAAGTGTCAGTACACTCTGTCCACTGAATCCTGTCACTCCATGCATGATAATGCTTAAGTACTCCTGGGCATTCAGATTTTCCCTTTGTTGATTGGCATTGTCAATTAATTCGGAAAGTCGCCCAAAATGTATGGCTCCCGTGAAGTGCTTATTGATCTTGTTTCGAAAAAGATAAGGGAAGGCCTCATACATTTGTTTGGAGAATGAGGTGCGGGCTTCACATCTGCAACAGAGGGAATGATCCACCAGCATCTTTAATTGATTATGGCTGCTCATATTTACCAATTCTCCTCTCCTGGGCATCAGGCTATATACACTTTTACAGGAGTGTCAAGCGTGCAGGCTCCGGTTTACTCGTCATTAATTCCTCAATATTTCATCATGTGTCATGGAGGGGACCAGATCACCGTCATTAGTTCCAATTTCTTCTGTATTGTGATTTTGATGTTTTGTGATTCTGACTTTTATTCATTTGTGTGTTTTTGATGTAGGTCATATTATCTAAAGAAATCGGAGCATTAGCATCTCTTTTATCATACTGTTTGAATAATGCTCATTCAAGCCATCAATAGAAAAGCTCATGTCTCTTAATGGAGGCTTGAGCATTAATCATTCTAACGATCCATGGCAGATTTACTGAATAGTTTCACTTTTTTCCCGTCGCTTTCGAAACTGTACAATCATAACCAGAACAATCCCCACTTCATACAGCACCCACAGTGGTCCGGCAATCATGATTTGTGACACCACGTCAGGCGGAGTAATAATGGCTGCCCCAATGAAAATCACTAAAATCACATACTTGCGTATTCTGCGGAGCATTGGAGCCGTTACCACATTCAGCATCCCCAGAAAAAGAAACAATAGCGGCAACTGAAACACCAGGCCAAAGGTTAACAGAAACTGGGTCACAAAAGAAGTGTATTGAGTGATGGTAAACATGGGCACGAGATCCGTCGAGGCAAACTTCAGAAAAAAGGTGATGGCAAAAGGGAAAGCGATCCTATAGGAAAAGTAGATTCCTGCAATGAACATTAGAATCATTCCAAATACGACAGGAATCAGGATATGTTTCTCATTCTTGTATAGAGCGGGTAGAATGAAAGCCAAAAACTGGTACACAAAAACAGGCATAGCCAACATAATCCCTGCCAAAATCGCCAACCGGATGTTTACCATCAATGCTTCCGGCGGTGAAATATAGATCAGCTCCAGAGAACCTGCCGGCTTCACCAGCATTCTCCGGATTTCATCCACATAAAAGAAGCTGGCTCCAGCAGTGACCACAAGCACCAATAAGCAAATTAACAACCGCTTTCGCAGTTCCTCTAAATGATGAATGATGCTCATGGTTCTTGTCTCTTCTTCTGTCATGTTTCATCCACCTTATCGTCATGATTATGAAAAAATAACTCGGTGCTGCTCCTGATTATCTATTCTTTCTTTTGATCATTATCTTCATCTGTCGCTTCGTCTTTAAATTCCTTGAATCCACGTTTAGCTGACTTGCCAATCAATCCAAAACGCTTCGGTCCAAAAATCAGGAGGATTACGCCTCCAATCAGCAGTACTTCCATCCAGCCAAAACGCATACGAAACACCCTCTTTCATTCATAACTACGATTTTTTTGTTTTAGAATCATCTTCCTCATCCAGGTTAACACTGTCCTTGATTTCTTTGGAAGCGGATTTAAACTCACGGATTCCCTTGCCAAGGGATTTTCCGATCTCCGGCAATTTTGACGGTCCAAAAATCAACAATGCCAGTCCAAATACAATCAACAGTTCCTGAAATCCAATTCTACCACCCATCATCATTCCTCCTCATCAGATATCATTCACTAAAGTTTCCTGCATGACCTGATTTATGATACGTCTGCGGGTTTCAACATCATCATTTTTTTAAGAAATTGTCCTGTATAAGATCCAGGTACCTGCACCACTGCCTCCGGCGTTCCGGAAGCAATGACCATCCCACCTTCCTGGCCACCTTCCGGGCCGAGATCAATGAGATAATCCGCTGTTTTAATGACTTCCAGATTATGTTCGATCACAATAACAGTATTGCCCGTTTCTACCAGCCGCTGCAACACTTCGATCAACTTCTCAATGTCTGCAATATGAAGACCGGTAGTCGGTTCATCCAGTATATACAGGGTCCGGCCGGTACTCTTTTTACTGAGTTCCGTTGCCAGTTTGATCCGCTGTGCTTCACCACCAGACAGCTGTGTTGAGGGCTGGCCCAATGAGATATAACCCAACCCGACATCCATCATGGTTTGAAGTTTGCGTCTGATAGTGGGCAGATGCTCAAAAAATGTCAATGCTTCTTCCACATTCATTTCAAGTACATCAGAAATGGTCTTCCCTTTGTATTTCACTTCAAGGGTTTCCCGGTTGTATCGTTTCCCCTTGCAGACTTCACAGGGGATGTAGACATCTGGCAGAAAATGCATCTCTATTTTAATGATACCGTCCCCACGGCAGGCTTCACATCGACCGCCCTTCACATTAAAGCTGAAACGTCCCTTTTTATATCCACGCATTCGGGCTGTGGGCGTCTGCGCGAAAAGGTCCCGAATGGGATCAAAAACGCCCGTGTAGGTAGCTGGATTGGAGCGGGGTGTCCTCCCAATAGGATCTTGACTTATTTTAATGACTTTGTCAAGCATGTCAAGACCCTCAATGCCATCATGGGGTCCTGGTTTCTCTCTTGAGCGGTAGAATTCCTGGGCTGATCGTTTATAAAGGATTTCATTAACCAACGTGCTTTTCCCCGAGCCGGAAACCCCAGTGATACAGGTGAAAACACCCAGTGGAAACGCCACATCAATCGCTTTAAGGTTATTCGCTCTGGCTCCCTTTACGCGCAGCCAGCTGCCATTCGGTTCCCGACGTTTCTGAGGCACTTCAATATATCTTTCTCCCCGCAGAAATTGACCGGTAATGGAATCCTGCGTATTGATAATATCCTGCAAGGTTCCCTGGGCGACCACTTCACCACCATGAATTCCCGCACCAGGTCCAATGTCAATGATGTGATCCGCATGCATCATGGTATCTTCATCGTGCTCTACCACAATCACCGTATTGCCGATATCTGTTAGATGACGCAGGGTTTTCAGCAACCGGGCATTATCCCGCTGATGCAGCCCAATGCTGGGTTCATCCAGGATGTACAGTACGCCCACCAGACTTGATCCTATTTGCGTGGCCAGTCGGATTCGCTGTGATTCACCGCCTGAAAGAGTCCCCGCGTTTCGCGCCAGCGTCAGATAATCCAGCCCAACGTCCTGCAGGAAACGAAGACGTTCACAGATTTCCTTCAAAATTTGCCTGGCAATCAGCATCTGGCGCTGGCTTAAGCGGATCTTCTCAAAAAAGGCAACGGCCTCTTTCACAGACATGAGCGTAATGTCATAAATATTTTTTTCTGCCACGGTCACGGCAAGTGAGATGTCTTTTAACCGTGCACCACCGCATGCAGGGCAGGGGCTTTCACTCATAAATGACTCTATTTTATCTCTCATGTATTCTGAATGTGTCTCTTCGTACCGTCTGGCTAAATTCGGGATCACACCTTCAAAAGTGGAAGAATAGGTTCGTTCGCCGCCAAACCGCGATTCAAATCGAAAAGACACTTTCACATCTCCGGAACCATAGAGCATCGTCTTGACAAAGGCTTCCGGAAGTTGCTTAATGGGCGCATCCAGACTGACACCATGCTGCAGTGCCAACTGCTGCAGCATCCGGAAATAATAACTGTCCTCCGACTGCCCTGCACTGCTGGTCCAGGGAGCAACCCCTCCTTCACGAATACTGAGCCCGGGGTTAGGAATCACCAGCTCCGGATCCACTTCCTTCATATGGCCAATCCCCTTGCACACTTTACAAGCCCCGTAGGGGTTGTTAAAGGAAAACATACGGGGCGCCATCTCTTCCATGCCGATCTGGTGTTCCGGGCAGGCCAGCTGCGTTGAATAGAGAACTTCATGCTGATCGGGCACATCCACCAACACCAGACCTTCCGTAAAACGAAGGGCCGTCTCGACTGAGTCCGATAAGCGTTGTTCAATGCCCTCTTTAACGATGATCCTGTCCACCACAATGGCGATGTCATGTTTTTTGTTTTTATCAAGCTTTATTTCTTCATAGACTTCTCTGATTTCTCCATTGACACGAATACGGACAAATCCTTCCTGTTTTACACGGTCAAGCAGCTTTTGATGCTCCCCTTTTTTGCCGCGTACTACCGGCGCCATAATCTGGAGCCGTGTACCCGTTTCAGACAGCATTATCTGGTCAACAATCTGCTCCACCGTCATTTGCTTGATTTCTTCATGACAGACAGGACAGTGAGGAATTCCTGCCCGGGCAAAAAGAAGGCGCAGATAATCATAAATTTCTGTCACTGTTCCCACGGTAGACCGGGGATTTTTGCTGGTGGTCTTTTGGTCGATGGAAATCGCCGGACTCAATCCCTGGATATCATCCACATCCGGTTTTTCCATCTGTCCCAAAAACTGGCGGGCATATGCCGACAAGCTTTCTATATACCGGCGCTGTCCTTCTGCATAAATGGTGTCAAAAGCCAGGGACGTTTTCCCTGAGCCTGATAATCCTGTCAGGACTACCAATTTGTCTCTTGGTATCACCAGGTCGATATTTTTTAGATTATGCTCCCTGGCACCTTTTATAATGATCTCATTCTGCGACACACTTACACCTCTTTTTGTTTGATGACACCTACCGGTTCAATAAGCGTTTCCGGCTGCATACTGCGAATCAGTGAAATTTCATCCCGTATGGCAGCTGCTTTTTCAAATTCCAGGTTTTTGGCTGCTTCATGCATCTGTCTCTCGAGATTTTTGATCATTTTTGCGACTGTTTTCCCTTTTGGCAGCGATTTGCCGGTTGTTGACTGCTCTGTGCCATATGTTTCATCCGGCTCAGCAACCTTCGTTGCTTCAATCACATCCCGTACTTTTTTCATGATGCTGCGTGGTGTGATGCCGTGGGCCTGGTTATAAGCAGTTTGGATGTTGCGTCTCCGTTCCGTTTCCTCCAGGGCCCGCTCCATGGATGCTGTGATCCGGTCAGCATACATGATTACCTTCCCGTCCACATTTCTGGCAGCCCGCCCAATCGTCTGAATGAGCGAGATTTCCGACCGTAGAAACCCTTCCTTATCCGCGTCCAGAATCGCCACCAGGGATACTTCCGGCAGATCCAAACCTTCCCGGAGTAGGTTGATTCCTACCAGTACATCAAAAACCCCCAACCTCAACTCACGAATGATTTCCATACGTTCCATGGTTTCAATATCAGAATGCAGGTACCTGACTTTAATCCCTGTCTCTGACAGGTATCGGGTCAGGTCTTCCGCCATTTTCTTCGTGAGTGTGGTGACCAGCGTCCGTTGCTGCTGTTTGATCCGTTGGTGGATTTCACCCATCAGATGATCAATCTGTCCTTCGATGGGATGCACCTTAATCTCCGGGTCCACGAGTCCCGTAGGCCGGAGGATCTGTTCTGTCACTTTTTGGCTGTGTTCCTGTTCATACGGACCCGGGGTGGCGCTGACATACACTGCCTGGTTCACCAACAATTCAAATTCCTTGAAGTTCAACGGCCGGTTATCCAACGCTGAAGGCAGACGAAAACCATATTCCACGAGTGATTCTTTCCTGGAACGGTCACCTCCGTACATCCCTCTGATCTGGGGAAGGGTCGCATGTGATTCATCCACAATAACCAAAAAATCTTTAGGGAAGTAATCCAGCAGGGTATAGGGACGGCTGCCGGCAGGTCTTCCGGCCAGATGGCGGGAATAGTTCTCGATCCCTGAACAAAATCCCATCTCACGCAGCATTTCGATGTCATATTTGGTTCGTTGTTCAATACGCTGAGCTTCCAGGAAACGATCCCTGTTTTTAAACCATTGGATTTGTTCTGCCAATTCCTCCTCAATGGTTTTGACGGCTCGCTGTATCTTTTCCTGTTGGGTGGCATAGTGAGAAGCCGGAAAAACAGCCAGGTGCTGCCGTGTTCCAATCACTTCACCCGTGATGGTATTTATTTCCATAATCCGCTCAATTTCATCCCCGAAAAATTCCACTCGCTGTGCATTTTCCGAAGATGATGCAGGAAAAATCTCCAGCACATCCCCACGGACCCGGAAGGTGCCCCTGGTAAAACTGATATCGTTGCGCTGGTACTGGATATCGATCAGTTTGCGCATAATGTCATCCCGGTTGCGTTCCATGCCTACCCGCAGGGATACCATCAGATCCTGATAGTCCTCCGGGTCACCCAGCCCATAAATGCAGGAGACGCTGGCCACGATCAGGACGTCCCGCCGCTCAAACAATGCGGCAGTTGCTGAGTGTCTCAGCTTGTCAATTTCATCATTAATGGAAGAGTCTTTTTCAATGTACAGATCACGGTGAGCCACATACGCTTCCGGCTGGTAATAATCATAATAACTCACAAAATATTCCACCGCATTGTCAGGAAAAAAATCGCGAAACTCGCTGCACAGTTGTGCCGCAAGGGTTTTGTTGTGGGCTATCACCAATGTTGGCTTTTGAACCTGTTCCACCACTTTTGCCATGGTATAGGTTTTTCCGGATCCTGTCACTCCCAGGAGTGTCTGATGCCGCAGGTTCTCCAGAATTCCGCGGCTGATGCTTTCGATAGCCTGGGGCTGGTCGCCCATAGGATGATAGTCTGCGATAACTTTAAAGGGATTCATACCTGTACTCCTTTTCAATATCAAGAAAAATCCCCATCGTCTGAGGATTTTCCCTGGTGTCTCAATTGTCAGCTCTATTGACCGTTCAGCAGCAAGTCAACAGCCTTTTGCAATTGAAGATCCTCTTCATTACTGATTTCGTGCATCTCGTCATCTAATGCTTCTGGAATTTCCACAAAAACATCCGGTTCTATACCAAGATTGTGAATATTTCTTCCTTTGGGCGTAAAATACTGAGAAACGGTATACTTAAAACCGGTGCCATCCGGCAGCTGCTGTAATTCCTGTACCAGTCCTTTTCCAAAACTGGTTGTTCCCACCAAAATTCCACGTTCCTGATCCTGAATCGCACCTGCCAGGATTTCGGAAGCACTTGCACTCCCTTCGTTAATCAGCACCACCAGTTCAATCTCATACATTTCTTCATCGGAATACTCTTCTCTGCGGTATCCATGACGGTTTTCAGTATAAACGATCAGGCCTTCACCCAGCAGCAAATCGGCAATCCGGTTTGCCTGATTCAGCAATCCCCCCGGATTGTTTCTCAGATCCAGAATCACACGATCAATCCCGCTGTTCACCAGTTCATCCATCCGGTTCTGGAAATCGCGGGCTGTCTGTTCATCGAATGAGCTGATGCGTACATATCCTATTTCTTCCTCCAGAATCTCAGAACGCACAGACTCTATCCGAATCGTTTCCCGAATAATTGTTACTTCAATCGTTTCACGCTGGTTTCGTTTCAACACTTCGATGACCACTTCGGTATCCGGCAAGCCGCGCATGAGAGCCACCGCATCGTCGAGCCGACTGCCGGTGACTGCCTGGTGATCAACCCGCAAAATCCGGTCACCTGTTACCAGGCCGGCCCGTTCACCCGGGGTTCCTTCAAACGGGGAAACCACGCTGACATATCCTTCATCATCCGCAGTCACAATAATGCCGATACCACCATATGTTCCGCGGGTACTCATCATCAGGTCCGAGTAATCACCGGCATCCAAATAGGTGGTGTAGGGGTCGCCCACCGCTTCAAACATCCCCTTTAGTGCACCGTCCATCAAGATGTTTTCATCCAGTTCCTGGTAGTATTCCTGCAGCAGAAACCCTTTCAAATGAGTTAATTTGGACAATCCGCCGCTCTCTTCCTTCATCTGCTCATACATTTCCCGGCTGATGATGACTTTATCGCCTGCCTGAAGCGCCCGGATATTTCCCACCGTGATGGTCAGCATGACGGTGATGATTACCAGGATGACGGCTCCAAGGAATGCATTGCGTATACGAATCATTGGTCACGCTCCTCGTTTGTCAAAAAATGATTGAATGATCAAGACTGTGTCTCCATTGTACCTTAAAATCGATGATAACACCACAGTCAACAGTGATATCATTCCAAATAACAAACCCGATCACAAGGACCGGGTTTTTGCTTTCCGTTGGTGTCTTCTTCTATTGCCCCTTTAACCAGGGCATTGGATCCACATATTTGCCGTTTTTCCGAACTTCAAAATGAAGGTGGGGGCCAGTGGACATACCTGTGCTTCCCGCTTTTGCAATCACCTTTCCCTGAGTCACCTGATCACCTTCAGAAACCAGGAGCTGGCTGTTATGCGCATACAAGGTCATGATGCCGCCACCATGGTCAATGATGACGGTACGGCCGTATCCCCCCTGGGTTCCTGCAAAAGCCACCCTGCCGGCTGATGCTGCAATGATATTCGTTCCGGTGGGAGCAGGAATATCAATGCCTGCATGAAACCGTTTTGTTTTCAAAATCGGATGCACCCGATTACCATATGGTGAGGAAATGCGTGAATAGCCCGGGACAGGCCATTTCATGACACCGCCTATGTATTCCCCTTCCGACTGGAGCCGCAATAACACCTTTTCAAGATCTTTGGCTTCTTTTTCCAGCTGATCCAGTTGCCGCGTGAGGGCTGCCTTGTCCTGCGCCAGTTCCTGTGCCAGCCGTTCCTGAGTTCCTCGGGAGGCCACCAGTGTCTGCTGACGGTTTCTCTCCATTTGCTCAAGTTCGCTCAGTAACCGTCGGCTGGTCTCCAGCTCTGCTTTACGATCCTCAACAATTGTCCGCTGTTCATCCAGAAATTGCAACAATTCCACGTCATAATCGACAATGAGCTGAACCATGTCCAGATTACTCATTAATTCCGAAAAATCTTTGGAGTTGAAAAGCACTTCCGCATAAGCAATGTTTCCGTTACGGTACATCGCATCCAGTCTTCGAGCCAGCTGGTCCTTCTTCTCCTCTATTTGCATGGAAGCAAATGCCAGCTCATCCTCTGTGCGGGCAATATGCGTTTCGGTTTCATGGATCTGTGCCTGGAGGGTATTAATCTCATTCTGCGTTTGTGCGATGGCCGATCCAATCTTTTCCAGTTCTGCATTGACATCCCGCTGCTGGCTCTCAGTCTCGCGAAGTCCCGAGGTAATTTCCTGCTGATTCTGCTTCAGTCGTTCCAGCTGCTGGTTGATCTGATTGATTTCATTGCCAAAAGCAGCGGTCGTGGAAGCCAGCAAAGCCAGCACCAGGGCTATCAGCATCACTTTATAGGCTGTGCGATAGGCTGTGCGCATACTCATTCCTCCTCAAGATCACTTTAGAGACCGACATTCTATACCTGCAGGTATCTTCTAAGCGAGATAATGCTTCCCAGAGAGCCGACTCCAGCGCCCAGCACAATGAACATGATCATTGTACGCCGCATCATTTCTTCCACTGTCAGCAGATAAGCACTGAAAATCACAAAAAACCGGGTGGTAATCATATCAAACACTGTTTGGTATCCAAGGTAGACCAGGATCAGCGCGATGCATGCGCCAATGAAGCCCAGCAATGTCCCTTCAATGAAAAACGGCCAGCGTACAAACCAGTTGGTCGCACCCACGTATTTCATAATGTTGATTTCCCGTTTTCGGGTATTAATGGTTAGTTTGATCGTGTTGGAGATAATAAAAGTGGCTATCATGATCAGCACGACGATCACCATCAATCCAACAGAGCGGATCAGCCCCGCTACCCGGATCAGATTATCAATAATATCCCGGTAGTATTTGACTTCTTCAATTCCCGCCAACCCGTTCAACTCATCAACCACCCGGTCCGAATCATTGATGTTGTTGACGTGTACGATATACGAATTGGGAAGCGGGTTTTCTTCCAGGGTATCCAGCAAGTATCCCTGGGACCCCCATCGCTCTTTCATTTTTGCCAGTGCGGCCTCCCGTGACTCAAAGTGAACATAGGAAACGCCTGAAATTTGAGCGATTTCCTGCCCCAGAACCTCAGTTTCATTAGCGCTGAGATGATCATCCAGATATGCCTGAACGCTGTCGAACTGCGTTTGTGCCAATCCTGCAAGATGGCTCATGTTCAACACCAGCACCATCATCAGGCCGAGGATGGTCAGTGATGCCGCCACCGAACTGATGGAGGCGACACTCATCCCTTTGTTGCGCCATATTCCGCGAAAGCTTTGTTCCAGGATATACTGAAAACTCCTAAGTTTCATAACCGTAGATCCCCCTCTGCACATCCCGAACGATGCGGCCTTTTTCAAGGGCGACTACGCGTTGCTGCATCTCATCCACAATGTCCTTGGCATGGGTGGCCATGAGAATGGTTGTGCCGCGGCGGCTGATCTGGCGGAGCACCTTCATGACTTCCCATGCGGTATCCGGATCCAGGTTGCCGGTCGGTTCATCGGCAATCAGAATGATGGGGCGATTCACAATGGCTCTCGCTATGGAAACCCGCTGCTTCTCCCCACCGGAAAGCTGGTGAGGGTACTGACTGGCCCGATCACTTAATCCTACCATCCCCAGTACCATTGGAACCTGACGGCGGATCTCCTTGGGAGATGCACCGACTACCTGCATCGCAAAGGCAACATTTTCATAAAGTGTTTTTTCTTCCAATAGCCTAAAATCCTGAAAAACAACACTGATTTTGCGGCGCAGGAAAGGCACCTTTCGACGTGAAAATTTGGTGATATCCTCACTATCCACCAGGATGCTCCCGCTGGATGGTTCCTCTTCTTTGAGCAACAGTTTAACAAAAGTTGACTTTCCGGCACCACTGGGGCCAACCAGAAATAGAAATTCACCTTTATTGATTTTTAGATTAATCCCATCCAATGCCTGTACACCATTATCATACGTTTTATGTATGTTACGGAATTCTATCAAATTTATTCCACTCCCAGAGTCAATGCATAAGAATCCAAAGATTCTTATCTCATTATAACGTCAAACCCTTTAAAATGCAACGAAATCTGATAAAATAGAAGTTAAGCCGGCAGATTGGAGGAGAAAGATGAAAGATAAATTGAGACAGGAAATTTTGCAGAATAGAAATGCGTTGTCACCAGAGCAGGTTCAAAGCAAGTCATTGGCGATCATCAATCGTCTGGTAATGCTCGATACTTATCAAAAAGCTTCACATGTCATGCTTTACCTTGATTTTCGTAACGAAGTCAGAACACTTCCCCTGATTCATCAGCTAATGGACGCCGGTAAAAAAGTTTTCATTCCTGTAACAAATCCTGCGGATCATACCTTGACTATTTCAGAGTTGAAAAACCCTGAAAAAGACCTGGTGCGTGTCCATTTCGGCCTCCTGGAACCACGTCAGGATTCATTTCGCCCGGTCGATCCGCAAATCATCGACCTGGTTATCGTTCCAGGCGTGGTGTTTGATAAGCAGGGATATCGCATCGGTTTCGGTGCCGGTTACTATGACCGTTTTTTAGCGACCCTGTCACCTGATGTGCCCCTGGTCTCTCTTCTTTATGAACTGCAGCTGGTAAATCGGATTCCTCGGGAACCCCACGATATCCCTGTTCACCTGTTAATTACCGAATCAACCATCATCCGTTGCCGGTCTGATCGTTAAATCGCTGGCAGAACAGATCAGAATCCGCCGGATCCTATCTCCGGCGGATTCATTAAGTAATGCTTTCTAATCATCTTCTTTTTTCCTTTTGGAACTTTTCTTATGAGTTTCCATCTCTTCCTTGGCCTTTTCATACATATGCTTAAGGCGTTTTGTCACACGGCCATTAATGGTGTCTTCTTCGTAGTGACCTTCTTCATCCGGAATCCCGGCCGGGATTCCGGTTAATATTTCAATGCCTTCTTCCACATGGCCGATGGCATAGATGTGGAAAGTTCCTTCCCGGACGGCATCAATCACCTCGTCTTTTAACATTAGATTTCTAATGTTTTGTTTGGGTATGATAACACCCTGCTCCCCTGTAAATCCCATCAGTCTGCAGACATCAAAATATCCTTCGATCTTTTCGTTGACCCCGCCAATCGGCTGGATCTCACCCTTTTGATTGACTGATCCGGTGACGGCAATACTCTGTTTGATGGGTACGTGTGCGATGCTGGACAGAATGCCGTAAAGCTCTGTACTGGAAGCACTGTCTCCATCGATCATGGAGTAATTCTGTTCAAAACTGATACTGGCCGTCAATGAAATGGGTTGGTCCTGGGCGTATTTGCTTCCCAGGTAACCGCTCAGCACATAGACTCCTTTCGAGTGGATAGACCCGCTTTTAGCGACTTCTCTCTCAATGTTAATGATGCCGGCTTTTCCCCGATAGGTAGAGACTGTTATACGGGTTGGCTTGCCAAAAGAATGTTCACCGGTTCCCATCACGACCAGACCGTTGATCTGACCAACAGTTTCACCTGTCACATCCATCAGCAGTGTTCCCTCTTCAAAAAGTTCATTCAGTTTTTCCTCATATTTGTTATTGCGGAATATTTTTCCCTCAATGGCTTTTTCCACATGCTCCAGTTTCACCACCGACGCATCTTCCATTTGTGCCCAGGCATCTGCCTCATACAGGATTTCGACTACCTGGCTGAAACGTGACGTCAGCTTATACTGGTTATCAGCCAATCTCGAACTGTACTGGATGACACGGCAAACAGCACTTCGTTCAAAAGGCTTCAGATCCTGCTCTTTGCAATGGGTGGCAATAAATTGTGCCATCTTATTGGTATTTTCTTCACTGCGTTCCATTTCTGTATCAAAATCAGCCATGATCTTAAATAATTTCTTGAAGTCTTCATCGTATTGATACAGCAAACTGTAGGTATAGGCATCCCCGATCAGGATCACTTTCAGGTCCAGCGGTATCGGTTCAGGTTTCAAGGTGGAGGTAACCGCCAGCCCGAGCTGCTGTGACAGGTTTTCAATGTTGATTTCACCCGTTTTAAGTGCCCGTTTTAACGCATCCCAGGAATACGGCTGCATGAGAATTTCCCGGGTATGAAGCAATAAAAACCCCCCATTGGCCATATGCAGCGCACCTGGTTTGATCTGCATAAAATCAGTCTTTAAGACTCCCATTTCATTCTTATACTCAATGGCGCCAATCAGATTATAGAGTGTCGGATTGGTTTCATTGATAATCGGTGCATTTTCCGCCTCGCTGTTATTGACAAAAAGATTCACTTTGTAGCGCAACTGAAAATTGTCTTCGCTGGAACGGCGGAGAAAAAAGGACGGTGTTTTCTCCTGATTATCCTCCGTCTTCCGAAATCGCTGGATGTTTTCCACGACATCTTTTTCAAGATCATTAATGTACTCACGGATCACCTGCCGGTGATTATATCGGTTCAATAATTTCTTGATATAGTAATTGATCACATCATAACCGGTTTTCTCATCCAGTTTTTTAACATTCTGACGCAGTGTTTCCTCCAGTTCCCGAATATCGTTAAATAATTCAAATGTCTGCAGACTCAGGTCGTTTGACTTGTCCCGTATTTCCTCGATTTCTTCTATGGACAGATTTTCATACTCCTCCTGGGTCATGGGGCGTTCTTCCATTAGCGGAATCGTCATGAGCCCGTGCTCGGTTTCTTTAAAGATAAATGCATATTCCTGAGCCTTTTCATTCAGTGCCTTTACCATTTCCTGGTTTTTTTGCTGATACTCCTTAATGAGTTCGTTCTTTTTCGTCTCATATTCATTGCTTCGAAAGGCGGTGATGATTTCCTTGCGAATCTGTTCAATCATGTTTTCGATGTCTTTCTTGAACTGTTTTCCCACCCCGGCTTCCATGCCCAAGGCTTTTGGTTTGTCAGGGTTTTTGAAATTGTACACATACACCCAGTCCTGCGGCGGCGACATTTTTTCGGACTGCTCACGGACAATGGACTGGCTGTAACTGCTTCGTCCAGTCCCGCTGATCCCTGAAATATAAATATTATACCCTTTTTTGTTCATTTTCAGGCCGAATAAAACCGCTTTCGCAGCACGATCCTGTCCGATAATCCCTTTTAATGGCTCTAATTCCTCAGTTGTATTGAAGCTGAATTTTTCTGTGGAGCAAAAATGATTCAATTGCTGCCAGCTTAGACGATGTTGTTCCATTGTTGAGAACCCTCCTTCGGTGATTCCACTGATGCGCTGGACGGTCGTTGCCTGTTTTATCCTTTATATACCTTTTTCAGGCATAATCATTCAAAAAAAGAAGAAAAGCGGTTTAAAGACACCGCTTTTCCAAAATAAACTAAAATATCACAGTTTCTGTTTCCGGAATCCATTCATACTCAATTTCCATGGCTGATGCGAATCTTGAAATCGGCACAAAACTACGGTTGTTTGTAATTTCCGCTGCAACACCCATCTCCACCTGATCATCATCCACCCACAACTGGCTGCTGCCGATGGTCATCAGGAGAGTCTTTCCAGCTGCTGTTCTCACCAGTACCGTTTCACTCATAGCATCCCATTCCACATTTTCCCGGGGGAGTCCCAGAGCCCTTGAAATATGAGCAACCGGGACCATTAAACGGCCGTCCTTGATATACGGGGCTGTATCCAGCTGAATCTGCTGTCCGTTCGTCGTGTAGTATCGTTGCCCCACTCTAAAAGCCGTCTGAGCAGACGCATTTGATGGTTCCTGCGCTGGGACTGTTGCGGTTCCAGTCACAGTAAGCGGATTGTAGAACAATCTGCCTGCAGATTGGTAGAGCCCTACTGCCTGTTGACTATTTTTTCCCATTCCAATATAACGCACACCATTGATCAGTTCCACCTCGAAGGTGTCACTGCCATGAAAAACCATCACCTGCTTACCGCTCTCTGTCAGCTTGCTCAGTTGATCCACCAGTAACTGCGCTTCCAGAACATCGCTAAAGCCCTGCGGACCAAGAATCGGGCGGGGAAGGAGTATGATGACCTGATCAGGTATGCTTCCCTTCAAGGTATTCAGCAGCCAGGGCCATTGCTGATAATTGGTTTTCCGGAGTCCATCCAGACGATTATCCAGTGAAATCACCAGCTGTTGATCCGTTCTCCTGACATCATAACCCCCTGTTCCGCCAATGAACCTGTCCGGCATCTGATTGCGGATCTCCTCTGAAATGCTGCCTGTCAGGAATATCGTCTCATAACCATTCTGCGCTGTCTTTAGCAGAGCCTCCAGAGTGGTTTGATCATTGCTTCCACCATGCACCATCCACTGTGTGCTTGTTTCATTCGGCACCTGTCTTAATGGATCCTTCACCTGGCCGCCTGCTTCTTCCACTGTCAGTACCGGCAGTGAATAGGGCGAAAGAAATTCAATGCCGTCGAATAAAAGCGTCCCACTGGTTTTATAAAAGGGATCTGGTTCCACCACATACAGTCGTTCCACATAAACCGGCTTTGTTATATTTTGCGGAATGGCAGCTTCAAGCGTTGACCATCCCGTCCAGTCTATTCCCTGTTTAAAATCAATGGTATGGGTCTGACCGGATCCGTCACGCAGCTGACCGCGGATCCAATGGGGAGCTGTATCTTCCGCATGTACCTGGACAGCCATCCGATTAGCCTGTTCCGGAACTGGTATGCCCTGATTCCCGAAAACCACATAGGCTGCTGTCGTGGCGACTGAACCGGTCAAATCATAGGTCAGCTGGACAGCGTTTGGATTGACTGCACCTCCGGCTACCATGTTTACCCTTCCTCTGACTTCAGCAGGATAACCCAGAAATGAAGGCTGGTAATTCTCCAGCTTCCCTGACGGTTCACGTCGCAGCCCAACAGCCAGGGGCACCGCTGCCTGATGTCCATTATAGGATGCACGGATCACAGTTGTCCCTGTGCGTTGTCCTGCCTGATAGGTGCTGTTCTGGAATACACCCAGTCCCTGATCATCTGACAGTTGAACCCGACTCAGAGACAGGGGCGCCCGAAAACCCTGCGAATCGACTCCCTCGACACTGAGTGCCAGAGAACCACCCGGATTCACCGTATAACGGGGAACATGAATCTGCAGGGCTGCCACTTCAGATAAAACGTCAACAGTCTTTCGAACTGCCCTGCCTCCAAATGACGCTTCAACCACTAACTTGCCGGCGGCTTCAGGGATCAGCCGCTGGCCTTCAATACGTCCTTTTCCCTCAACAACACGGTATTGAACAGCTCCTGCATTCACTGCATATGCCTGATAATAGGTATCATAGCCTTTCACCTGCAGGTCCAGGGCGTGATTGATAAAAACGCTTTCCTGATCAGACTGGAACAACAGACCTTCCAGGTTACCCTGGGGAGCCGTTGAACGAACGGCTAACCCGTTGATTACCCGCCGTTGGCTGCCATCAGAAGGATTATTGGCCAGGCTGACAGATGATTCACCCAGTTCTCTGACAGCCATCGTCGTCGATCCGCCGCCATCCATCAGAATGGCTTTATCGCTTCCCAGTTCAATCATCAACGCTGCCAGTTTTTGGCCGTCAACACCTGTATAGGAACGGTGGCGTCCATCAACGGTCACCAGGATTAACTGGTCGCCTGATCGGTTGATCCCCACCGCTGACCGGGGATGATTCCCAGACACAGGTTCCGAAAATAAAACTGTTTGACCATTTCGAACCAGGACTGTGCCTCCGCCGACACCCACTTTGATGTCCGCCAGACTGGGAACTGTTTGCGGATAAAACGCAATTGCTTCTCCCTGCCTGATTCCCTGCAGCAGCGTTTGACCCTGCTGACCAGAGGCTAACAGCACGTAGCCATTTGCCGGAATACTCACTGCCGGCAACCCTCTCCTGACTTCTTTGACGATTCCGTTTTCCACCACAATTTCAACCAGATCACGGTAGTCATCGGCTGCACCCGGCGTCATTTCTCCCCAGTTTCGATCCAGTATGGTGATCATATGATAGTTCCAGGTAATTTTATTATAAGCATATACACTGAACAGACTGCCGTTTTCTGTCGAAACATAAAGATGATTGTGCCAGTCAACCAGATCAGCTGATTCACTTTTGGTGACTACCAGGCTGCTGAAAGGTTTGTCAATGACCGGACTGCTGACTAATTGTCCATCACGCACCATAACACCCATGGGTGAATCAGGCCGCGTCAGGTAGAAAAAATCTGCATTGATTCCAGCCACTGGTTGATCCATTTGCTGCATCATATTCGTCAACGTATCCCGTTGACTCACACCGCTGCTGCTTTGCAGCAGGTTCAGTTCGGTGTGCTGCTCATTCAGGTCGATCCGGACCACATTCACATGCTGCCATCCCTGTTCACCAAATCGAAGGATACGTTGATGGCTCACACCACTGGCAAGGATTGATTCTGTTTTTTCTTCGTAGGCCCATGGCTGTGCAAACACCGGCTGGATGAATACGCTTATGGTCACCAGCACGCTGATCCCGATACCAATCCATCGTTTCTTTTTGGAATACTTATCTATCATTGACGAATCCCTCCTGTTAATCATTTCCGTCCTGCCTCTCTATGATAGACGAAAAATAATGCGAATGGGTTACAGATCGATGACATTTTTAAGGCATGCAGGAAGTTCTACATGCCAACGAAAAATTCAGTATACCTGGACGGTTTACTCCTGATGGTTGATTACGCTTTTTCAGTTACTTCCTTAAAGCCCTCCCCTATCACTTCATGGATCGTGGTCACCATGATAAAGGCTGATGGATCTTCTTCGTAAACCAGTTTTTTCAGTTCGGCAACCTCCGCCCGGTTCACCACACACAGGAGCAGATTCCGGTGAGCTCCGGTATACATTCCCTTCGCTTCCAGTGCAGTGACACCCCTTCCCAGCTCATGAATAATCCGTTCACTTATGCGGGATGGTTGTTGAGAGATGATGTAAAAAGCTTTGGAATAACTCAGATCCTCTACGATAAAATCTGTTAGTTTTACCGTGATGTAAAGTGCAATGATCGAATAGAGGGCTGTTTCAATACGCCGTTCCACCAGCCCCGCCACCGCAACAATAATCAGATCCAGAATCATCATCATTTTTGCTGTACTCAGTGAGGGAAAATAATGGTTTAAAATGGCGCCGGCCAAATCGGTTCCTCCTGTGGTTCCACCAAGCCGAAAAATCAGTCCCAGCCCAACCCCCATGGCAACGCCGCCATAGACTGCCGCCAGGAGAATATCCGATGTCAGGGTGAAGGTTGATCCAAAGAGGATGATGAATAAACGCAGAAAAAAAGACAGCATCAGGGTTGCATATGCCGTTTTGGCACCGAAGGCCTTCCCAAGGATCAGTATGCCGGCGATGAATAAAGGTATGTTGATGGCCAGGTTTGTTAAATCCATGGGAATTCCGGTTATCCGCTGGATAACGACTGCCAGACCGGTAACACCGCCGGGCGCAATGGTGTTTGGCTGCAGGAAAAAATGCAGGGCAAATGCCATGAAGGCACTGCCGGCCGCCATCCCGGTGTATTCCAGAAAAATCGTTGTTTTTTTCATATAGTCACCAGTCTTTCAGTTTCATTCATTCTTTTTGAGCCGCAACGCCTGCCATAAAAAGACTGGCAGCACGATCATCCGTTTGAAGCGGGAAGGTTCCTGTATCAGTCGGTACAACCATTCCATACCGATTTTTTGAACAAAAAGGGGCGCCCGTTTCACCTCACCGGCAAAAACATCCACACTGCCGCCGGTTCCCATCGCCAGGCGGCAGTTTAGCTGATCCCTGTGACGGTGAATCCAGACTTCCTGCCGGGGTGATCCCAGGCAGACAAAAAGAACATCCGGTGCCTGCTGCCGAATGATTTGAAGCACTTCAATCTCCTCGTCATTAGTGAAATATCCATGGAAGGCTGCGGCTTCCCGGATTCCCGGATAACGCCGCATAATATTTTCCAGCGCTTTTTCTCCCCTGCCAGGTTTTCCTCCCAGTATAAAAATAGATCGATTGTTTTCGTCACACAGTCGAAGCACTTTTTCCATGGTGTCAATGCCGGTTACCCGTTCCTGAAGTCCCATGTTCTTCAGTCGTGACGCAATGATCAAACCAATACCGTCAGGAATAACCAAATCTGCTGATAGAAGCGCGTTCATAAGTGCTTCATTATGGTTTGCCATCATAACCATTTCCGGATTAGGTGTCATGATGGAATGGAAGCCCGGTTCTTCCAACATAGCTGCCAGTTGATCCCACATCATAGTGTTGGTTACCGGGTGGACTGGAACGCGCATCACCTGAACCGGTTTCATTTTGATTCCTCTCCTTCCAACAAAAATGATCGGATCATCAGTGCGTTCTCAGCAGCCTTCTTTTTCAACTCCTGCTGGTGAGTTTTCACTTTCCGGCGATATTCTTCCTGGTTCACGAGAAACGCATCCGTTGTCTTGGTCAGCTGTTCATATGTCAGTGTTTCAACATCACCGGCACATGGTTGCTGCACCAGTTTCAAAAAACTGGTGATTTTTGTTTCATACGACAAGCCGATCATGGGAACGCCGGCGATCGCTGAGAAGATCAACGAATGAAGACGCATACCAATCAAAAAATCCATCCCGGCAATAACCTGAATCATTTTATGCGGGGTATCTCCTGTTTCCAGAATGATGGCAGGATATTTCATCATATTCATCAATTCTTTTGATACCTGCGTATCTGCAGGCGGCTGCATCGGTAAAAAGAAAACAGTGTATCCTTTTTCGATCAGCGCATCAGCAAACGCAGCCAGAATCGGAAGGTACACAGCCTGATTTTTCCATCGTCTGACAGAGATTCCCACTTTACGCTGTACCTGATCCAGTTGAACCGGTTCGCTCTCTGGTAAAATCTGCAACGTAAAAGCAGCATCTGCCGTCACATGAATTGGGCGGCTGATCCCCAGTCTCTCCATCACTTCCCTTGATTCTTCATCCCGCACCGTCAACAGATCCACTTGATTGATGATGTGCTTGACAAGCCACCTGTTAGGCGTACGGGTTATCGGTCCAAATCCATTGCCATAAAAAGCAACTTTTTTCCCCAATATTTTGGCCAAAAAAATGATTCCAAGGTAATACAGCAGGCTTCGGCTGCTGGTAACGTCCTGCAAAATAGAGCCACCACCGCTCATCACTAGGTGAGAGCGTCCAATGGAACGAACCACCTCCACAAAGTGATTACGACTGACTGCCTCGATGGAATACCGCCGGGAAGTTTCAGCCGCTTTATAAC
>JAWSUV010000035.1:20268-23681 GCA_033549305.1 Bacillota bacterium | reverse complement strand
AAATAAATGTTGTTCAGTATGTGTTTGATTTAGTGACTTTTTGCAGTAGAATCATGCTTTAATTATATCATCAATTAACATAAATGTAAATATTAAATGAATTTACAATAAATTAGGGCACTACATTTTGGGTCTGCCATGATGACCCCGCTTGTTTAGCGGGTTTTATCTGGCAAAAAGGGTGATTTTCGGGGGTTTTTGTAAATATCTGTCGAAAGTTGGGTTAATGGGCGGGCAGCCGGCATTCCATTACATGAGGATGATAAAAAAAGCGGTCAAACAGGGTGCCTTTAATCCGATGGCGACAGGTAGTGAGTTGCATTTTGATACGTGATCGGTTCTCCTGCCAGGAAATGGCCTGGTTCCAAATTGTGGCGGAAGTAGGACATAGTGAAATGAAGGTGGGGACCGGTGGAGAAACCCGTGGTTCCGACGGTGCCGATGACCTCTCCCCGTTCCACGATCCTGTTTGCTGTTGTTTTTAATTCATCCATGTGAAAATACACGCTGAACAGCCCCTGGCCGTGGTCAATGACCACGGTTTTTCCCTGTGTGATCAGGTCCATGGCCAGCACCACCTTCCCCCGGTTCGTGGCTGCCACCGGCGTCCCCGTGGGAGCCGCAATGTCAAGGCCGGAGTGGCGGTAGGAAGTGGGTGCATTGTTCACATAGCGGGTTTCACCAAACTCAGTGGTCAGACGTCCCAGGACGGGAATCACAAAGGGTTCGGTGTAATACCGCTCGGGTGAACTGTGATCCCGGGAAGGTGTAAAGTACCTGGCTGTCATCGCGGCAGCCTCTTCGTTGCGTGTCGCCGCTTCCACAACGGTACTGATGGTCAGATACTGGATGTGAAAATCCCGGGGAACCAGGGTCAGGCTGGCTTCCTCCAGCGGTCCACCTTCCAGACCGAAATACAGCGCGTATTCCCCGGGAGCTGTCCCGTAATGGGTAGGAATATAGGCCGCATACCCGTCCTCCAGCGGGTAAAAGATGGTGTGGTCTGACAGGGAGTGCTGGAAAACAGGAATAGCCCCTTCGGGGATATGCCGTGCCCGGAAGATCAGCATTTCTCCCTGGACAGCATTGGGGCCGGGTACTTCAAAGGCAGCGGACAAATCCATTTGCAGCGCAAATGAAGCGGAATACGATCCGCGGTAAGGCTGTTGACCGTCAGTCCACAAAAGGTCCAGATGATACTCATGCCTGCCGTTATAGGGGAACACCGGCAGGTCAGATTCTTCCAGCATACCGTCATACCGGAGCCTGCCTGCGGGATCCGTCACCTGCAGGACAACCTGGTCCGGGTAGGGATCAAGGTCAAGATGCAGGGATGTATCAGATGCGGTCATCACCGGGAGAGTTTCCACAGACAGATCGATCCTGTCCAGATCACTTGACGGAACTTGGACAGCCATTGTTTCCGTCCAGGAACCGTCCCATCGCTGGTAAACCCATTCCTGCTGATCGATTTTCGGGTGGAATGGCTCATCCAGTCCTGTGATGCGAAGTGCCGGTGATGAAGCGTACGGGTAAATGCGTTCAAAAGCCGGATGGGTGTAGAAAAAATCCGGAATGAGCGAACGGAATAAACGCCAGCCTGAGCGCTGCACATACAACGCTTCATCAACAGAGGCAGAAATGGTGTAATTACGCGTGGCTAAAACCTTTGTATGAAGCGTCATGTCAAATTCCGCCACCAGGTCAACCGGCACATGATCCTGACGAGTACCGGAGAGACCCTGCAGGAGTTCAGAAGCGGCGTCTGTATTCAGCGGATAATAGTCAACAATACCCGTTTCCTGGTGAGTGACTGTAATGCCTGAAACCATGGCGGCAGGAAGCGGCGCTGCGAGTACCGCGGTAACAGTCAAAATTAGTAACAGGAGGGTAAGGAAAATAATGATCCGATTTCTTTTCATGGTTCAACTCCTTATCATTCTCTAAAGCCATTCTATCGAAGAAAAAGACAGACAGCAAGAAATCAGTGATATAAAAGTCAGGATAAACACAAAAAAGAACAACGTCCTCACATTATGATCAACTCTGGGTTTCCAGCTCATGAAAAATCCCCTCGCAATAAACAGTGATGTTTTCGAACTGTCTATGACAAGGGGAGTCTATCACAGAGGGCTGTTGTAATGGTGATATA
Source organism: Bacillota bacterium (assembly GCA_033549305.1). Lineage (GTDB taxonomy): Bacteria > Bacillota > Clostridia > Peptostreptococcales > Tindalliaceae > Anoxynatronum. Next base: position 21,529 of record JAWSUV010000035.1, on the reverse strand, counting down.
ACCTAAAGGGGAATACACTCACACCCATGATTCCATGATGTCATTACGTGTTCACAACCGCCAGCAGCACCAGCACATAATGGAAGACCCCGCCAGCTAGAATAAAAAAGTGAAAGATTTCATGAAAGCCAAAGCCGGGGAAGCACACCGGCTTTTTCAGCATATAGAATATTGCGCCAATGGTGAAGGAAACGCCGCCGGCAAAGAGCAGGAAGATGGATAGGGGCGTCATGGCAGCAAACAGGGGCTTGATGGTAAAGATCGCCGACCAGCCCATGAGCAGGTAAATGGTAGTATAGATCCAGCGGGGGGCTTTCAGGTAAAAGAACTTGAAGAAAAACCCGGCAAAAACCAGGGACCACTGAAAAATAAGGATCCCTGCCCGCAGCCAGCCGGTGAGATACACATAGGTAATCGGTGTGTAGGTGCCGGCAATCATCACAAAGATGGCAAAATGATCCAGCTTCCGCCACAGGGAGATTTCACCCTCCTGCTTCTTGAAGTAATGGTAGAGGGAACTGGCGCTGAAAAGAAAAATGACAGACAAGCCGTAAATGGCGGAGACCGTCATCAGCGGCCAGGCCTTCCGGCTGAGAAAAAGCAGCAGAAAGGTTCCAGGTACAAAAAGAAGTGCACCAGCCAGATGGGAATAAAAGGAGATGCGTTCGGTGGCTTTCATAAAAACGTCCTTTCAGTCATTCTCTACTCTTCGGAGGGCTCAACCAGTTCCAGAATACTGACATTTTCCACATCCAGGCAGGCATCCTGGCGGGTGAGCTGGTCCGTCTTTTTCAGATAGGAGCCCACTGCGGGGATACTGGCCTGATAATAGGCCGGTCTTTTGAAGACGACCTCCTCCGGTCTTAAGACCGCTGCCAGCTCACTGCCTTTTTTCGATTTCATCACCTGAACCCCTTTTGCACTCCGGGTGGTTTTCAGGCTGACCTGGGCGGTGTCAAAGAGCAGCACCTTATTGATATTGCTGACAGCAATCAGGAGGCCATCCTGCGGCAGGAATCGTATGTCACGCAGCTCCGGGTCGCCGTAGGCATTGGCCAGCACTTTTCGGTTGGTTTTGGTTTCATAGGCGGATAACGGCACTTTTGCCGCCTTTCCATTGCGGAAGGCGAAAAACATCATGCCGCTGTAATCTGTCGTGGGAACCATGTAAATGATTTTCTCCTCCGGCTCCATGTCCACCACGTTAGGCAGATAATAACCAAGATCACTGGCCTTTGAGTCTTCAAGTTCAAACAGCTTG
>JAWSUV010000035.1:0-20258 GCA_033549305.1 Bacillota bacterium | reverse complement strand
TTGATTTTGTAAGCTTTTTGCTTGTTGGAGAAAAGGACCAGTTCTCCCCGATTTTCGCCATCCATTTCCTGGATCAGGCAGTCTTTTGGCTTGAGTTTATGTTCAAAATTTCCCCGCAGTGAAGTCAGCGGGATTTTTTTCAGATACCCGTCCCGGCTGAGAAACACTTTCAGGTTGTAATCACTGATCATCAGGGCTGGTGAGGGTTCCGGCAGTTTTTCCTGGGAAACAATTGCGGTTTTCCGAGGCTGGCCGTAGGCATCGGCAATTCGGGTTAGTTCCTGGGCGATACGCTTTTTTTGTTTGCCAGGATTGTCAATGATCACCGTCAAGTCCTTGATGGCTTTTTCCAGGTCACTGATATTCTTTGTCTGCTTCAGCAGATACTCCCGGTTCAGATGACGCAGTTTGATTTCCGCCACGTACTCCGCCTGCACTTCATCGATGCCAAAGGCTTCCATCAGGTTGGGGACCACCTGTTTTTCCTTGTCTGTTCTGCGGATAATGGCGATGGCCTTGTCGATGTCCAGGAGGATGATCTCGAGACCTTTCAGCAAGTGCAGCTGTTTTTCCTTTTCGCCACGCTCAAAAATAAGCTGGCGGCTGAGGGTTTCCATCCGGAAGGTGAGCCATTCAGTGAGAATGCTTTTCACACCCAGCACCTGGGGGCGGCCGCCCACGATGAGATTGAAATTGCAGCTGAAAGTGTCCTGCAGCGGGGTTTGTCTGAACAGGCGTGCCATGAGACGATCCGGATCAGTGTTTTTCTTTAAATCAAGGGTCAGCTTTAAGCCCTTCAAATCCGTTTCATCACGCAGGTCATTGATTTCCTTTATGCTGCCGGATTTGATCAGGGAAGTGATTTTTTCCATAATGGCTTCGATAGTGGTGGTGTAGGGAATTTCTGTGATTTCAATGACATTGTCTGTGGGATGATACGAATACACCGAACGCATGGTAAAACCACCCTGTCCGGTTTCGTAAATCCGTCGCAATTCAGCTGAGTTCCTGATGATTTCACCGCCGGAAGGAAAATCAGGCGCCTGAAGGGCGGCATACATCCCTTCCTCATCATCGTCGATCAGCTTAATGGTGGCCTCGCAGAGTTCCTTCAGGTTAAAGGAGCAGATGTTGCTGGCCATCCCCACGGCAATCCCCTGGTTGGGGTTTGCCAGGATACTGGGGAAAGTGACAGGCAGCAAAGTGGGTTCTCTGGTCGTGTTGTCATAGTTGGGGACGAAAGGAACGGTGTCCTTATTAATGGCGGCAAAGAATTCGTTCATCACGGGCATCAGCTTGGCCTCGGTATACCGGGGGGAAGCAAAGGCCATGTCCCGTGAGTAAGCCCGGCCAAAGTTACCCTTGCTTTCCACCAGGGGCAGCAGCAGGCTCTGGTTTCCCTTGGCCATCCGCACCATGGTCTCATAGATAGCCATATCGCCATGGGGATGGATCCGCATGGTCTGTCCGACGATGTTTGCCGATTTGGTGAGGCCGCCTTTCAACAGGCCCATGCCATACATGGTGTAAAGGATCTTTCGGTGGGAAGGTTTCAGTCCGTCAATTTCCGGCAGTGCCCTGGAAATAATGACGCTCATGGCATAAGGCATGTAGTTGGTTTCCAGCGTGTCCACCACGTTCAGTTTCTGGATTATTGGGGTTTTCAAATTGCATCGTCCTTTATCATTTAATCCAAATCAGCCTGGGCCAAATACTCCGGACCTTTCTCCGTAATGAAAAGCTTCCGGCCTGGAAGGTTGTTTCCCAGGAGCACATCAAACATTTCCTTGGTGGCGGCTGCCTCAGCCGGTGTCACCTGAATGAGACGACGGGTTTCCGGGTTCATGGTGGTTTCCCACATCATCTGCGGTTCATTTTCTCCCAGTCCTTTGGAACGCTGAAGCCGTAAAGTGCCTTTAATCTTTTTCAGAATCTGTTCTTTTTCCTTTTCAGTATAGGCAAAATGGGTGTCCTTCTTTTTTAAGTCCGTAATCTCGTAGAGGGGTGATTCGGCGATGTACACATAGCCTTCCTGGATCAGCTGCGGTGTCAGTACATACAACATGGTTAAAATCAGTGTTCGGATCTGGTAACCGTCCACATCAGCATCAGTGCAGAGAATGATCTTATTCCACCGCAGCTTTGAGATATCGAAGGTGGCCAGATCAGAATGGCGGGATTTGATTTCCACGCCGCAGCCGATGACTTTCAGCAGATCGATGACGATGTCGTTGGCGAAAATCTGTTGGTAGGAGGCTTTCAGGCAGTTGAGGATTTTACCCCGAACAGGAATGATCGCCTGAAAATCTGCATCCCGGCCCATCTTGGTGGCCCCGAGAGCAGAATCGCCTTCCACAATAAAAAGCTCCCGTTTATCCGGATCCTTGCTGCGGCAGTCCACAAATTTTTTCACCCGGTTGCCCAGATCCATCTTGCCGTTAAGCTTTTTCTTGATGTTCAGCCGGGTCTGTTCCGCCGTTTCCCGGCTTCGCTTGTTGGTGAGCACCTGGTTCAGAATCTTTTCGCGTTCGAGTTTGTTTTCGATAAAATAAAATTCCAGCTTTTCCTTCAGCAAAGTTGTCATGGCTTGCTGAATGAAAAGATTGCTGATGGATTTTTTCGTCTGGTTAGCGTAGCTGGTGGCGGTGGAGAAGGAGTTTGAAATCAGCAGCAGGCTGTCTTCAATGTCTGTAAAGAGAACTTTTTTCTCGTTCTTTCGATAAAGGTTTTCATCTTTTAGAAACTGGTCGATAACTGCCACAAAAGCGTTTTTCACTGCCCGGTCCGGAGCGCCTCCATGTTCCAGAAAACTCGAGTTGTGATAATACTCAATCAGGGGATTCTGGTTGTTAAAGCAGAAAGCGATCTCCATTTTCACCTTGTACTCCGGTTTGTCCTCCCGGTCCCGTCCGGAAGCGGTGCGGGTCAGGTGGCGGACTTCCGTGATTTCATTGTCTTCACTCAGTTCCCGTATGTAGTCCAGGATCCCGTCCGGATAACAAAAAGCCACGGTTTCCTCTGTCAACTGATCGTGGAAGAGGAAGGTGATTCCAGCATTCACGACTGCCTGGCGTTTCAGGGTTTCGAGAAACCATTCCCGGGGAATGTCAATATCGGTAAACACATCCAGATCCGGCATCCAGTGGATCCGGGTACCGGTTTCGATTTTCTTTCCGGGGAGCTTTTCTTTTTGCAGGCCGCCGATGTTATGGCCTTTTTCAAAGTGGAGGGTGAAACGGTGACCGTCGCGCACCACTTCCACATCCATAAAGCTGGAGGCGAACTGAGTGGCGCAGGCTCCCAGACCATTAAGGCCCAGGCTGTATTCATAGGTAAGGCCGGCCAGATTGTGGTATTTACCGCCGGCGTAGAGCTCACAAAAAACCAGCTCCCAGTTGAATTTTTCCTCCCGGGGATTGTATTCCAGCGGAATTCCCCGGCCAAGGTCTGTGACCTGAATGGAATGGTCGGCAAATCGTTCCACTTCAATGGTGTCGCCGTATCCTTCCCGCGCTTCGTCAATGCTGTTGGCCAGGATCTCAAAAATGGCGTGCTGGCAGCCGGTGATATCGTCAGAACCAAAAATCACGCCGGGGCGGAGCCTGACTTTATCCGGACCTTTCAGAGAGGAAATACTGTCGTTGTTATAGGTTTGCTGGGGGTTTGCCATGGATTCGTTCCTTTCGTTTAAGAATAGATCAGGCACACGCAAATACTAACAGTTTACTGATGAACCATTTCTTATTCATTCTATCATATCACATGGGATGGTCGGTCAATAAGTCAGCGGAATTATTTTGCTTCTGTTCGCTTTGGCACCCATATGCTATTATAATACAGAACACACATGGAATACAGAGGTCATTAGCAGGAGAATCTCTTCGAATCGGTGACATTTGGTACAACTCTGATAGCTGGGATAAGCGATCGTTCGCATTCTTCGACCAGACCATTTAGACGGACTGGTTCACTGATGTGGTATGCTGGGAGTGAGGGCAAGTGCATCAACAAATTGAGGATAAGATGCTGAAAAGAGATGATGAGACCCATCTGACCCTGCGTGACGGCTTCGCTGCCGGTGTGCCCATTATCATGGGCTACATTCCGGTGGGGATCGCTTTTGGTGTGCTTTCCAGGAATATCGGTCTCTCCCTGCTGCACACCCAGTTGTTTTCCCTTATGGTATTCGCGGGCGCCAGCCAGTTCATGGCCATTAACCTGATTGCACTGGGAGTGGGGATGGGGCAGATCGTGCTGACCACCCTGCTGATGAACTTCCGGCATTTTCTGATGAGCGCATCCCTGTCCCAGCGGCTGGGACCACAGCCGCGATCCTGGCTTCCCCTGCTGGGATTTGGAGTCACCGATGAAGTTTTTTCCGTGGCCATGACCCGGCAGGAAAAACTCACCCGTCCTTATGTCCTGGCGCTGGAGGTGACAGCTTACCTTTCCTGGAATGGCGGCACCTTTTTGGGTTACTGGATGGGAAATATCCTGCCGCCCCTGATGCAGGCCAGTCTGGGGATTGCGCTATATGCCCTGTTTGTGTCGATTCTGGTGCCGGAGATGCGCCGTTCCCGACAGGTCCTGGGTCTGGCCCTGGCGGCCGGCGGCCTGCATACGCTGCTGGGATCCGTTAGCACGCTGCCCGCCGGATGGAACCTGGTAGTCGTCATGGTGGTTGTTGCATGGGCGGGAACCTTCTGGAATCCTCCCCAAAGGAAGGAAGGTGAAGACCATGTTACTGAATGAACCTGCCAGAATACTGTTATTATTGTCCGGGATGATGGTGGTCACTTATCTGCCCCGCCTGATTCCTTTTCTGATGATACAGGATTTGCGACTGGCTCCCCGCCTGAAACGGTTTTTGGAACTTATCCCCTATGCTGCCCTGGGTGCCCTGATTTTCCCGGGAGTTTTCACCGCGGTCCCCGGCCATCCCGCTGCCATGACCATTGGCATTGGATTGGCAGCGGTCTGGGCATGGTTCAGGGGAGGGATCATGGTCCCAGTGGCGGGATCCATTGGCATTGTCTACCTGATGCTGGTTTTTTTTAGTTAGTCCGGGCAATGCCGGGGACGCATTTAATCGATATGGTGTATCACTCTTCCGGATCTGCTCACACAGTCAGGAGGAAACGTTTGAATCAATACAAATCCAAACCAATACAAAACTCCTGTGAATGGAAATCACTTTCCAGTCACAGGAGTTACTTGTTTGACAGACGGAGACCTGTCATACGGCCTGCTTCAGCTGACTATTTCCTGGCCGGATTCGGATTGCCCCGCTCATATTGTTTTGGCCAGGACACCTCATCATGCACTTCTGTCGCTGCCTGCAGGGGCCAGTAAGGGTTGCGCAGCAGTTCCCGGCCGAAGAATACCAGGTCTGCCCGTTCATTCCGGAGAATCTCCTCCGCCATGAGCGGACTGGTGATCAGCCCCCCGGCGATCACCGGCAGGCTGGTGAGGGATCGGATGGCTTCCGCAAAGCGCACCTGATAGCCGGGGTAGGCGTTGATCTTGGCATTCACGACAGCACCGGAGCTGACATTCACCAGATCAATGCCGGCATCCTTCACCATGTTCAGCAGTTTGGCCAGATCTTCCGGATGGTTTCCGTGAGGCACATAATCCTCCGCCGACACCCGGACACTAATGGGGATGGATTCCGGAACCACCTGTTTCACTGCCGTCACCACTTCCTCTAGAAAACGGGCCCGGTTTTCAGGTGAGCCGCCATATTCATCCTGGCGGTGATTGGACAAAGGTGACAGAAATTCGTTGATTAAATAGCCATGGGCCGCATGAATCTCAATCACCTGAAAACCGGCGGCCACAGCCCGGCGGGCGCCTGCCTGAAAAGCACTGACAACGGTTTGAATATCATCCAGGCTCATCTCCGACGGCATCCGGGATGATTCGTCAAAGGGAATGGCGCTGGGAGCAATGATGGATTCATCAGGGGCTTCACACTTCCGGCCGGCATGACCCAGTTGGATGCCGATGGAAGTGCCGTATTGTTTCACGGTATCCGCAATGAGGTTAAGGCCGACCACATGATCATCCTGCCAGATTCCCAGATCATTGGCGGAGATCCGGCCGCGTGGTTCCACAGCCGTGGCCTCCACCAGGATCAATCCGGTACCCCCTACGGCGCGGGTGGTATAATGAACCAGGTGCCAGTCGGTGGCCATGCCATGATCGTCAGCACAATACTGGCACATGGGCGCCATGACAATCCGGTTTTTCAGGGTGGTTTCTTTTAAGGTAAAGGGACTGAACAGTTTGCTCATCAATTCATCGCCTCCTGTGATCATCGATACCCAGTTGAGAAGCAGAGTATCATGGAAAACCGAAGTGACGAAAAAGAAGTCGGTATGATACCGATAAAAGTATTGAAATATTTTTTTATATGAGGTTTAATGGAAATCAGAGAGGGGGTGCTCATAATGGAGCAAAGACTGGGCAATTTGGCACAAATTTATCGGGGAAGAGTGATCCTGAGGGAAGATGTGGAGGAGCAGGGATCCGTCAGCGTCCTGAATGTCTCCAATATTAACGATGAGGAGGTTCAGTTTGGGCAGATGGATGTGATTCGTCTGGCGGAGCCTGAGTTATCCAAATACCGCGTCAAAGTGAATGACCTCGTGGTGACCGCCCGGGGAACGCGCTTTAAATGCGGTGTGATCCGGATGCTTCCTTCCACGGCATTGATCCTTTCCGGCAACCTTTTGGGACTCCGGTTTACGGAACCAGTCCATGCAGAGTATTTAAATATTTATTTTCGGACGGAGAAGGGGAAAAGCCAGATCGAAGCGGATGCATCCAGCAATGGAGGAATCAACCTGGGGAAGAAAACCCTGGAGGAGCTGATGATTCCCATGATGAATACAGGCGAATTAAATGGTCTGGTGGAAGAATTCAAACGGGAGCAGCAGGTGTACCTGCGGCAGGCCGAATCCGCCCGGGAACGATGGCTTCGATCCCGGCAGCGGCTTTTCAGCTGTTTAGAAAACGGATCATATGAAATGGTGGAAACCGCAGAAAGGAAGTCTCTCAGTAAGAGAGAAAGCCGGCAGAAGGACCGCCTTTTCATTGAACTGGACTGAAAACGCTGAACAGCGGCTTTTATGGAAATGTTTTTTGGATGTTTCTACTCTCCACTGGAATGGCAGGAAAAGAGACAGGATGGGTTGAAAGATCCATAGAATGCATATGGGAAAAGACAATATTCATTTTTTTGTTGAAAAACCTGTTTTTTTCTGGCAGTTGACAGGAGTGCACGGTATAATAAACAGGACAGGAATTATCTGAATCGTCTCACAAATGCGACGCGAGAAAGTAAGGGAGGTGGACAGGATCAACCCATGGGGAAAGGACATTCCCGTGGCACTCATCATGGCTGAGGTTCAATTGACCTCATCCCTTCACCTATTGTCTGACAAAAGGAGGAATTGCGTATGAATGGAAGAAAACGTCTCTCGCTCATCACGGTAATGGTAATGGTGTTTATCCTGATCACTGCATCGCCGGCAGCGGCTTACCGCCAGCTGGAAATACATCTGCCGCTGAACGAACCTGCCGCGGTGGTCAATGGAAGGGAAGTCAACCTGGAAGTGCCGGCCCAGATCAGCAACAATCGCACCATGGTTCCGGTATCCTTCCTGACACAGCTGATGGTAATTCCTGTCCGATGGGAGGGCGGTGCCCGTCAGGTGTTGATTGGGGCCGAGGAAGAAATCGTCCTGACCATCGACGCAGCTGAGGCGCTGGTCAACGGCGAAGTGGTTGCTCTGGACGCACCGGCGGTGATTGTGGACAGTCGGACACTGGTCCCCCTCAGCTTTGTCAACCGGATTCTGGGAGCAGAAACTGCCTGGGATGCTGATACGCGAAGTGTTCAGGTATCCTATAAACCTCAGATGAATCTCGCCGTTGAACTCTTTACCTTGCCAGTGGCTGGGGAAGTGGATGTGCTGGCTTCCCTGGATCCACAGTATGGCTGGGATTTTGCATTGCAGCTAGGCGAAATCGGCAGTTATGCTGACGGATGGGGTTTCCGCATGGGCGGTACTGATGCCGGCCGGGAAGCATCCATGCTGGTCTATGACGCTTTCCTGGACATGGGACTGGAGGCGGAACTGTATCCTTTTGAGCTGTATGGATGGAATCCGCTCGATGCCTCCATGACCATCGCGGAAATGCCTGAGCTGGAGATTCCTGTGGTGCCTGCACCGGGCCCGGCAGGGACGGATGATAGCGGCATCACCGCGGAACTGGTTTATGTGGGCAATGCCACCCGGGAAGAGCTGGAAGGTGTGGATCTTACCGGAAAAATTGCCCTGGTGGCCTGGAATGAAGATTACGTATCCTGGATCGCCCAGGTGGGTCATCAGGTCCGCCGTCAGGGCGCGATTGGGGCCTTATACTTTGCCGAGGACGTTTACGGCCAGGATGACTCCGGAGAGGCTTTTTACGTGGCAGACTGGAGCGGCGCCGATATTGACATTCCCGTCTGGAATACTCCGAAACGATACGGCGAAATGCTGGCAGAAATCCTGGAGGAGGATGCCCTGACGGTGACATTGGTTTCCCTGGTGGAAATCGATGAAAATGCCACCGGGTATAATGTCGTGGCCAGGATACCTGGAAGTGTTTATCCGGATGAATACGTGATCATCAATGCGCATACCGACGCTTATTTTCAGGGTTTCATGGACGACTCCCTGCCCATCGGGCTGATGATGACCATCGCCAAGGCTATGGCGGACAGCGGTTATGAGCCCCAGCGCACCATTGTCTTTGTTGCACATGAAGCAGAAGAGTTTGGTGTGATGGATACAGTATATGATTGGTTGATGGGCTCCTGGGCTCTGCTGGAGGAGAAAAAGGATGACTGGGCCGGCAGCACGGTGGCCTGTATCACCCTGGAACTGCTGGGATACAGGGGCACACAGCAGCTGCCCATGCGTTCTTCCGACACCCTGTACTTCTACCTGTTGGGAATGACGCCGGGACTGAGCATCGAGGCCTTCGAAACACCGGGTGTTGAAATCCGCAACACCGTAGGCACCTGGTCCGATGAATGGTCTTACTCTTACCATGGGATCCCCACCATGCGGACCCATACCGATTATCAGATTACCTACAATTTTTACCACTCGCAGCTGGACCAGGCAGACCGGGTCGATTACGGCAAGTATGTGGACAACCTGAATGCCTATGCCACACTGATGATGCGTTACGATCAGCTGCCGGTGATGCCCTATGACCTGGCGCGCACCCCTCAGCGTTACCTGGAAACCCTTAATGAAGACGCGCTGGAAGCCCAGGGTCTTGGTGCCGATCTGGCAGCAGCAGCGGCAGTCTATCAGGAGCAGGCCAACACACTCCTGGATCACCAGCTGGCTCTGACCGCCCTGCTGATGGAACAGGATGAACTTTCAGAAGAAGCAGCAGCAATGCTCACAGAACTGAATGAAGCCCTGCGAAACGTGGCGAAACATGTCATCACCGAAGCCCAGTACCTCTCCCAGGAAAGTTTAGCCCACCGGGTTCATTTCTATCAGAACCAGCCGGGCACCTTCCAACAGGCCATCGATTATCTGGAAGCCGGAGACGGAGCGTCCGTGCTCAGCGAACTGGGATTCCCGGGCAAGTACTACGCCCAGTTTTACGATTATGAAACCTGGTATAATTCGTACCGGGCTGCCATCGACTCTGAAACCATGCACAATGACCTGTTCTGGTCGGAAGGCCGGCTTCTGAAATTTTATAACCATTATCGGACGCTGGAGAGTATCCGAAATAAGGTGGCAGCGGGAGACACAGACTTTACCGAGGAAATTGCTGCCTTTGAAGGATTCATGACGGATGCGCAGGCACGGCTGACCCAGGCGTATCGTGATGACCTGGCCCTGTGGCGTCAGGCACAGAATCTGCTGCCGCTCAGCGAAGCCCAGGCACTGCTGAACCTATTGCAATAGAAGATTCTAAGGAATATGGCGAGGAAATCGTTTGCTTCATAAAAAGTCAAAAAAAACCATTGACAAACTCGGCACACCTTTGTATGATGATGAGAAATCAGTTTGGCACTGCACCGGACGAAAGCGGATTTTCATACCGCCTGAAAGAAAGGTGGAATGTGCCGACAGATTCGATGAAGGAGAATAGTAGGCAGGTCAAGGGATCAGAGAGCCGGCGGTTGGTGCGAGCCGGTACCCCCAACTGTTGAATCCGCTCCGGAGAAGGCAGGTGTGACAACCTGCCCGGTGGGAAGACCGTTATCAATCAGCAATGAGGCCAAGCCGGCTCCTGTCGGCGGCAAATCAAGGTGGCACCGTGGAAGAATTCAAGCTTCCGCCCTTGGCAGACGTCTGCCGGGCGGGAGCTTTTCCTTTTTGAAGACACCGGCAGCAAAAAGCAGTGCTCTCAAAAGAGACACCAGTCGGGTAAAAAGGGGCAGGAGAATCTGCCGGACCGTTAAAGAAGAGGAGGAAAAAGGATGAAAATCATTGTCACAGAAAAAATTTCGGAAAAAGGAATGCAGGTGCTGCAGGAATCCGGTGCGCAGGTGGATTTGAAACTGAAAATGCCCCGGGAAGAACTCCTGGCGATGATCGGGGAATATGACGCCATTATTGTGCGAAGCGCCACCAAGGTGAACGAGGAACTCTTTGAACATGGCAATCAGCTGAAAGTGGTCGGGCGTGCCGGCAATGGGGTGGATAACATTGACATGCCTTCGGCGACCAAGCACGGGGTGATTGTGGTCAATACACCGGACGCCAACAGCGTCTCGGCGGCGGAGCACACCATCGGGCTGATGCTGGCTGCCAGCCGAAAAAGCCCGCAGGCCAACAACGCCATGAAAAACCGGATCTGGGACCGGTCACCTTACACCGGTGTCGAGCTGTACGGTAAAACGGTGGGAATTGTCGGGCTGGGCCGCATTGGTGCGCTGGTATCCACACGCCTGCAGGCCTTTGACATGCGGGTAATCGCCTATGACCCCTACATTGCCGACAGCCGTTTTGAGAAATTTGGAGTGGAGAAAAAAGAAACCCTGGCAGAACTGATGCAGGAAGCAGACTTTGTTTCGATTCACACACCCAAAACCAAGGAAACCCTGGGGATGATCGGCAAAGAGGAATTTGCCCTGGCGAAGAAGGGCCTGCGGATCGTCAATTGTGCCCGGGGCGGCCTGATTGATGAGGAAGCCATTGCCTGGGCAGTGGCAGAAGGCATTGTGGCGGGAGGCGGCATCGATGTCCTGAAAGATGAGCCGGAGACCACATCGCCCCTTTTTGACCTGGAACACATCATCCAAACCCCTCACATTGGTGCCGATACCGTGGAAGCACAGGACAATGTCGGTGTCAGTATCGCCCACGAGGTGTTAAGCGCTCTCCGCGGGGAGATGGTTCCGAACGCAGTGAACATGCCTACCCTGCAGCACCAGGAACTGGATCGTGTGAAACACAGCCTGCAGCTGGGAGAAATACTGGGAAAATTCTACTATCAGCTGAACAGGGAACCGGTGGAACGGGTGGAGGTTGTCTACAGCGGCGATACCGCCAAAATGGAAACATCCGTGATCACCCTGGCAGTCTTGAAGGGCCTCATGGAGCCGGTCATCCAGGAAAAGGTCAATTACGTCAATGCCGGACTGCTGGCTAAAAACCGGGGCATCGAAGTGGTGGAAAGCCGGATGGCCGAAAACGAGCATTACCTGAACTTCATTCAGCTGAAAGTACACAGCAAAGACACCACCTTCACCATCGGCGGCACCGTCTTTGGGAAGAAAGAACTGCGCATCGCAGAAGTCAACGGCTTTATGTTTGATGTGATCCCCACTCCCTACATGCTGATCGCCGAAAACATTGACCAGCCCGGCATGATCGGAAAAATCGGCACCATGCTGGGACAGAACAACATCAACATCGCCACCATGCAGGTCAGCCGCAATGTGCAGGGAGAAAAAGCCATGATGTTCCTGACCATTGATTCCGAACCCACCAACGGTGATCTGGACAACATCACCACGGTGGACGGCATTCTGAAAATTCAGTTTGTCCGGCTGTAAATGAATAAGGATGCAACCAACATGCACCTTCCTGCGTCTGAATGGGTACCATTATGAAAAAGAGCGAAACAATAGAGTATCGATCTTGTACCCGGAAAGGGAGGGTTACCATGAACTTGCGTCAAACTGGATGGGTTCTGGCACTGTCAGCCATTGCGCTGATGGTGGTTCCGTTTTCCATGACCCAGGCGATGGAAGAACCGGTCATACCGGCAGCGGAGGAAGAACTGACACCCATTGACACTTTGGGAAGCTTCAGTAAACTGAAGGAATTGCTGGAGGATTACAGTAAGCAGCGTCAGGTGTATTATGGCCTCGATATGCCTGTCACGATGGAAAATGCGCTGGAAGCAGCTCCGGCGGAAGCGCCGGCCGCCTCCATGGATACTGCCGGCAGAGGAGCGGACGACTTTTCCACCACCAATATCCAGGTGGCGGGGGTGGATGAAGGCGACCAGGTAAAAACGGACGGGAAACACTTATACCGCATCAACCAGGATCATATCGCCATTCTGCAGGTGATGCCGGAGGCGGCCATGAAGCTGGTGGGCCGGATTGAACTGGACGAATATTTTTCTCCCCGGGAACTGTACCTTGACGAAAACAAACTGGTAGTCATCGGCAGCGGCTGGATGATCCGACCGCCCCGTGATCCCATCCTGTACGATTCCGTTACCCCTGGAGTAGGAAGCGGCAGTACCGGCATGATGATGGAATCGGCACCCCTGCCTGAATTGATGCCGGACATGGACCGGGCCATGATCTACCCGCCTTACTGGTGGGAACCGGCCGTGACAACACTGAAAGTGTATGATGTCAGCAACCCTGCCAGCCCGGTTATGATGCGCGAAGTGGCGGTGGAAGGCAACCTGCTGTCCTCCCGAAAAATTGACAATGACCTGTATCTGGTGGCCAACCGCCATTTTGACTATTACTGGATCATGCAGGAACGGCCGGCGGATGCGGAAGCCTTAATGCAGCCGGTGTATAAAGATACGGCAGTCGCCGGCGGTGCGCTGCAGCAGGTGGCGTACGATGCCATCGGCTATTTCCCCGGCGCGGTGGAACCCAACTACATCACGCTGCTGGGACTGTCTCTGGACAAACTGACAGAACCGGCGGAAGTGGAAGTATTCCTGGGCCGCGGTCAGAACATTTATGCGTCCCGTGGGAATCTGTACATCGCCGTTGAAAAATGGGAAGCGCCCGCCATGGAGATCTGGCCCATGCCGCGAGGGGGCTGGGTAGACGAAACCCGCACCGAGCTTTACCGTTTTGCCCTGGAAGAAGGCAGCATCAGGCATGCAGCCACCGGTCAGGTACCGGGGCGTATCCTGAACCAGTTCTCCATGGATGAACACGAGGAGACCTTCCGGATCGCCACCACCACGGGACAGATGTGGCGCACGGATGAAGGCGCATCGAAAAACCACCTCTATGTGCTGAACATGGCCCTGAACCGGCTGGGACAGATCGAAGACATCGCTCCCACGGAACGGATCTACTCTGTCCGGTTCATGGGCGACCGGGCCTACATGGTGACCTTCCGCCAGATTGACCCCTTTTACGTCATCGATCTGCAGGATCCGGTTAACCCCGAAATCCTGGGCTTTCTGAAGATCCCCGGATACAGCGATTACCTGCATCCATACGACGACAACCACATCATCGGCTTCGGAAAAGAAGTCTATGACGTGAAAGGCAACGCCATCCCCGGCGGATTCAAAATGGCCGTCTTTGATGTGACGGATGTGGCCCGTCCGGTGGAGAAATTCAAACTGGAAATCGGGGACAGCGGCACGGAATCAGAGCTGCTTTGGAACCACAAAGCGCTGCTCTTCTCCAAAGAACGGAACCTGATTGCCTTCCCCATCACCATCATGACCAAACCAGCCGGTTCTCAGATCGACCCCTGGCAGTGGGGGCAGTTCACCTTCCAGGGCGCCCAGGTGTATGGCCTGGACCTGAACACCGGTTTCACCCTGAAAGCCTCGATTACCCATCTCAGTCGTGAGGATTATCTAAAGGCGGGTAGTTACTGGTATGACGCGGAAAAAAATGTGGACCGGATCCTCTATGTGGGAGACACTCTGCTCACCACTTCCAATTACAAAGTGCAGCGCCATCACCAGCGGGATTTCCGGTTCATGGACGAAGTCTTGTTGAAATAACAAGCGAGACAGCCATGATGGAAACAGCCTCAATTCAGCCAGAGCAGACCACCGGGTCTGCTCTTTTTGCTGATGGGATCGGCCGGCAGAAGGTTTTTAATTTGGATTAATGGGCCGGGTCCGTTAAAAATCGTTCTGATTGTGGTATGTAGCGACTAGAGACAAAAAAAATAATGCGGCGCTGCCGCGTATGGTTTCACAGGCGTCAAACATGGCGAACCAATGGAGAGAGGTGCCGGGATGGATGAAAAAGCGGGGAAACAGACGGTCCTGATCGTGGATGACAGCGCGATCAATGTCCATATTCTTGAAAAATTACTGGAGGATGAAGTGGACGTCAAGGCGGCCACCGACGGCCGAACAGCTTTGGAGATCGCTTTTTCCGACCATCCGCCGGATCTGATCCTGCTGGATGTGATGATGCCTGATGTGGATGGCTATACCGTGTGCAGGATGTTAAAAGGAGCTCCGGAAACCAGGGATATTCCCATCATCTTCGTCACCGCGCTGAACCTGGATGAGGATGAAGCGAAGGGGCTCGAAATGGGGGCCATCGACTATATCATCAAACCCTATAATGCGGCTATTGTCAAAGCCCGGGTGCGTAACCATCTGGAACTGAAGCGCTACCGGGATCTGCTGAAGAATGCCAGCCATGTGGACGGACTGACAGGAATCGCCAACCGCCGGCGTTTTGATGAAACCATTGAAACCGAATGGAAACGCGCCTTCCGGGATCGGAAGCCGCTGTCGCTGCTGATGGTGGATATTGACTTTTTTAAACCCTATAACGATGCCTACGGCCATCTTGCGGGGGATGAGTGTCTGCGGAAAATTGCAGCCACCCTGGCGGATAGCCTGAAACGGCCGGGTGATTTGGCAGCCCGCTATGGCGGTGAGGAATTTGCCTGTGTGCTGCCGGGGGTTGATGCGTCAGGGGCTCAAAAAATTGCCCGGCGCATTCAGGCAGCCATTCAGGAACTGGCCATTCCCCACAGGGGAGCTGCCACTCACACGCATGTTACGGCCAGTATTGGCGCGGCCACCCTGATGCCGGCAGGCAGAGGAGGATGGGAGAACCTGGTGGCTCAGGCGGACAAAGCCCTCTATCAGGCAAAGAAACAGGGGCGTGACCGAATGGTTTCTCACGAAGGATAACATCAAGCCTAAAAGATCGGCTGGCTTAGTCCGGAAGGTCCACCCGCAGGCGAATGAACCGGTCATCATTGGCCTGAGGAGTCCCCCGCCCGTCACGGTTGTTGGTAATCACGTACAGATCCCCTTCCAGCTCATTGACTGCACGGATGCGGCCCCAGTCCGAGAAGAGCACTTCCTGAGACATCACGGTACCATCAGGGGACAGCGCCAGATGCCGCACCTGGTTGCCCCGCAGTCCCGCCACCAGCAGATGGGTGCCGTTGACGAACGGAGGAGTATAAAACGTCATACCGGAGGGTGCCAGGGTAAACCCGCTGTAGCAGGCAATCGGATCCTCATAATCTGTCGGCGCTTCATCGCAGGTCACCAGCGGCCAGCCGTAATTACCGCCCGGATGAATCAGGTTCACTTCATCCATCTGGGTGGGGCCGTGTTCACTGGCGTACAGATCGCCGGTTTCCGGGTGCCAGGCCATCCCCTGAGGGTTGCGGTGACCCAGAGAGTAAACAGGACTGCCGGGATAGGGATTGTCCGCGGGGACAGCTCCTTCAGGCGTGAGACGCAGAATTTTGCCGGCCAGGGAATCCTGCCGCTGAGCCAGAGGCGGATCACCGGCATCGCCGGTGGTCACATAGAGCATGCCGTCCGGACCGAATGCAATCCGGCCGCCGTTATGAAAACGGGCACCGGGGATGTCATCCAGGATGACGGTTCGGTCGCTGAGTGCCTGGTTTTCATAAGTGTAGCGCAGCACCCGGTTGATGAGCTGATTGCCAGACCGGGTGGTCGTATAGAGATAAAGCAGCCGGTTGCCGTCGAAATCCGGGTGAGCCGCCATGCCCAGCAGCCCGCCTTCACCGGTATGATCCGTTTCCTCAATCACCGCCACTGTCCCGTGAGTCAGGGACACAAGTTCGCCGCTGCGCTGGGTAAGGAGCCAGTCATCGACTTCCGGCAGGTACAGCATTTCCCACGGAATGGTCAGGTTTTCAGCCAGCACTTCCATGGTAAAATCCAGATCATCAAAATCCACCACAGCACCCCCGGGCTCCGGTGCTTCCTCAACGGAATCTTCCGACTCAGTCGGATCGGAAATCGCAGGCTCGTCAGACACGGCCGCAGCGGGTGCCCCGTCTGGAGCGGTTAGAGCTGGATCATCCGGGGCAAAAATGGTCCGGGGGACCAGGTAACGCACACCTACCCATCCGGAGAGAAAAACCAGGATGAGCAGCAGGATCCATGGCAGGTATTTTCGAATAGTCATGGGAGTTGCCTCCTTTTCTCATATATCAGGTTCAGGAAAACGGCCCCAAAAGGGTTCATATGATTTCTTTACCCGATTTCACAGGAAAAGAACAGGAAGAAAACGGCGAGAAAGGGGATGTGGTCATGGGCAAGAAAAAGAAGAACAAGAATCATAACCAGCAGAAAAAAGACAAATTGTCAGCACAGGAGCCGGAGGTAATGGAAGAAACAGAAGAAAAAAAAGACAACCGTTATAAAGTGATAGAATTAAACGGCCGGAAGGTCAAGCGAATCAGGAACAAATACTACGAAAAGGAACTGGGACGTCTGCAGATAGAACTGGTGAAACTTCAGGAGTGGGTGAAGAACCAGGGACTGAAAGTGGTGGTCGTCTTTGAAGGAAGAGATGCTGCCGGAAAGGGCGGCGTGATCAAGCGGATCACGGAGGGCCTGAATCCCAGGATTGCCCGGGTGGAAGCTCTCGCAACACCCACGGAAAAGGAAAAAACCCAGTGGTATTTTCAGCGTTATGTGTCCCGCCTTCCTGCCGCCGGTGAAATTGTGCTGTTTGACCGCAGCTGGTATAACCGGGCAGGTGTGGAACGGGTCATGGGATTCTGTTCGGAAGAGGAATACCGCGAGTTTCTGCGGTCCTGTCCCGAGTTCGAAAAAATGCTCATCCGCTCCGGTATCATCCTCATCAAATACTGGTTCTCTGTTTCCGACGAAGAACAGGAGCGCCGTTTCCAGGACCGCATTGACGACCCCACCAAACGCTGGAAACTGAGTCCCATGGATCTGGAGTCCCGGCGCCGGTGGATGGACTATTCCCGGGCAAAGGATGAAATGTTTGCCCACACAGATATCAAACAGTCTCCCTGGTATGTGGTGGATGCAGACATCAAAAAACATGCCCGGCTGAACTGCATCACCCACCTGCTGAGCCTGATTCCCTATCAAGACCTGACACCGGAACCCATTGAGCTGCCGCCGCGTCAGGATGAAAGTGCCTATGTCCGGCCGCCCATCACCGACCAGACCTTTGTGCCTCATTACTATGGCGGTCCGGTGGAGCCCGAGGAGGAACAGGCGGCGGAATAACCGGCGCATCCACCTTTTCCGTTCCGCTGGAAAATGCTACAATACAATGAGAACAGCGAATCCGTGCCGGCCAGGCTCTCCTGCTGCCGGCACGTGTTCGTCAGGTGATACCCAGGAGGAGGATGCCAGATGATGTATCAGACTGTCCCGGAAATCTGGGCGGCGATCCAGCGGGGAGAATGGCGAAAGCCAACTGCGGGTTTGGCGCCGGCCTATACCCAGGCCAATGTGGTGATTATCCCCAAAGAGCACGCCTTTGACTTTCTGCTTTTCTGTTTCCGGAATGAAAAGCCCTGTCCGCTGGTGGATGTTTCGGATCCAGGACAGCCATTTTTGCCCCTGGCCGGTCCCGGGGCGGATATCCGTTACCATGTGCCGAAATACCGGATCTATCGTCACGGAGAACTGGCTGAAGAAGTGGACCAAATTGCCGGCATTTACACGAACGATATGGTTACGTTCCTGCTGGGATGCAGCTTTACCTTCGAAGAAGCCCTGTTGCAGGCTGGGATCCCAGTCCGCCACATCGAACTGAACCGAAACGTCCCGATGTACATCACCAACATCCAGACCATCCCTGCCGGCATCTTTTCCGGCCCGATGGTGGTCAGCATGCGTCCCATGTCCGAAGCCCAGGCCCGCCGGGCGGCAGAGCTGACAGCCCCCTTCCGAAAAGCCCATGGCGCGCCGGTCCACATTGGTGATCCAACTGCCATCGGGATCCGTGATCTGCAGCAGGTGGATTTTGGTGACCCGCCGGTGATCCGGGAAGGGGAAGTGCCTGTTTTCTGGGCATGCGGCGTCACATCGCAAATGGCACTGAAAAACGCAAAACCGGAACTGATCATCACCCATTCCCCGGGGCATATGTTCATCACCACCATCACCGGAGAAGAACTGCGGCGTCAATAAACCGCCGTAACGGAAAGAATGAGGCAGAGTCAGAATGAAAGGGAGGCAGCAGCGATGCTGACACCAGGAAAAATCTTAACCGCAGGGGACAGTGCGGTGGTGATGGAGTTCGGAAATGAGATTTCGGAAGCCATCAGCAGCCGGGTGCGGGCTATGCAGCTGGTGCTGGAAAAGAAGGCTGTGAACGGCATCACCGAGCTGGTGCCCACCTACCGATCCCTGATGATTCATTATAATCCTCGGATCATGCCTTATAAAGACCTGTGCGACCAGCTGAAGCTACTGGCGGAGCAGCTGGAAGACATGGAACTGCCGGCGCCCGAAGTCATTGAAATTCCCACCCTGTATGGCGGCGAATCGGGACCGGATCTGGGCACTGTCGCCCGCCACAACCATCTGACCGCGGAAGAGGTCATTGAGATTCACAGCAGCCGGGACTACCTGATCTACATGCTGGGGTTCACCCCCGGCTTCCCTTATCTGGGTGGAATGGATTCCCGCATTGCGACGCCCCGGCTGGCCAATCCCCGCACCAAAATCAAAGGCGGGTCCGTGGGCATCGCCGGCAGCCAGACCGGAATTTATTCCATCGACAGCCCCGGCGGCTGGCAGATCATTGGCTGGACACCGGTGCCACTTTTTGAGGCGACCGCACAAAATCCCTTCTTATTGAAGGCGGGTCATTATATTCGGTTTAAACCGATAAGCAGTGAAGACTGCCACAGCATTATGTCGGCGGTGGAGAACAAGTCCTATCAGTGCCGCATAGCGTCCCTGGCGAAAACTGCGCCGCCACTGCCGGGAGGTGAGACCCTTGACTGAGATCACGGTGATCAAACCTGGGATGCTGACCACAGTTCAGGACGCCGGACGGATTGGGTATCAGCAGTACGGGGTACCCGTTTCCGGTGTGATGGATGATTATGCTTACCGGGCGTCAAATGTCCTGGTGGGAAATAAAGGGGGAGAAGCGGTGCTGGAAGTGACCCTGATGGGGCCGGCGCTGCGGATCGAGCGCGAAACAGTCCTGGCTGTCACCGGCGGAGACCTGGGGCCGCTGCTCAATGGACAGCCCATGGATGCGTGGACCAGTGTGCGGGTGCAGGCAGGCGACCAGATCAGCTTCAAAAGTGTCCGCTCCGGATGCCGCAGCTGCATCGCCTTCGCCGGGGGGATTGACGTGCCCCTCCTGATGGGCAGCCGATCCACTTATACCCGGGGAAAACTGGGGGGATACCGGGGCAGAGCTTTGAAAGCGGGAGATGAAATCACCCTGATGACACCGGTCATGCCCCTGGAAGCACTGGCAGGCAGGCGGATGGAACCCAGACTCCTTGAAACCAGGGATCCAGTGGTGGTCCGGGTTGTGCCCGGCCCTCAGGAAGATTCTTTCTCTCCTGAAGGGGTTGCCGCTTTCTACAGGGAAATCTACCAGGTGACGACGGAATGTGACCGGATGGGCTGCCGTCTGGAAGGGCCGGTCATCTCACACCTGGCAGGTGCTGATATCGTCTCCGACGGCATTGCCATGGGAGCGATCCAGGTGCCCGGCCACGGCCGGCCCATTGTGATGATGGCCGACC
>JAWSUV010000034.1:0-23683 GCA_033549305.1 Bacillota bacterium | reverse complement strand
GTTGATGTCATTGGTGGTGCGGGTGATGAGAGAGGCAGTGCCCAGCTGGTTGAATTCGTTCAGGGAAAAGCGTTCCACCCGTGTAAAGACGGCGGCCCGCAGATCCCTGCCGTAGGCGGTGGCCGCCCGGGCGGACAAATAGCTTGACAGCACCATGCTGACGGTTCCCAGCACGGCGATGATGACCATCCGGAGACCGGTGGCGTAAATATAGGGCAGGTCTCCGGTGGTGACACCGATGTCAACGATGTTCCCCATCAGGCGGGGTAAAAAGAGCTCGGAAAAAACGCCGGCCAGGGTTAACACCAAAATCACCAGCACGCTTTTCCAGTAGGGTTTGAGATAGTTGATCAGTCTGAGCATCCGGTGCTTCGCCTCTTTTCGACGGCTTTCCGTGACCGGCGGGTGCTGCCGGCCACTTTTCATATATACCCATTTGGGAAAGAAACATCAATGATACCGGATTGATGGTGCAGCAGGGAAGCATGGTACAACAGAGGCGGCTCCGGCTGTGTGATCCGGACACATGCCTGTTTGACAGCTTTTGCCAAATGAGCGATGATAGAGAGGAGTAGGGTCAACGGAAAATCATGGAAAGAGGGCACGATATGAACGACAGACGCATCGGCATTACCGTGCCGGCCAGGGAATTGCCAGCACCTGCCTGCCCCATCGCCTCCAGTACCCCCTCGGCGCCCTGACAGACACCAGTCACAGCGCGGGACTGGCCTGCCTGTACCCGGACTGGGTGTGTCACGGGTATGAACACGCCCGGGAGAAACTCAACACGATCGGGACGATTCTGTCCGGATCGGTCTGCCGCAGCCGGGAAGAAGTGCTGCAGATCCTGACGGACTTTATGGACCTGATCAGCGTCACTTATAAACTACCGGACCTTGGCCTGCACCGGGACCAGCTGCAGCACCTCTGTGACGGTGTAGCCGGCAGCCTGGACAACGACCCGGCCTATGCGGTACCGGACATTGTGCGGAAGATCTACGCGGACAGCTTTTAACAACATTGCACATGAATTTGTCCGCTTCTCATTGACATCCGTCCATGTGGTTGGTATGATTATGATTGAGAACGTTGCCATTAATTTATGAAAAATATTTCGCCATTCCGCTTTAAAGCATTGAAATAAAAGACTCATAAACAAATTATAATTAAATAACGTTACCAATTTAACGAATAAACATGTACTGCATACACTGACTGGATGGTGTCGATTTTGCGGAACGCAACACTGGTGCAAGTAGCTGAACAAGCCAAAGTTTCTCCTTCAACGGTGTCCCGTTACCTGAACAGGGGCAGTGTTTCTCGCGAAAGCTGCCAGCGGATCGAGGCGGCCATCAAAGACCTGAATTACCAGCCCAACGCCATCGCCAGAAGCCTGAGGGGCTCCAAAACCTATACGGTGGGGTTTGTGATCCCCGATATAAGCAATCCGTTCTTTACGGAGATTATCAAGGCTACCGGTACGATTCTGAAGGAAAAAGGCTATTCCATCATGATTTACAGCGTTCTCGAAGATCTGAAGCTGGAACGGATATACATCAAAAACATCATGGAAAGAAGAATCGACGGCCTTTTCATCACCTCCACCTCGGATACCTTTGCCAGGGAGTATGAAACCATTGACGAAAACATTCCGGTGATTCAGCTGGATCGGGTGATCAGTCCCATTATATCCTCGGTCAGGACGGATAACAAAACAGGAGCCATGCAGGCGGTTTCCCACCTGCTAAACCAGGGGCGCCGCCATATTGCCATGATAGCCGGGCCCCAGCAGTACACACCTGGCCGGGAACGCTATGAGGGGTATCTGAAGGCGCTTTCTCTGTTCAACATTCCTGCGGACGAGCGGTTAATCGGATTTGGTGACTTTTCCAGGGAAAGCGGCTACCGCTGTATGATGACGATCATGGAAACGGACGCCGCTATTGATGCGGTGTTTGTGGGGAACAACTTCATGGGTGTGGGAGCAATTCAGGCGCTTCGGCATCTGGGCAAAAACATACCGGATGATCTGGCGTTGATCATGTTTGACGATATGAACCTGGCTGACATGACAGATCCACCCATTACCGTAGTGGAACAAAACCACGGGGAAATCGGCCGTGCGATTGCCTCTCTGTTTCTTCAGCGAACGGAAGGTGAGATATGTAATACGGCCAGGGAAATGGTTATTCCGCCCAGACTCATTATCAGAAAATCAGGCTGATGGAGGGATTCAAGCATACCAGCATAGGGCATTATATTGAAGTGTTGGCGGTTTAAAAAGGCTGACGGAGGGATTGCATGGGCGGTAATAAGTTGGTGATCATGGGTAGTTTTGTGGTGGACCTGGCCATGAAATCACCCGCGCTCCCCAGGAGAGGGGAAACCATTTTTGGAGGGCCGCTGACGGT
The DNA here is from genome assembly GCA_033549305.1 of Bacillota bacterium. Lineage (GTDB taxonomy): Bacteria > Bacillota > Clostridia > Peptostreptococcales > Tindalliaceae > Anoxynatronum. Next base: position 21,272 of record JAWSUV010000034.1, on the reverse strand, counting down.
GGGGCCTGGCGGAAAAGGCTCGAATCAGTGTATTGCAGCCAAACGTGCGGGAGCGGATGTGTGCTTTCTGACGAAGCTGGGCAGAGACCAGTTTGCCGAGGTGGCGCTGAAGACCTACATCGATGAGGGCATCTCCTGTACGCATGTCTACCAGGATGAGACGCATGAAACAGGCAGTGCGCTGATCATGGTGGAAAACGGCACCGGCGAAAACGCCATCGTGGTATCTTCCGGGGCATGCACTTGCATCACGCCCGATGAGGTCGCCTCCCTGAAGCCGGAAATGACAGAAGCCGGCGTGTTCCTGACACAGTTTGAAACCAACATGGACGCCGTGTGGCAGGTGCTGCGCATGGCAAAGGAGATGGGTCTGAAAACGATCGTCAATCCGGCTCCGGTGCAGCAGGTGGACCATGCCATTTATCAGCTGATTGATATCATCACCCCCAACGAAACGGAAGCGGAAGTGCTGACGGGAGTGGCCATTCGGAATGAAGCAGACGCGGCAGCGGCGGCTGAGATCTTTATATCCAGGGGCGTCCAGTTGGCGTTGATTACCCTGGGAGAAAAAGGGGTGTTCTTTCACACATCACAGGATTCGAAACTGATCCCCGGATTTACCGTGGAAATGGTGGTGGACACCACTGGCGCCGGCGATGCCTTCAACGGAGGCTTTGCCACAGCCATTGCTGAAGGCATGACGTTGGAAGAGGCGGTGATTTTCGGAAATGCGGTCGGTGCCCTGTCAGTCACTAAAAACGGAACGGCTCCGGCGATGCCTACCCGGGAGGAGATTGACCGGTTTTTGCGACGGTATAGGGTGATCCCGGTCAGTTAATCAAAATCAAAGGAGGATGAATTATGTCAACGATTGAAAACAAAGCAAAACTGGTGGAGAATGATCACATCAATGCGCTCCGGGCAGCCATACAGCACCGCGCCACCTGGATGGGCCTGATGTTCCTGGAGATGGAAAAGGCTGGCTGTGACGCGGAAAAAATCACGCGGGCGGCTGTGAAAAAGACGGGGTTGATGCACGGTGAGATGTTTAAGGCGAAGAGCAGCAATCCGGAGGATGTAAGCGCCTTCAAAGAGGTATTTTTGACGGAGGACGGCGTTAATCTCTTTGAAATGGACATCAAGACCTATGACAAAAAGCATGTGGACATTGATTTCAACTACTGTGCGCTGGTGGAAGCCTGGCAAAAGCTGGGCATTGACGAAGAAAAAATCGCTCTTCTGTGCGATATCGCCATGGATGGCGACCGGGGCATTGCCGAGGCTATGGGATATGAGTTTGAACTGGGCGACACCATTGCGAAGAAGTGCAAAACCTGCCAGGTGAAGTTCTACAAGAAATAGGCATTCACCAATCACGATGAGTGAAGGAGGTGAGGCGCGTCATCACAGATACCGATTGAAAATGACAACGGTCTGCCGTGAGTTTTTTTGTAACCGTGAAACCGATCAACGAATAAAGGGGGATTTACAATGAAAAAAGTGTTATCAGTACTGTTGGTGGTATTGTTGATGGCTGCGGTGCTGGCCGGCTGCTCCAGCCCTGCACCGGCGGGCGGTGGTGAAGAGGCAGGTGCCTATAAATTTGCTGTCTTTGCACCTATTACCGGAAACTATGCAGAGTATGGGAAAGGCTTTGAAGTGGCGACACAGATGGCTGCCGACGAGATCAATGCGGCCGGCGGGATCAATGGCAATATGATTGAGCTGGTGGTGTACGACACCAAGGGTGAGCCGACGGAAAGTGCGGACATTGCCAGACGTGTGGTGGATGATGAATCCTTCCTGGCAGTGCTGGGCGACTTCACCAGCTCCAACTGCATGGCCAATGCGCCGATTCTGGGCGCCGGCGGCATGGTGCAGCTGTCACCGACCGCATCCCATCCCGATTACGCCGGTATGAATGAGTACATGTTCAGTATCATGGGCCGTCAGGACGGCGAGGCGCCCTTCTTCTCCACCTTCCTGCTGCAAAAATACAAGAATGCCGAGGCAATCGGCGTAATTTATATTAATAACGACTGGGGCCAGTCTGCTTATGAAAACCTGATTCGCCAGGCAGCCATCGACGGACTGAACATTGTGTCCGAGGAAAACTTTGTGGAAGGGGAACGGGATTTCAACTCACTCTTGACAAAAGTCCGCGCTACAAATCCGGATACCCTGGCCCTGATCATGCATGCCAACGATACGGCCATGATCGCCAACACAGCGGCCCAGATGGGCTGGGATGTTGAGCTGACGGCCCTGGGCCCTGGCACTTCCATGCAGATCATCGAACTGGCCGGTGAAAATGTGGAAGGCCTGCTGCTCTCCACTCCGTTCTTTATCACCGAAGAAAACGAACAGGCCTGGGCATGGGCGCAGGAATTCAAAGATCGTGCAGGATTTGAGCCAACGGTACACCCGGCAGTGGCTTATGACACGGTGTATCTGATGAAAGCTGCCATTGAAAACATCGATGGGGAAGTGACACGTGATGCTGTCCGTCAAAACCTGCAGGATCTAAAAGGTTTCGTCGGTTTAACCGGCCCGATCGAGTTCAATGAATCCGGTGACATTACCCGCCTGTACCTGATCATGGAAATTCAGGGTGATCGATTCGTTCAAATGACCGATTTTGATTACATTAACTAGTAATGGTTTGCAGTAGTAAGGATTGACATGGGAGCTGCTTTGCAGTCGGTGAAAGTGGCCGCAAAGCAGCTTTTTGCAATCTGCAAAAGGGGTGAAGATCTTGGAATACTACATTTCTCAAATTATTAACGGCCTGGCCCAAGGCTCGATCTATGCCCTGATGGCGATTGGCTACTCGGTGGTGGTCGGGGTTGTCGGCCTGGTGACGTTCACCCACGGCGAAGTCATGGTGCTTGGCGCCTATGCGGCGTACTACGCGTTTACTTATTTTGGCAACAACCTGCTGTTGGGGTTGTTCGCGAGCTTCTTTGCTTCCTGGTTTATCGGGATTTTTGTGTATAAGATCTGTTATGAACGGTTTTTTGATGCGCCGCGTCACATTTCGCTGATCTGCACGATAGGAGTCAGCATGCTGCTCAAGAATCTGGCGCAGATTTTTTTCGGACCGAATATGAAAGCAATGCCGCAGCCGATTGCCCTGCGGTTTATCAATCTGTTTGGGGTGAGGATCAACACCATCCAGATTATCATCGTGGTGATTGTACTGGCGTTGTCGCTGGGGTTATATATTCTGAATAACAAAACCCGATGGGGTATCCAGCTGCGGGCTGTCAGCCAGGACAAAAAGGCGTCTGCGCTGATGGGCATCAACGTGAAACGCACCGCCCTGATCGGCAATTCCATCGGCTGCAGTCTGGGAGGCGTTGCCGGGATGCTGCTGGCCATCTATTACCAGTCGCTGGTGCCGACCATGGGAGGCACCATGGGACTGAAAGCTTTCTCCTCCTCAGTGCTGGGAGGTCTGACGGAAGCCCCGGCTTCCGCGCTGGGGGGACTACTGATCGGCCTAACGGAAAATCTGGGTACCGCGGTGCTGTCCAACAGTTACCGGGATGTGTTTGCGTTTATCTTCCTCGTACTGGTGCTGATCATCAAGCCGGAAGGTTTCTCGAAGAAGGTGGGTGGCAAGCTATGACAGGAAAAGAGCTGTTTAAGGAAATCAAAGCGTTCTATGCAAAAAGAAAGCTCATCATCAACCTGGTTGTCCTGGCGGTGCTGCTTGCCCTGCCCCAGCTGGTGAACAGCAACTACATCATGGGCATCATCTGCCGGATGCTGCTGTATTCCGTGCTGGCGGGTTCCCTGAACGCCATCAACGGCTACAGCGGCCAGTTCAACATCGGCCATGCGGGTTTTTTCTGCATCGGCGCATACACGGAGGCCATTCTGGCTACCCGGTTCGGTGTCAGCTTCTGGATTCTGCTGGTTGTTTCTGGCATCTCAGCCTCCCTGGTGGGTTTTCTCATTTCACTTCCCACCATGCGGCTGCGGGGTATCTACCTGGCCATCGTCACCCTCGGTTTTTCGGAAATCATCCGGATCCTGGCCCTGAACTGGAGCAGTGTCACCGGCGGACCCATGGGAATCAAGGATATTCCATCACCGGTGTTCATGGGGAAAGTCATCAGCCGCGCCTCTGACTATTACTACATATTCCTGCTGGTGGCGGTGGTGTTTCTGGTAATTACCGGGCGTGTCCTGAAATCACGGGTGGGTAGGGCCTGGATCTCCATCCGGGAAGATGAGACGGCGGCAAAATCGCTGGGTGTCGAATCCCGTTTCTATAAGTCCATCAACTTCATGTACGGGTCTTTCTGGGCCGGCGTGGCGGGAGCCACTTTTGCACCGTATTACCGGTTTATTTCCTCGGACATGTTTACCCTTGACGAGGGTTTCAATATCCTGTCCATGGTAATCATCGGTGGACAGGGAACCCTGGTGGGTCCGCTGGCGGGAGCACTGATTGTCACGCTGATCACCGAAGTGTTCCGGTTTGCCGCCCAGTACCGCATGGTGATCTATGCCATTCTGATCATTGCCATGATGTGGTGGCGGCCGCAGGGACTGGTGGGGGCGTATGACAGTGTCTTTGCAGTCAAGAAGAAAAATCAGAAGCCGCTTAAAATGGAATCGGCGAAGGTGGGTGAGCGGTCATGAGCGAAGTGATCCTGGAAGCGAAGGATATCTGCAAATACTTCGGCGGTTTGAAAGCGGTTGAGAAGGTCAACATGCAGGTCGAGAAAAAGGACATTTTCGGCATCATCGGACCCAACGGTGCGGGAAAAACCACTTTTTTCAATGTGTGCTCCGGAATTTACAAGCCGACGTCGGGAGATATTCTGTTCAAGGGTGAGTCACTCATCAGCCTGAAACCGGAGGAGATCGCCAAAAAAGGAGTTGCCCGTACCTTCCAGAATATCCAGTTGTTCAGAAACATGAGTGTGCTGGAGAATGTGAAGATCGGGTTTCACAACCGGACAAAGTCTGGGATCTTTGATGCGATTATGCATAACAAACAGTATCAGATGGACGAAGAAATGGTGATCAGTGAAGGCATCGCCATTCTCAAAAAGGTCGGCCTGCATGAGTACAGGGATACACTGGCAGGCAACCTGGCCTATGGAGTGCAGCGGCGCGTGGAGATCGCCAGGGCGCTGGCCCTGAATCCCGAAATCATTCTGCTGGACGAGCCCGCAGCCGGGATGAACCCGATTGAAACGAATTCGTTGATGACGTTCATCCAGGAGCTGAACCGGGAAGGCTATACCATTGTGGTCATTGAGCATGACATGAAATTCATCATGTCCATGGCTCATAAAGTGCTGGTGCTGAACTTTGGGCAGAAAATTTCCGAAGGAACACCTGAACAGGTGCAGCGGGATGAAGATGTCATTGTGGCCTACTTTGGCAAAGGCCTCAATGTGGGGGGTGGACACTGATGCTTCTGGTGAATGATCTGCATGTGCACTACGGGTACATTAATGCGCTGAACGGGATCACCTTCAATGTGCAGGAAGGGGAAATCATCACCCTGATCGGCGGCAACGGGGCCGGGAAAACCACCACCCTGATGGCGATTTCCAACATGGTGTCCAAATTTGACGGAACCGTCAGCTTCAAAGGCAGGGATATCACAGATGATGCGCCGCACAAAATTGTGCAAATGGGCGTTAGTCATGTGCCCGAGGGCCGGAAAATATTTCCCATGCTGACAGTCAGGGAAAACCTGATTGCCGGCAGTTTTGGGAACAGGCGCATGACAAAGGATACCACTGCCGGCAAGATAGAGGAAGTCTGCCAGCTGTTTCCCCGGCTGAAGGAACGGATCAACCAGGCGGGAGGAACGCTCTCCGGAGGCGAGCAGCAGATGCTGGCCATTGCCAGGGGATTGATGATGGAGCCGGACCTGATCATGCTGGATGAACCTTCCCTGGGTCTGGCACCGATCATCATCGAGGAAATCTTTGAACTGATTCTGCGGATCAAGAAATCAGGGAAAACGGTGCTGCTCATTGAGCAGAACGCAGCCATGGCCCTGCAGGTGGCCGATCGGGGATATGTGCTGGAACGAGGCAAAATTGCCATTGAGGGTACGGGGTCAGCACTGGAAAAGGATGTGCGTGTACGGGAGGCTTACTTGGGGATATAGAGGAGGGCTCAGGATGAAAAAAATCATTAACCAGCCGGAAAATTTTGTTGATGAAACCATGCAGGGCATTCTTTATGCTTACGGTGACCGTGTGACGTTTTTGAATGATGATAAACGAATCTTAATCAAGAATACGCCGACAAAGGAAGGTAAAGTGGGCATTGTGACAGCCGGCGGCAGCGGTCATCTGCCGGTATTCCTGGGCTATGTGGGACAGGGAATGATCGACGGCTGTGCGGTGGGAAATGTGTTCGCCTCTCCCTCAGCGACTAAAATGGCGCAGATGATTGAAGCCTGCGATTTTGGATCAGGGGTGCTGTGCCTCTATGGCAATTACGGCGGTGATATCCTGAATTTTGATCTGGCGATTGAAGAAGTGGAATTCAATGATATCAAGACGGCAACGGTGCGGGTAAGGGATGATGTGGCTTCCAGCCCCAAAGAAGAAGCAGAGAAACGCAGAGGTGTCGCTGGCATGGTGTATGCGTTTAAAATTGCCGGCGCCGCAGCGGATCACATGATGGATCTGGCAGGAGTCACCCAAACGGTGGAGAAAGCCCTGGACAATATCCGGACCATGGGGGTTGCCCTGACACCCTGTATTGTTCCGGAAGTGGGTAAACCCACGTTTACCATTGAGGATCATCAGATGGAGATCGGCATGGGCATTCACGGCGAACCGGGCATCGAAGTGGGGGATCTGAAAACGGCGGACGAAATTGTTGACACCATCATGGACAGCATTCTGGGGGATCTGCCGCTCAGCGAGGGTGATGAGGTGTCCGTGATGGTCAACGGACTGGGGGCAACTCCGCTGGAAGAGCAGCTGATCTGCTACAGGCGGGTGCATGAGCTGCTGAAGGAGAAGGGCGTGAGCATTTTCATGCCCCATATCGGCGAGTTTGCCACCTCCATGGAGATGAGCGGCCTGTCCATCACGGTCTTTAAGCTTGATGAGCAGTTAAAGTCACTGCTTTCTCATCCGGCCAGCACTCCGTTCTATACTAATCACAATAAGTAGAGGTGAGAAATGTGCTGTACATGACGTCCCAAAATGTAGTGGACATGTTTGAGATGATTACACAGGAAATGGTGGAGAATAAAGAACTGCTGATCCGGCTGGATGCCCAGAATGGTGACGGTGACCTGGGGCTCAGCATGGCCGGCGGTTTTACGAAAGTGTCTGAAGGACTCATGTCAACAGATGAAAAAGACTTGGGCCGGCTCTTCCTGAAGATCTCCAAAACGTTGAACGAAGCCGCGCCGTCGACACTGGGGACGTTGCTGTCCATTGTGTTTATGGGTATGGCCAAGTCTCTCAAAGGATCTGAAAGCATGGATGCCGGTATGTTTGTCGGGGGGCTGGAGGCAGGAGTCCGTTCCCTAATGGAAAAAGGAGGGGCGAAACCGGGGGAAAAGACCATTGTAGATGCCTTGTATCCGGCGGTGGATACTATGAAAGCCGAACTCCAGTCAACCTCTTCTTTTTCATATGTGCTGGAAAAAGGCAGGGCGGCCGCGGAGGAAGGGATGGAAAAAACGAAGGAAATGCGTTCTGTTCACGGCCGGGCTGCCTATTACCGTGAAAAAAGCATTGGCATTCAGGATGGCGGTGCAACGGTGGGTATGCTGCTGATGAAAGGTTGTGCGGACTACTGCCGGCAGGCGGCCAAGGATTCTTGAGGCATTTTTCGGACAGAGAATCCGGGGGTCCTCAAAACTGGGAATGTGCACAACTGACAAATAGGAGGTGCTTGAATATGGCAATGCAATCGCAGACGAACACACGCTCTGAAAAGTTCATGTTTTTATCCAGCATGATCGGAGCCACGCCCATGCTGGAAATCAAGTTCCGCTACCAGGGCGCGGAACGTATGATTTATGTGAAGGCGGAGCATTACAACCTGACGGGCAGCATCAAGGACAGAATGGCGCTGCACATTCTGAAAAAGGCTTATGAAAGCGGTGAAATTGATCCAAGGGCACGGATCATCGAAGCCACCAGCGGCAATACCGGCATCGCCTTTTCAGCCATTGGCCGGGCTCTGGGGCATCCGGTGACCATTTTCATGCCCGACTGGATGAGCCAGGAGCGGATCAACCTGATTAGGAGCTTTGGAGCGGATATCGAGCTGGTGAGCCATGAGCAGGGCGGCTTTTTGGGCAGCATCGACCTGGCGGAGAAGCTGGCTGCGAAACTGGAATACAGTTTTCTGCCGCACCAGTTTTCCAATACCCACAACTGCGAGGCTCATTTTCTGACCACCGGGCCGGAAATTTGGCACCAGCTGAAAAACCAGCACCTTGAGCCGGACGTTTTCGTGGCAGGTGTGGGGACGGGCGGCACCATTATGGGAATTGGCCAGTATCTACAGAGCAAGAAGGATACGATGAAAATACACCCCTTGGAGCCCGCTAATTCGCCAACCATGACCACGGGCTACAAAACTGGAAAACACCGGATCCAGGGCATTTCGGACGAATTTATTCCGGAGATCGTCAGGCTGGATGAACTGGATGATATTGTGGCGGTGGACGACGGTGATGCGATTATCATGGCCCAGAAACTGGCCCGGCAACTGGGGCTTGGCGTGGGCATCTCCTCCGGGGCGAATTTCCTGGGGGCCCTGAAAATTCAGAATGAGCATCCCAAAGACAGCGTGGTGGTGACCGTGTTCTCGGACGACAATAAAAAATACCTCAGCACCGATTTAATGAAAGAGGAGCCAGTGAAGGAGGACTTTCTGTCGAAGGATGTGGAACTCATCAGCTACAAAGCCAGGCGCTGCATCCGCTGCCAGAAGGATGATGAATCCTCACCGATTGGCTGCTGTGCCAACGAACCCACCTGCCGCCCATGATGCGGTGAAGATTGGCCAACCGGTGACCTTTGATCCGCATAAATCTCTACCGATATTTACTTTGTCTGTCAACGTTCTTCGATCAGCATTGCAAGACTGAGCCTGGCGGACACTTTTTTTTCGCCAATTGACAATGACCGGAAAGTCCCCGAACCTGTTCACACCTGCTAATCCGGATGAAATCCAGAGAATACTGATGCAACAGGATGACGGATTGGTGGCTATGTGGTAAAATGGCACGGTGCACGGACGGTGGAAACGGAGGTAATGTAACCGTATCAATTTTCCTATCGGATCTTTTTTCGGTTTGCTTTGCAAAGAAGTGAGCGGTAATCACAACCGCCAACAATATAAATGCCAATACAACAAATCGGTTATCCATTGTTTTTGCATTAATGGTTTCCAATATAATTGTTACTATGAAATAAGCTATCATGCCCATTACATAGGGTTTCACCCAGAACAGTACGGTTCTTAGCCTTTCGGGGTTTCAATGGACGCAACTCATAGCTGTCGGCGTTACCCACAAGTCGAAACGCCTTCGACTTAAAATGGAAGGCTGCCCGTGCCAGGTAATCTTCGATCACTGTTTCCTCCTGGGTGGTTAAACCCTCCATATCAAAGTGAAATACCAGGTCTGGGTAACGATCATACCGGGCAACGTGGTGACATTCGCCCGTCACCAGCTCGATGTAGGGATGGTAATGGGGAATGTTTCTGTCAAAAAAGGCCTTCGCCTGTTGGTTGATAAAACCCTGGGCGGTGTCCAGCAGCAGGATCACCGTGTCACTGTTCACGTAACGGGAATAGGAGGCTGCCATGGGGTCTTTGTGGACACAGATGCCGGGGGTTTTGAGCCAACAGCTCCAAGCAGCTAATGCATGGCGCGATGGGCTGGATTCCCAACGGGATCACCTCTAATGTCTCTTCAAATGTTTTCTCAGCTGCTTCAACGAGCTCACTTGTTTGAGTTTCCCGTAAATCAATCAATGTTTTCATTATGACTCTCCCATCTATCATATGTCTCATGGCATGCTTGTAACCGATTAATTCTCTGGACATCGTTAATCAAACTAAATTTGTACATTAGGCAATGGTATTTGCGTTCATTCGAGCTCAATATTTAGGTTTTTTCGCAATGCATCAATGGCGGGTGTGGCCACTGTGCTCCGTGCAATGAGCTCATCAAATTCGGCCTGCAGGCAAATCATTTCCGGTTTTGCTGCCACACAATGCCTGGCAAAGGTGACTTCCGCCAGTTTTGTTCCCATAAAGACTTTAAAAGGGCCTGCAATGAGCCACACCGGCAGTTTCATGTACCAGAGCTTAAAAGGCTTCGTTTTGATTCCCAGGCTGTTGAGGACACGGAATCCTTCGTGAATCCCCTGCAACATCAGCTTTATGTCACTGTAAGAACGAGAAAGTTTGTTATTGTCGCAATGATACCCGTACAGCGCATTGGCGATGCACGTCATCATGGCGACATGTGTTTTCTGCCAGGCGTCCATGTCGTTACAGAAAACAGAAGGAATGCGGGCGTGATGAAACATTCGGATCAGTGTGTTCACTCGATCCGTTTTTTGACCACTGTATTCACCGAAGGTCGTGGTCTGAAAGACGCGCAAGAAACCTCTTCCGATGAAATGAACCACCTTGTGACCTACCCTTTCGCCGCCTGCAGAGGGAAAGCCCAGCAGCAACCGATTCTTACCAACGGCATTCACCCATTGTTCATACCCTCCCGCTGTGTTGACAACAAAAACAAGGTTTTGTGAAACGTTCCTGGCCAAAACAGGCAACACGTCATCAATCTGGGTCCGCTGCATGACCACGAGCACAAAATCGTACTCATCATCAGGGGCAAGGCTTTCAACGGTGTTCACCGGAATCACAACCTCCGGTCCTGAACCAGGGCTTGCAAGGACAATTCCCTGCTGTTGAATCTGTTCAAGGCGTTTGCCCCGCGCCAGCACTGTGACATTTTGTCCGGCGGCTGCAAGCCTGCCTGCAAAGATACTGCCGATGACACCGGCGCCGTAGACCAATATGCGCATATTTTTTCCTCCACTTCACGTCAATTTTTCATCGTTTGAATCACCCCAGGTTCGTCCTTTCTGCTCATCAAGCAGCGTGACTGCCGAAGAATAGAACAGCACCAAGGCTGAGCCCAGCAAAACCCCTGCGGCAATGTCGGCAACCCAGTGCACCCCTGCCAACAACCGGCCCAAGACTGTTACCCCTATGATGATCAGGGACAAACCCTTTGCCATCAGCCGAATCGGTTGTTTCACAACCCGTTTCCTGATTTGCTCCATCCCGGTCCCCATGATGCACAACACAACCATGGTATGGGTTGAGGGAAAGGATGCCTCCAGCTGTTCTGTCAGAAGGATTGGTCGATAATTCACAATCATGATTTCAAACACGGTGTAGAGCACCATCACAACAAGGTAAACCCCTCCCAGCAGTAGGATGTCCGGGTCTACCTTCAACAGGCTTCTTCGTTTAACCCATTGTGCCGCACCCAACACCCCAAAACCAACGGCCTGGAGAATGGCAACAATGCCCAGCCAGTCGGTAATGGTATAAAACACCACATTCACGCCCAGTCTTTCAAAGAAAAACTGGTTGATGGTTGCCAGGCCCACTTCCGATTCCAGGGGACCGATCTGCCTCACATCCACTTTCATCACCAGCGTGGTGATGGCCACAAATAACATGAGCAATACCCCTGACCAGACAAACCCTGTTTCCCACTTTTTCATTTTAATGCCTCCATTAAGTTTTAGTTGGATACAATATCCTCCCAAACCTTACCATGGAGATGTTTTGTTGGTAAGCATCACCGTGTCACAGGGCCGACACCTTTCGTGTCATGGCTTTTTTATGTACAAAGCGCCTTTTATGACAAGGATCCACAACATGATAAAAGCGATGTAGGGTTGTTGACTGATGATAAAGATGGTGGCTGCCATCATGGTGACTGCAATGGAGAGCAAACCGCTGTACTTAATCCAGAACGGGTACTCTTGGCTTTGGAGAAGCACCTGCAACCCGCCAAGAATCACCGCCAAAATGATGACGCCTGCGTAGGGATAAAAGACATACGCCGGCAGGTCCCGAAGGGCCAACAAAGAAACATTTTCAATCCACTCACCATTATCCTTGCCAAACAAGGGCAGGAAAAAAAGCATCATGTTCATCATATCCATTAATCCAAACAGGCTTGCTCTCAAGCGAATTCCGCTGTCCTTTTTGTCTTCCTCAGCGGCTCTTATGATTTCCTCACTGGACAGGATGTCGTCGATGGAGACGGCAAATGTGGCGGATATGGCTTTTAAGGAATCGATGCTGGGAAATCCCCGGCCGGATTCCCATTTTGAAATTGCCGTACGTGAAACAAAAAGGATTTCGGACAGTTCCTCCTGTGTCAGCTGTTTTTCTTTTCGCAGCATCTGCAACTTTTGGTTAAATTCCATGTATGACGCCTCCAAATGAGCCATTTTGTTCTCTTTATAAATGTGCATATTTCTTAACCTATTGCCAGAGCCTCTAAATCCTACTACGCTATCTCGCTTGAAATTGTTTATATATCTGAACTGAAAAACCATCCATTGGCCATAAAGATCAACGGATGGTTGCCATTACTTCATTAAGTTGGCCACATTAAAAATTTTCGGTACCAAATTTTCCCTCAAGGTGATCCTGGAGAGCCTGGTCCAGTTCTTCCCGTGTGTTTATCACAAAGTGACCGCCTGCTACAGCTGGCTCATTCAAAGGCTCTCCGCTGAGGACGATAAACTTCTCGCCTTTTTCACCTGATTCCAGGCTTATTATTCCTGCCTGGTTTTTCGAAGAGGATGAAATCCAGGTGGGCACAGGCTGTGTCATTGATCACGGCCTGGTCTTCAGTGATGAGAATGCCCGTATTGTAATCCTCTGGCTCTTCAAAGGTGACCCTGCCGTCACCCTTCACGCCCATAAACTCGCCGGAAACAACGGTGACATTTCCGGCATCCTCTGGAAACTCCATTTTCCCCAACTTGCTGTTGGGTAGGTCCTGGTAATGTACTGGTACGAACTTGTCTATTTTCGGCAGGTTCACCCACAGCTTAATCATGTGGAAAACCCCGCCCTTGTTCAGAAACTCTTTTTCGCGGTATTCCTTGTGCATGATGTCTCCTCCGGCGGTCATCCACTGCACATCCCGGGATAAATGATACCGTGGTTCCCAGCATTTTCGTGATGCTACACTGCCCCCTGAAAAGCGAAGGTCACGGTTTTGCCGAACTCCCTCTCTCCAGACCATCAACCAGCCTACCTAAACACCACGTCCCGCAGGGCCGGCCAGACATCGTCGGCGGCAAAGCTCCGCTGCCAGCCGGCAATGCCCGCCAGGCCCAGTTCATGGACCAGGCCTGCCCGGATGGACAGGGTCTCGGTGTTTTCGATCCAGATTTTCACCAGGTCTTCCCCGTCAATGAAGGCGGCGTAGTAGAGTTTGGATTCCTCGTCCCAGAAGGGGGAAAGACTGTTGTTTTCAATGAAATTGGCCTGAGCCGGCATGCCGATGGCAGTGGACCGGTTGACCATCCGGTTGGCCCGCTCGGTGGAGGGCCGTTCCCGCCAGACCCGTGTGTAGAAGTTCAGCCCCATAACCAGCCGGTCCGGGTCCACCACCCGGGTCAGTTCAGTCATGCCCCGTTCCACCCAGAGGTAGGAGGCTACCGGCCCGCTGACGGGGCTGGACGCCCAGTGCTCGTCGTAGGTCATGATGATCAGGTAATCGACGATCCGGCCCAGGTATTCGTGGTCGTAGCATTTGGACCAGTTGTCACTGCCCCCCATGATGGTCACATCCATGGACAGGACCAGATCATGCTGCCGCATGGCCCAGGCCAGCTCGTTGATGAAATGGGTCAGCCGGTCCCGGTCATCCATGTAGATGTGTTCGAAATCCACGTTGATGCCCTCGTACCCGTGGGTCAGGGCCTCGCTGATCATGCGGTCGATGAACCGCTGCCGGGCGTCTGCACTTTTTAAGAATGCGTGGGTCCGGTCAATGTCAAATTCGTTGGTCACCAGGGCCCAGATCTGGAACCCGTTCTCCCGGGCCCAGCGAATGTACGCATTGGACACCTTGGAGGAGACGTTTCCCGCCTCGTCCGTGAGGTCATACCAGGTGGGGGAGACCACATTGACCCCGGGCATGTCCGGCAGGGTGTCCACATCCGGGTTTCGCCCATACACGGCCTCCCAGACCAGCATGACCGGCTCGTCCAGGGGCGGCTGCCAATCAGGCAACGTGGCCGCCTGAACCGTTTCCAGGGCTGCCAGCCGGCTGTCGGTCTCCCGGATCACGCCAATGGTGCCGTTCCCGGTGACCACGGTGATCTGGTCTTCCCCGGATGCAAAGGCCAGGGCCGGCCCGCCCGGGGACTGTTCGAGGATCCGGATGGGCTCCCGGATGGCCTGCAGTTTCATGTAAGGCTCCAGCGACTGGCGTTTCTCCCGATAGGCATCCAGTTGCGCGATGTCCTCGAAAATCAGCTGGCCGGAATCCAGCTCCAGGCGCCGGTAAGGCAGGAAGTTGTTCGAAAAAATCACATGGCCGCTGGTGGTTCCCTCCTGCAGCCGAATCCCGAGGGTGTCAAAAATGGCCAGGGCGGCCAGGTCCTCGTAGGGCAGGAAGGTGCTTTCTTCCAGGTGGACCGGCAGGATTTGGACGTCTTCCGGAACACCGTCAATGGAAACCTCTCCCGCGTCGGAGATGGTGATGAAATGGTCCGGACCCACCAGATTGGTCTGCCCGATGGCAGCATCGTAATGGTGGGTGTACAGGGAATCCCGCAGCCAGAAGAGGTTGAAATGGGTTTTGCCGGTTTCCCCGTTGAGGCGCAGCAGCTCTTCGGTATAGGGCTCGACGAGAACGCCCCCCTCCTGCAGGTATACCACCTGGGGGGAGATCGCATAAGTTTCATAGGATCCCACCAACGGCAGCTGCTGGACCCTTCTGCGGATCCGAAGATTCAGTTCAACATTAACGCTTAGCACTGCCGTAACCACCAGGGCCAGGGCTAGCAGGACTGTCAAAAGAGCAATCACTTTCTTTTTCATGGCAATTTCCTTCCTGAATTCTGTCGTGTACATCTATTGTACACTATCTGCAGGGACAATGACCAATTCTGAATGAATCAGGCAGTATCGCGCCGGTATGTAAAACCATGATATACTCATGTTCATGATAGAGGACCGCTCATCAGCGATGTCGCGGGATGGAAGACAAGGAACGGGAGGATCAATCAGATGTGGACACAACTTCTCATCGGCGCCCTGTTCATTTTATTGGGCATCGCCATCCACAAACTCAAGTGGTATTTTCTGATATCCGGATACAACACCATGTCCAAAGAGAAGAAGGCGAATGTGGACACGGAAGGCCTGGGGCGTCTCATGGGCTTTTATCTGTACCTGAACGGTGGGTGCTGATCCTGCTCGGGATTCTTAACGCCCTGAAGATCTGGTCGGGCATGACTCCTTTCCTGGTGGTGATCGTCGTCTCCACCATCTACCTGCTGCTCAGGGCTCAAAAGTATGACCACAATCTCTTTGATGAAAAAGGCAAACTGAAGAAGGGCGCCGGCAAACAGCTGATGGTTCCGGCAATCATCGGCATCACCATTCTCAACGGTGCCAGCGAAGAGGAAACCAGAGAGATCTTTGAGGCCGTCGAAAGACGGATGCACCGATGAGCTGAAAGACATTGGAAAATTTTCAATAAATGGCTGAACGGCAGAAACTATTTTGGTTTATCCCCGTCATGCTGCATGACGGATCTTTTGCACATCATGTCATCCATTGAAGTTTTTCCACTTGGACAGGAGGCTGTTTATGAAAACACTGCACCAGCCGGGCCACATTCACATTGAAGAGCTGTTTTTCAGCTATACGCCCCGCCAGCCCCTGATCCGGGACATTTCCTTCCAGGTTTCCCCGGGGGAAATCTTTGGGTTTCTGGGCCCTTCCGGCGCGGGAAAAAGCACGTTGTAAAAAATCCTCACCGGGGTGCTGGACCGCTATACCGGCAGTGTGCTGGTGAATGGACAGGAAGTCAACAAGCGGAATACCGGCTTTTGGCTCTGTCCTGATCTCCTCCATCCTGCTGGCGTTGTTCCGGCTGACCGACCTTTCCCTGCCGGCAGGCGTTGGCCTGTCACTGCTAGCGGCTTTCTCCGCCATTGCGGCAGCCATGGTGGTGGTCGCGGCAGCCAGCAACAAAGTCGAGGGCATGGCACTGATGAAGCTCACCGGCATCTCCACCGTCGGGTTGCTGGTTCCCTGGTTCATCGAGAACAATGTCCAGTACGTTTTTGCCCTGTTCCCCTCGTACTGGATGGCCCGGGCTGTGCTGGAAACCGACGGCATGGTGTATGTCTTTTTCCTCCTGACGGGTGTTGCCTGCTCTTTGATGTGGATCACCGCCTTCTACCGGATTTTCACCCGAAAAATCGTCTAACATAAATGCGCGGGATAACGGGATGAGAGAAACGTCCTCTTGTCCGGTCTGGTAATGGATCATTATAAATTGAAAATAATCGATGTAATGGATAAAATCTGCTATAATGAAGTAAAAAAGCTGGCTGACCCTTCAGTCTGCATGCGCTGAGCAAACGTCACCTCCCTGAAAGGAAGTATCTTCCGTGGCCCAGACTGTCATGACACCCATGAACCGTAAAATCACCTCCCACATCTCTTCTATCGATCGGTGGGGGGCTGTGAAAGTCCGCCTGGGCATCGGCCGGGACCGCTACCGGGTGGATGCAGGCCTCTACGCTTTGGGAAAGCCGGATCACACTACCCCGGTCCTGGTGACCGCCAACTACAAGCTGACTCTGGACGTGCTCCGCAGCTCCCTGGGCGATCTCAGTGCCTGGATTTTGGTGCTGGACACCAAGGGGATCAACGTCTGGTGCGCTGCGGGAAAGGGTACCTTCGGCACTGCTGAGCTGGTGAACCGGATCCGGCAGACCAACCTGTGGGAGCTGGTCGCCAACAAAACCCTGATCCTGCCCCAGTTGGGGGCTCCCGGGGTGGCGGCCCATGAGGTGACCCGGCAGACGGGCTTTCAGGTGGTGTACGGCCCCGTGAGGGCCTCCGATATTCCCGCCTTTCTTGTCAGGGGCATGAAGGCGGACCGGGATATGCGCCGGGTTCGTTTTACCCTGAAGGACCGGCTCATCGTGGTACCCGTGGAGATCCAGTTTGCGGTGAAGGTGCTGCCGTTGCTGTATCTGTTTTTTCTGCTCTTTCACCTTGCGGTTCCAGGCGGCGTGCCCCTGGCGGAAGCCATAGGCCGGTCCTGGTACAATCTGCTGCCCCATGCCGTGGCCTTTTTCCTCGGCACCATCGGGGTGGCGGCGTTGCTGCCCTACCTGCCGGGAAGAAGCTTTGCTCTGAAGGGTGCTGTTTTGGGAGCCCTCTGGGCGCTTCTGGTGGTCCGTTTTGCCGGAGCTTTCCAAATCCCTGACAACGGACTTGTCATTACTGCCAACGCCTTCATGGCTACCGTCATGACTGCGTTTTTTGCCCTGAACTTCACCGGGAGCACCACTTTCACATCTCTGTCCGGGGTGCAGAAGGAAACCCTGGTTTCCGTCCCCATCATGGGGGTGGCTTTGTTGGCGGCCCTGGTGATGATGGTGATTTTTAAGGTGAATCTGTTTATGGTTTGATTTGAGTGAGTTGGGAGGAAATGGTCATGGCGCTTTCCTATTTAAAGAATGTGGCAACCCTGGAGCTGGATCAAGCCAAATGCATTGGCTGTGAACGCTGTCTGGAGGTCTGCCCCCACGATGTGCTGGAGATGAAAGAAGGACAGGCATTCATCAGAAACCGGGATGCCTGCATGGAGTGCGGTGCCTGTGCAAAAAACTGCCCTGTGGAGGCCATTCAGGTGCAATCGGGAGTGGGCTGAGCCTACGCCATCCTTTACGGCATGCTCACCGGTGGTGAGCCTTCATGCGGCGACAAGGATTCCGGCTGCTGTGGCAGCAGTGCAGGATCCAAAGTGATTGAAGAAAGCGGATGAGCCCCGTCTGCTCCTGCCAAAACCGCCAACGCAGGCGGTTCCGGCAGTGACGAACCTGTCCGTGAGACAGGCTGCTGCGGCGAAAGCAAGTGTTGCTGAAGAACCAGGACCGGGGACGGTTCTCCTGTCCTGTTTTTTCGCATCAAAATGCCCCTCCTGGACAGGAGAGGCATTTAATCTTTATCGGTTTACATTATTCGGCATCAGAGGTTTTTTTTCCGGGAGCCTCCCAGGAAGTGCAGCAGCCAGAGAGATCCACCTTTTCCAGAATGTCCGGCACCAGGTCCACCAGTTTTTCCAGACCGCCCTTGCTGTTGATGGGAAGCACTTCCACCTGGTCGTCACGAATTACCAGCACGGCGGTGGGAATGGCCCGGGCGCCAACACCGCTTCCGCCGCCGGTGCCTTTGTTTCCTTTTTCATCGGTGCCGTCGCCGCCGCCGAGGCCCAAACCGAAGGAGATGTTCAGCAGGGGAATCAGGGTGACACTGCCTACTTGCATGGGTTCCCCCACAACGGTTTTCGAGGTGAAGAATTTTTCCAGCTTTTCAAACAGAACAGACGCGTTTTCATTTAAATTCATTGACATGGGTGTTCCTCCTTTTTCTACTTTGATCCTAAGACCAATCATTGACAGGTAAAGCGTGTTGCAGGGATGATTTATGTTGATGAAGCCCCGGATGAAGAGTGGAAGGCTTCTGATGTGCTGGAAGACGACCGTTTAAAGTGTTGCTTCAGCAGAGGCCACCAGATGCGGCGCACCGGTTTTGCCAGGACCAGCTGCAGGGCGGCGGCCAGAAAGGTGAAGAGTACCAGAGATCCCTTAATGTTTCCGGAAACATCCACCAGGCTGTCATGAAAGACGGGCTGCAGCTGGAGCGTCCGGTGAGGCCAGACAGCGAAGAGGGCCATGAGGCCATTGTTGATCATCGCCGTTTCGTAGGGGTCCGGAAGCCCATACACCACTTTGACGTGAAACACCTGGGGTCGCAAGGCCTTCCAGATCTTTCGAAGAAAACGCCTGATGACGGCCATCAGTTCCCGGCTGAACGCATCCCGAAGATGCTCCAGCACCTGGGAAAAACTGAGAGTCGGTTTTTCCCGCGGTGACTTTTTGGGGGCTTTCTTTTTTTCCTGCGATTGCTCAGAGGGAGCAGCTCTTTGTTTCTTTGTCCATTGCTTACTCTGGTCTTTCGGGCTGTCCTGTGAGATGTCTTTAGGGCTGCTTTTAGATGTGTCTTTTGACGTGTCTTTCCTGGCAGCAGTCATGGGAAACGTTTTAGAGATGCCTGCCACCGTCAGCGTGATCTGCAGGTGCTGGAAATCATCGGTTAACGCCTTCAGACGAATCAGCCCCCAGAAGAGGGAAAGCTGTCCTTCGCCCTTTCGCACATCCGTTCCGGCCCGTCCCGACGCCTGGTAGGTAATGGGGGCCGCCAGAATCAGCAGAATGAGGGCCAGGAGGATCAGTAACAGCCATAACAGTATTTTCAATAGAATCATCAGCATCACCTGGCCAGAAGGGCCTTCCCTTTCTGGCGGAGAAACCGGCCGGATTTTTGTTTTGCCTGGATCGCCATGAAGCGGGTGGTCTTTTGGGTCACCTTCGCTCCCAGGGCCAGGCCGGGGAGCCACTGAATATAGCGGGTGGCGTTAAGGGCAATGTGCTTTGGAAACTTCAGCAGGGCACCGGGAGACAGTGCGCTTTTTCCACCCTCCAGGTAATCCCGCAGCCATTGTTCCTGCAGTAATTGCAGGGCAGGGGGAATGACCGGGGGTTCTTCATTGTCCAGTGCGGTGAAAAGCTGCCGAAAGACGGCGGTTTCAGCCCGGCACTGCGGGCATTGTTCCAGATGGCCTTCATAAAGGAGGCGTTCGGCAGGAGACAGGGTTTGATCCAGGTAGCTTTGGGCCCATTGTTCCTGCAAACGGCACTGTGTGTGGGGTGATGGTTTCATCCTGATCCCTCCTTGACGGTCTTTTTCAGTTCTTCATCCGTTTCCTGCTGCAGCAGGGCGTCCCGCAACGCCTGTCTGCCCCGGTGAAGGCAGGTTTTCACCGTTCCCAGGGGCTCCTGCATCAAATCAAGGGTGTCTTCGCGGGACTGGGTATAATAGAAGCAGGTCCGATAAACCAGGGGGCCATACGCCTGCATGAGTGCCCGAAATCCTTCCTGATCATTGGCCTGGCATTTTTCAACCATCCTGCTTTCAGTCATACGCATGTGCAGCAGCCCCGCTTTCGCCTGACGGTACCCGGATGCAAAAGTCCCTTTATTATTCTATACAACTGCTTTTTAAAAAAGTTTCACAAACCGGAAAAATATTTTTCGGGACAGACGTTTCTCCTGAACTGTTTCTTCATTCATCGATGTGGACCTAAGAAATTCATCCCCGTGCAGACTTTCAGCATGAAAGAACGTATAAAAGGTGGTGAAAACCTGGATTTGACATACTTGGGAATCCTGAGAGTGCCCGACAAATGAAGAAAGAAAAGAAAAAGGATAGAATCGAGCAATTTCTATTGACAAGAAGTAATGATAAGATTAATCTATAGACATGAAAAGAACGAAACTTATACGAAACAAAAACGAAACTAGAACGAAATCGAAGAAACAGTGTTCGAAATTTGAAGGGAGTGTCATATGAAAATTCAATACGGTTGTGCGCCAATTAACTGGTCCAATGATGATTTGCCAAGCCTGGGGGGAGAACTCACCTACCAGCAGTGCCTGAGTGAGATGGCCCTGGCCGGGTATACCGGCAGCGAGGGCGGCATCAAATACCCAAAGGAATTTGATGTCATTAAAAAAGCCATTGACCTGCGGGGGATCACCATCTGCAACATGTGGTTCAGTACGGAATTTACCATTTTCAATAACGAAGACACCATCCAGCGCTTTGAAAAACACCTGGATTACACTTACGGACTGGGCGCCCGTGTGGTGGGTGCCGGGGAATGCGGTGTGACCATCCACGGCGATGAATCCATCCCGCTGTTCAGCAACCGGCCCATCCTGGATGACCGCCAGTTTCAAAATCTGGCAGGCGGTTTGAATGAGTTGGGCAAAATGGCCCAGGCAAAGGGCATGAAACTGTGCTTTCATGCGCATGCAGGAACGGGGATCGAAACAAAGGAAGAAATTGACCGGTTATTGGCGATGACCGATAAGGACACG
>JAWSUV010000033.1:0-24133 GCA_033549305.1 Bacillota bacterium | reverse complement strand
TTGACGTGTGTCTTTGTTCTTTCAAATTTTGCTTTTCCCATTTTCTTTCCTCCCTTTCCTTCCTTCCTGAAGTCATCAGGCTTTTCTGGTTTCCAGGTATCGTTCAAGTTTTCTTTTAACCCGTTGAAGGGCGTTATCAATGGATTTCACATGCCGGTTCATCTCACAGGCTATCTCATGATAAGACCGGCCATTGACATACAGTGTCAGTACTCTTAATTCTAAATCACTCAGTATATCTCCCATGCGGTTTTCAATACTGCCCAACTCCTCCCGACAGATCATCAGTTCTTCCGGATTTGTCAGTTTCTGACCGGAGATTACATCCATGAGTGTTCGGTCAGACTCTTCATCGTACATTGGTTTGTTCAATGATATGTATGAATTCAACGGTATATGTTTTTGACGGGTCGCTGTTTTAATGGCAGTGATCATCTGACGGGTGATACACAACTCCGCAAATGCTTTAAACGAAGATGGTCTGTCATCCCGATAGTCACGGACTGCTTTAAACAGTCCAATCATTCCTTCCTGGATAATATCTTCACGGTCGGCCCCGATGAGGTAATAGGATCGGGCTTTGGCGCGCACAAAGTTCTTGTAGCGATTCATCAGCAATTCAAGTGCTTTTAAATCTCCGTTTTTCGCTTCACCAACAATCCTTTCATCTGAAGGCTGCTGCTGTTTGATTGCACTCGTGCATGGAGCATCGCTAATCCCTGCACCCATCCACATCACCCCTGGCCAGTTTTTTTTAAGTGAAACTACCGCTATTATATCTTATGAATTCCTTATCCGTCAACAAATTACGGCTATTCGCCGCTTTACTTCCGTCTGAAGGCTTCCAGTTTTTTCAGCGTTTCCGGATCAAGGCGATTGGACAGGAAGTCTTTCTCTTGATTCAGCGAAAGGGTTGTTTCTGTAATACGGCACCGGGCTTCCCGAAGATCCATTTCCAGTTCCCTGACGCTAACCCTTATAGCGCCGCTCCCCAGCACCATCAACTGTTCTGTCCAGTCATTAGTGACTACAATCACCTGCCGGCGCTCCACCAGCTTTCCAATAGTCTTTTCGATATAACTGTCGGCAGTCATTTTTTCTTTTGTAAAAACTACATCTACGCCCTTCACCTTTTCCTGGTATTCTTGCGCTTTGGATGCCAGATGAGCATCAAAAACGACAAGAATATCAATGCCTCTAAAAGAACGGTATTCTGACATCAGTTCAATCAGCCGATCTCTGGCGCCGGCAAAGTCAGTTCGGGTTAATCGCTGAAGCTCCGGCAGCGCATTCATCACATTGTACCCGTCTAGAATCATAATATCTTTCAACGGGCTTCCTCCGTCTCTTCCCCCCGGGAACGCTGTCGAAAGATTTCATACAACAAGATGCCAGCAGCTACCGAAGCATTTAAAGATCCGGTGGTGCCCGCCATTGGGATGCTTACCAAGAAATCGCACTGTTCTCTGACAAGGCGAGAGATTCCCTTTCCTTCACTACCAATCACAACCCCCAGAGGGCCTGTCAGTTCCTGCTTCATCACTCGAATCGGGCTTGTACCGTCCCCTCCCGCTATCCAAAATCCTTCTTTTTTAAGTGTTTTTATCGCATCTGTCATATTAGGCACCTGTGCCACAGGAATGTGTTCCAATGCACCGCTGGCCACCTTTGCCACCGTCGGCGTCACCCCGACAGCTCGACGCTTTGGAATGACAAGACCTGTAGCACCGAAAACCTCCGCACTTCGCAGAACAGACCCTAGATTGTGAGGATCTTCCACACCGTCCAGCAGGAGAATCAGCGGCTCATTGAGCTGTTTGCCTGTGCTAATGATATCTTCCAGCGAAGCATAAGCATACACCGGGACGCTGGCGATGACTCCCTGATGATGACCGGTCCTTGACATCTGATCAAGCTGACGCCGGTCAACTTCCCTGATGCTGATTTTGCGCCTTTTGGCTAACTGTTGTATTTCCTGAAGTCCCTGTTCTTTTCCCGAAGTCAGCATGAAAATTTCATAGATATCACGGTTTCCCTTTAATGCTTCCTTGACGGCGTTTCGGCCTTCCAGTTGATCCGACATCGTTTTCGTTCCTTTCATTCCACCAGATTTTGGAAACGTTCAGCCACTTCACGACTTTTTCCGCAGCTCATAACCCCTTCTCCACATGTGCCATAAACACAATCAGGTCCTGCAACGCGGAACAGCTGAGGTGCAACTTTTTTAACCAGCCGCAACATTTCCGTGGCCAGTTGCCGAATTTCCCACTGGGCTCGGTTACAACAGCGTACATTAAAGAAATGAAGCAGACTACGGGCATTCATGGTCACGACGATTTTCGTTTCGCACGCGTTGGGAAGAACATACCTTGCATCTTCAATAGCCATTTTTTCAGCCATGCCTTCTGCTTTCTTCGAAGAGACACCATCCTTCAGCAACGTCTTCAAATGATATTCCTTGAGCCCATCAGCCAGTGCATCGTATGACTGCTGCTGGTCCTGCATAGCCTTTAGATAAACCGCCTTCAAATCAGGCTGAAGCTTGACGGAGTCCGGCACCACATAATCAAAGCCGCCTTCCCTCACATAACGCTGGCTTTTTTGTGAATAGCTGGCGATACGGTGACGCACCAACTGGTGGGTCAGGCTTCGCGAAATTCCTTCGATGGCAAATGTGAAGCTGACATGTTCAAAGGGAGACTGGTGACCCATCTCACTTAGAATGCTAACCAGCCGTCTGATCTCGTCATCATCCATCCTTTCCAGCAATGTCGTCACACCATGAGGTGAATAGCATAACCGGGCTGCCGCCGCTACCACTTTTTCCGGATCCGGCGTGTGCGCAATCAAGTCAACTTTAGGAGTCACTTCCATCATCCTTTAACCCTCCTTCTACCCGAATCAGTTTGACTGGTAAAATATACAGCAAATACCCCCGCACCCGTGCCTGATATTGACCGGGCAGGATTGTTTCAATCATTTCATTTGTTTGAGCATCTTCATAGACAATGTGTGTCTGTCCTTCATCTCCTGTTTTTTCAACCATCACCGTCCGGTATGTATACAATCCTTCAGGATCAGGCCCGCGATTTCCCTGAAAAGGTGCCGTCAATTGCGCATATTGCTGGTATAGATCCAGTTCAATTGTTTCAGGACGTACCGGATCCAGCAGCAGCGATTTGATGGACAGTGCTGTCAATAAAATCAGGATCAGAAAAATCATCCTTTTTTCATATCGCTTCATGAGGCTTGCTCTCCTCCATCCTGGCCATTTCCAGCAGAGCAACCGCTTTCCCCATCACTTCCAAAAGACGTGATGTTTCATTCTGACAATACAGCCACCCTAAAAGCGCTTCGAATCCGGTGGCATACCGATATTCCGCAACATCAGCATTGCGTGGAATGGATCCTGCTTTTCCGTTTCGGCCACGCCGAACTACGTCGGCTTCCCTTTCCGTCAGCAACGGCAACAGATGCCGGATCATCACTGCCTGGGAAGCAGCGTTAACATATGTGATGGTCCGTTGATGGACTCGATGAACGCTTGTTTGAGGCTGCTGGATAAGGTAAGCCCTCACAAAGAGTTCGAAGAGTGCATCACCCAGGTATGCCAGCGTCAGCGGTGCCATGGATCCCACTTGCTGATTTCCTGATCCCCCGACAACATGAGAGGCTTTAAATGCTTCAATGGTTTTATTCATATCCATATGGTTTGGAAAAACCCCTTTCATCACTGATACTTTTACCCTGGATTATAGGGGAATTCAGGTTATTTCGCAACCCGTTTCCATTTAATCCCTTCAGGTGTATCCTCCAGTACAATTCCCTGCTGGCTCAGTTCATCACGGATCTGATCCGCCCGTGCGTAGTTTTTTTCCTGACGCGCCTGTTGTCGTTCCTGAATGAGTTTCCCGACAGCTTCATCCAGCACTTCTGCCTGCGTTCCTTTTTTATGCAGCAACCCCATAACGCCTGTCAGCTCCCGCAGTAAATCCACTGCTTTTCCCAGCGTAATCCGTCCAGGTTTTTCAGCCAGCATATCATTCACTCTTTTAACCAGTTCGAATATGACCGCCATGCCGTTAGCCGTATTAAAATCATCATCCATGGCTTCCACATACCGGTCTCTGCAGGTTTCAATCATCCGGATGCGTTCTTCATCACCATCACACTGAAGATCATCAGTCCGATCACGGTAATACCGCCAGTTGTCCAGCGCCGTATAGAGTCTTTCTAAGCCATGGTGTGCCGCTTCCATGGCTTCCCGGCTGAAATTGATGGGATTACGGTAATGAGCTGAAAGGAGGAAGAAGCGCACCACCTCCAGGTCATACTCTTCCGCGATTTCTCGGGGTGTGAAAAAATTGTTTAACGATTTAGACATTTTTCGATTGTCCACATTTAAATATCCGACATGGATCCAATAGTTGGCAAACGGTCTGCCGGTAAGTGCCTCTGACTGGGCCACTTCATTTTCATGATGGGGGAAGATTAGATCACCGCCCCCGCCGTGAATGTCAATGGTTTCTCCCAGATACTTTCGTGCCATGGCAGAACACTCTATATGCCATCCAGGCCGGCCTGGTCCCCAGGGACTCTCCCAGAAAGGTTCTCCTGGTTTTGCAGCTTTCCACAAGGCAAAGTCCAATGGGTTTTTCTTGGCCTCGTTGATCTCAATCCGGGCACCTGATTGCAGTTCATCCAGGCTTTGCTTTGACAAAGATCCATACCGTGGATATGCTGATACATCAAAATACACATCACCTTGTTGTTCGTAAGCAAACCCCTTTTCGACCAGTTCTTCCACAAAAACGATGATTTCCGGTATGGTTTCGGTTACCCGCGGGTGGACATCCGCTTTGCCAATCCCCAGGCTTTCGGCATCCTGGAAATAGGCTTCAATATATTTTTCACTGATCTTTGACGGCGGCAAATTTTCGTTGAGGCCTTGCTGAATAATTTTGTCATCCACATCTGTAAAGTTTTGAACAAACGTCACGTCATACCCACGGTATTTGAAGTAATTCCGCAAAGCATCAAAGGTGATGAAAGTGCGGGCATTCCCAATATGAAAATAATTATAGACCGTTGGTCCACAAGCATACATCCGAAGTTTTCCAGGCTCAATGGGGATAAATTCTTCTTTTTGCCTTGTTAATGTATTGTAGAGTTTCATCCATCTCTTCCTTCCTTTTTTTCTACCAATTCCCATTTTACCATATCACAAAAAACCGTCTCTGAACAAACTGTTCAGAGACGACTTATCCATCGCGGTTCCACTCTGATTAATACCGTCCCTGACAGTATCCACCTCGCCAGCTGTTATCGGGACTGATCCGTTGAAGAATTCCTTGTCCAGGGATCGGTAGCATTTGGGCGGTCATCTGAAGTGCTTTCAGCAAATGCACTCCTCTCTGATCATAATGATGATGCTTACTTAAACCGGCTTCTTCAAATTCATTCTGTTGCAGTGGCATAAGCCCTTCTGCTTACCCACTTGTTCTCCCATTAGAAAGTCGCTTTAGGACAGCTTCTTTTCCCAGTACTTTCATGACGAGCATCAAATCCGGTCCATGAACATTACCGGTCAGCGCTACCCGCACAGGTTTAAAAAAAGCAGGACCTTTCAGGCCCGTTTCCTTTTGTATCATTTTAAAAGCCTTTTTAATCTCCTGATGCTCCAAAATCTCCATCGATTTCAACGCATCTATTAAAGCAGGCCGGAGGGTTGCCAAGGCTTCTGATGTCCACCATTCCATTGCTTCTCCTGGTTCAACCTCAATGGTATCGGCAAAGAAAACTTCTGCCTTTTCAGGCAGTTCTGCCATATAATGCAGATTCTCCCGCAGCACTTCAACCAAATAACTTACCCATTGCCGCCTTTCACCAGCCTCTTCCCAGGTCATGAAGCCGGCATCCACCAGATAGGGGATCGCCAGGTCTGTCAGTCTTTCCAGAGAAGCTTCCCTCATGTAATGGGCGCTCATCCAGTTGAGTTTTTTAAGATCAAATACCCCGCCACTCTTCGAAACCCGTTCAATGGAAAATGCTGATTCCAGCTCTTTCAGGGTGAACAGTTCCTGATTGTCTTCGGGGCTCCAGCCCACCAGCGTCAAGAAGTTTACCAGTGCCTCTGGTAAGTATCCTTTTCGTCTAAAGTCCTCTGCTGCAACGTCTCCTTGCCGTTTGCTTAACTTTTTCCTGTCCATATTCAAGATATTTGGTAAATGAACATAAGTAGGCGCTTCCCATCCCATGATCTGAAAAAGGTAGACATGTTTAGGCGTGGATGCAAGCCATTCCTCACCACGTATGACATGAGAGATCTCCATCAGGTGATCGTCTACCACCACGGCAAAGTGGTAAGTGGGGTAACCGTCAGATTTAATGAGAACCTGGTCATCCAAATCATCTGTGCTCATGACAACGGTTCCTCTCACCAAATCATCAAAGCGAATTTCGGTGTGTTCCGGCAGTTTCAATCGAATGACATATGCTTCTCCTGCCGCTGCCCGTTCTTCAGCTTCCTTAACAGCTATCTGGCGGCAATGACCGTCATACCGGGGAGTTCCTTTTTCCTGACGCTCTTTTTCTCTGACTGCTTCCAGTCTTTCTTTACTGCAGAAACAGCGATAGGCATGACCTGATGCCAGCAAGGGTTTAATATGGGCTTGGTAAATCTCCAGTCTTTCTGACTGGATATAGGGGCCCCGGTCTCCCACTTCCATGACATGGCCATCTTCACTTAGCATCACCCCTTCGGTGTGATGAATTCCTGCCCAGTCCAGAGATAACAGCATGTTTTCAACCGCACCTTCAACAAACCGTTCCTGATCAGTATCTTCAATCCTCAACAGGTAAGTACCATCTTTAGCTTTCGAAAACAGGTAGTTATACAGAGCTGTTCGCAACCCTCCCACATGGACAAATCCGGTCGGGCTCGGAGCAAATCTCACGCGTACGCTCATTCATCAACCTCCTTCCTTCATAACATTTCTTAGTATGATTTTGCGTAATACACCATTTTCTCTGCAGGTTTGTGGCAAAATGGACAGGTTTCTCCCAGTTTTTCCTGCTCAAAGGGGATGCAGCGGATAGTAGCTCCCGTTTCCTCTTTTATGCGTTCTTCACACGATTCATCCTCGCACCACATGGCTTTCACAAATCCAGGAGTTTCTTTCATGATCCGTTTGAATTCGGATTCATCCTGCACCACAAAGGTTTTACTTTCCCTCATTTCACGAGCCTTTATCAGGAGATTTTTCTGGATTTCCTCCAACATCCGGCCCACCTGTTCCTTCACACGGTTCAACGGACATACTTCCTTCTCCAGTGTGTCCCGGCGAAAAAGGATCACCTGCTGCTTCTCCAGATCCCGGGGGCCAATCTCGATACGTATGGGAACGCCTTTCATTTCCCATTCATTAAATTTCCAGCCTGGCGAATGTTGGTCACGATTATCCAATTCCATACGATAAGCCGGTTTTAATTCATCGAAGAGTGCCAGGGCAGCTTCATTGACACCACCCTTGTGAGCAGCTATCGGAACAATCACAGCCTGGATGGGAGCGATACCCGGTGGCAGGGATAATCCCCGGTTATCCCCATGCACCATAATGATACCGCCAATGAGTCGGGTGGAAACTCCCCATGAAGTGTGGTACGGATTTTTCAGAACACCATCCCTGTCAAGAAACTCAATGTCAAAAGCTTTCGTGAAGTGCTGTCCGAGATTGTGAGAGGTGCCTGCCTGCAATGCTTTTCCGTCATGCATCAATGCTTCCATGGTATAGGTGGCATATGCACCAGCAAACTTTTCCCGGTCTGTTTTCTGTCCAATAATGACCGGCATGGCCAACAGATTTTCAGCTGTCTCCTTATATATATTCAGCATTTGAAGTGTTTCTGCCTGTGCTTCATCATAAGTTTCATGCAGCGTGTGGCCTTCCTGCCACAAAAATTCAGAAGTTCTTAAAAACGGTCGGGTGCTTTTTTCCCAGCGCACCACATTGCACCACTGGTTATACAGAAAAGGCAAATCCCGATAGGAACTAAGCCATTTGGCATACATCGAACAGATAATCGTTTCAGAAGTGGGCCGTACACAGAGACGCTCAGCCAGTTCTTCATCTCCACCATGAGTTACCCACGCGACTTCAGGTGCAAATCCCTCCACATGCTCGGCTTCTTTTTGTAACAAGCTTTCCGGGATCAACAGCGGAAAGTAACAGTTCTTATGCCCGGTTTCCTTGAAACGCCTGTCCATGTAGGATTGAATGTTTTCCCAGATGGCATACCCATAGTGTTTGATAACCATAAAACCTTTTACCGGCGAGTAATCCACCATGTCGGTTTTTTTGATAACATCTGTATACCATTGGGCAAAATCCGTTTCCATGGGGGTGATTTCTTCAACAAATTGCTTCTGATTTTTTGCCATGTGCTTTGCTCCTCTCTCTTTCGTCCAGACATTGATCATGACTGCCGTTTGCTCATTGATCCTGCTTTTCTTTCAGCAAAGCCACTGCCTGTGCCGCAATGCCTTCTTCCCGACCGATGAATCCTAAGTGTTCCGTAGTTGTCGCTTTTACGTTCATCCGGTCAACTCCAATGTTCATCGATGCTGCCATCTTTTCCTTCATTAAAGATAAATGAAGAGCCATTCTTGGCTGTTGAGCAATGATCACAGCGTCTACGCACTCGATGGTTAACCCGCGTTCGTTCACCATTAAAACAACTTTTTTCAACAGCGTCAGGCTGCTTACGCCCCGATAAGTTTCATCTGAATCCGGAAAATGCCGGCCGATATCTTCCAATCCCGCTGCGCCCAAAAGTGCATCCATCACCGCATGGGTTAGTACATCTGCATCAGAATGGCCCATTAACCCGGCAGGATGAGGAATGGCAACTCCTCCCAGAATGAGTCTTCTCCCTTCAACCAACGCATGAACATCAAAACCGGTTCCAATTCTCATAAGGCTCTCGCCTGCCTTCCAATATCATTTCTGCCCACCGTAAATCATCCGGTACTGTTACTTTTAGGTTTTCCCAACTGCCTGTTGCCAGATGGACTGGATATCCTGCCATCGACACAACAGACGCATCATCAGTCACAACTGCGCTGTCTGGCAATCTTTCATACGCATCGTATAACCATTCAGCGCAAAAAATCTGCGGTGTCTGGGCTGCCCACAGCCAATCCCGTGATATTGTCTCCCCGATCAGTCCTCTTGCATCTGTCCGTTTAAGAGTGTCGATAACCGGCACTGCCAATATGGCCCCCCCTTTTTCAACAGCTTTGATAAGCACTCGGTCAAACATTTCAGGTGTCAACAACGGCCGGGCACCATCGTGAATGGCAATGAAACCAGATTTCGCCGATACGGCTGACAATCCTGCCATAACAGAATCCTTCCGGCAAGTTCCGCCAGATACCAATCGCATCACTTTCCGGAATTCAAACGGTTCAATAATTTCGGCTCGAACGCGCTCCAGTTCCTTCTCTTGTGACACCAGAATAATTTCATCCACCGACGGATGATTTTCAAATATCTGGAGCGTGACCGCCAGCATTGGGCTGCCGCACAGTTTCAGAAATTGTTTGTGCTCCGCAGACTGCATTCGGGCTCCTGAGCCTGCCGCCACCACAATGACAGATAAATAAATGTTTTGAATATTTTCCTGCCTCATCTGCCACACCCTTGTCTTTAGGCCTGGTTTTTACGGATAACTCCGGATTAGTTTTTAGGTTTCGCAAAGATCATACGGCCAGCTGCTGTCTGGAGAACGCTGGTGACCAGCACCTCAATGTTTTCTCCAATATACTTGCGGCCGTTTTCAACCACAATCATAGTCCCGTCATCCAGGTAAGCCAATCCCTGGCCAGCTTCTTTCCCATCCTTAATCACTTCAATCTGCATTTCTTCTCCAGGCAGCACCACAGGTTTCACTGCATTGGCCAGTTCGTTGATATTCAACACATCTACCCCTTGTAGTGATGCTACTTTATTCAAATTATAATCATTGGTGACCACCTTACCGGAAATACTCTGTGCCAGTTTCAAGAGCTTGATATCCACTTCATTAACATCCGGGAAATCTTGAGACACAATCTTAACTTCCACCTTCAAGTCTTTTTGAATAATCGCCAGCACATCAAGCCCTCGACGTCCCCTGTTCCGCTTGAGGGTAGCAGAAGAATCTGCAATATGGCGCAGCTCTTCCAGGACAAACTCCGGAATGATCAGTGGCCCTTCCACAAATCCTGTACGACAAATATCAGCAATCCTCCCGTCGATGATGACACTGGTATCCAGAATTTTGGGGATTCCTTCTCTGATAACTGATCCTCTTTTGGATTGGCTATCCTCTCGAAGAACGTTCCTTCTCAGAACGTTACCAAGGCTGACCAATTCGCCGGCTTTTGTGGCCAGGTTAATTCCCAGGTATCCCATAAATAGATACACTACAACAGAAAGGATGGCTCCAATGAACGGAACCGGAATGTTTGCCAGCAAGCCGCTGATAAGATACGCGACAATCAGGCCCCCGATCAAACCGGCAGATCCGGCGACTAATTTTTCCACAGGTACCCCTGATAATTCATTGATGATCCAGTTGGCAAAATTTCTTCCAAGGTTGATGAGCCAGGGTGATAAAACATAAAAAATACCGCCGCTTACCAAAGCAGCCACTATAAGTCCAAATAAAAACAAGGCCAATCCGTGAACGATTACCATTTCGCTGTATCTGGTCACAAAAACGTATCCTGCCAATCCGGTCAGACTGCCAAGAACGGTGACTACCCATTTCAGCATCTTACTCATATTTTTCACCTCCTTTCTCCAACATTTGACTGCTAATGATTCGTTACCCAAAAAAAGAAACATCCAACGAAAAAAATCCCGCAGACACATATTCTGAGTATACCAGAAAATCGGCATTTGCGGAAATATTTTTCGCTGATGTTTCACCGCCATAGTTAATCCTTATTTAATAACACCGTCTATCATGTCAATTGCTTCACTTTCCTTGAGGTCACCGACTAGAATGATTTCGCTCAGCAGGATTTGCCGGGCATTGTTCAGGATTTTTCGTTCACCTGTAGACAATGATTTTTCCCTATCCCGCAGCACCAGATTGCGTACCACTTCAGCCACTTCATAAATGTCACCGCTCTTAATCCGGTCCATGTTGGCACGATAGCGGCGGTTCCAGTTTTGAGGCATCTTGGTCACATCCGCCGACAACACAGCAAACACTCGACTCAACTCTTCATAGTTGATGATAGGCCGGACACCTATTTCATCCACATTTTCAAGAGGAATCATGACTTTCATATCATTCAATGGCATGCGCATCACGTAGTAACGTCTGTCTTCACCCAGGATGTTCCTCTCTTCAATGGCTTCTATGACACCCGCGCCATGAACCGGGTAAGCAATTCGATCTCCAATTTTAAACATGACCAAACCTCCAGATTATGCGAATACTGCACGCTCTCATTTCAGTATACCGCAGTGATCCCAGACTGTCAACAAAGCGCAAACATAAAATGTTATCATAGGTATCTTCGCCTGTCAATAACCTGTTCAGCTTATCATGATGCTTCGCCATGAATGATTGGTTCTGCTTTCAATATTTTACTAATTTTCACTGAATCAGGTGGACTGACTGGTTATCCTTTTAGATTAAAGGTCTTCTCAATAGCTTCTTTCAATGTTGAGACACCGATCATCTCCATCTGATCTATGAAAGGTAATTTCGCCAAATTTCTCTGAGGGATCAGGCATCGTGTGAATCCAAGTTTTTGGGCTTCCCGAATCATCTTTTCTATTTGTCCCACTGGTCTCACTTCTCCTGTGAGACTGATTTCTCCTATGGCAGCTGTACTTTTTACCGGAAGAGTCTTACCCCGAAAACTGGAATACATCGCTAGTGCCATGGCCAGGTCAGCAGCAGTTCCTTCCAGTCGCAAGCCGCCGATCACATTCAGATAAACATCCTGCTGCATCAGTGGGATACCAATTTTTTTCTCCAGCACTGCAATCATCAATCCTACCCTGTTGCCATCAACCCCAACAGTGGTCCGCCTGGGAAACCCGGCGTTGCATGGAGTCACCAGCGCCTGTAACTCAACCAGTATCGGGCGGGTTCCTTCCACGACAGCAGCCACCATAGCGCCTTCCTCTTCCCGATTCAGCGATTCAAGAAACAAAGCAGACGGGTTGCCAACCTCAGTTAAGCCTTCCTGCCGCATTTCAAACACACCGATTTCACTTGTGGTCCCAAACCGATTTTTGACTGAACGCAATATCCTATACTCCTGAGTTCTTTCCCCTTCAAAATGCAACACTGTATCCACAATATGCTCAATGACCCTGGGACCGGCCAGATCCCCTTGCTTCGTCACATGAGCCACCAGCATCATCGAAATATTTGATTGTTTTGCTTTTCGCATCAGCCCATTGACACACTCTTTGATTTGAGATACGGTGCCCGGCGCTGACGTCAACTCCGGATGAAAGAGAGTTTGGACACTGTCAATAATGACAAATACGGGGTTCAACCGCTGAATATCATCCAGAATATTCACCACATCCGTTTCAGATACCACCAAGAGATTCTGCGCCATGGCACCGGTTCTGGCTGCACGAAAATGGATCTGTTCTTCAGATTCTTCCCCTGTGACATAGAGGACGGTGCCGGATCGCCGGGCTATTTCACTTCCCGCTTGCAGGATCAATGTTGACTTGCCGACCCCCGGTTCTCCGGAAATCAGCACCAGCGATCCCTGCGCCATGCCCCCACCCAGTACACGGTCAAATTCACCGATACCTGTCTGAAAGCGTCGTTCCCGTCCAACAGGAATCTGCCCGATGGGCTTAGGATTTCTGCGTTCTCCCGATATATCCGTCATTCGATTTTTAGCTGCCCCTGATTCTCTGAATTCTTCCATGGTGGTCCACAGATGGCATCCAGGGCATTGTCCCAGCCACTTGGGACTTTCATAGCCGCACTCCCTGCATAAGAAGACTTTTTTTGGTTTTTTCATCCTGACCCCCATCAAGTCGTCCGACTTTCGAACAATAACTGATCTTCTTCCGCTCCTACCGTTACAGTGGATCCGGCCTTCAGCGTGCCTTTAAGGATTTCTTCCGTCAGCCTGTCTTCGAGCAGTTTTTGAATCGTTCGTTTCAGAGGACGTGCTCCGTAAACAGGATCAAACCCCCGGCGGCCAATCAGATCTTTTGCCTCCTGTGACAGCTCGATGTGGATGTCAATGGCACCCAACCTTTGTGACAACTCATTAACCATCAGTTCTACAATAGTGGCAATGTCCTTCTCCTCCAGACTATGAAAAACAATGATGTCATCAATCCGGTTTAGAAATTCCGGTCTAAAGGTTTTTTTGAGGTCATCCATAATATTATCCTTCATCTTATCATAATGATTCTGTTTTGCCTGAGTTTCATCTGCTGTGAAACCAAGGCTCTTCTGCCTATTAATGGTGTGAGCGCCCACATTGGAAGTCATAATGATAATCGTATTTTTAAAGTTTACCACACGTCCCTTGCTGTCAGTGAGGCGACCGTCTTCGAGGATCTGAAGCAGCGCATTAAACACCTCGGGGTGTGCCTTTTCGATTTCATCAAAGAGAATGACCGAATATGGTTTTCGCCTCACTTTTTCCGTCAGCTGCCCTCCTTCATCATATCCCACATATCCTGGCGGAGATCCGATCAATTTTGAGACAGTGTGTTTCTCCATGTATTCAGACATATCTATCCGTATCATTGACTGTTCATCACCAAAAATAGCTTCTGCCAGTGCGCGTGACAACTCCGTTTTTCCAACCCCCGTTGGGCCCAGAAAAATAAATGAACCTACCGGACGTTTCGGATCCTTTAAGCCAACCCGGGCTCGGCGAATCGCTTTGGCAACAGACTGTATGGCTTCATGCTGCCCGACTACTCTCTGGTGTAAAATGGTTTCCATATTCAACAATCGTTCCGTTTCTTCCTGCTGCAATTTCTTTACTGGAATCCCGGTCCACAGTGCCACAATGTCAGCAATCTCTTCTTCTCCCACTATGGGTTTATGGTTTTCTTTGATCTGATACCACTGATGCTGATGCTTCTCAATGGTTTCTTGTACTTCCCTCTCTTGATCCCTTAGCCGGGCTGCTCTTTCAAAATCCTGGATACTAATCGCTTCCTCTTTCTCTTTCTTCAGATTCTGAAGCTTTTCTTCCAAGTCCTTGACATCAGGCGGTGTGGTAATGGTCTGAAGGCGAATTTTTGAAGCAGCCTCATCGATCAGGTCAATGGCCTTGTCTGGCAGAAAACGGTCAGAAATATAGCGATGGGATAAAACAACCGCTGCTTTCAACGCTTCATCTGTGATTTTCACACGGTGATGAGCTTCATATTTATCCCGCAGTCCTTCCAGAATCTTCACTGCATCATCAATTGTCGGTTCCTCGATCATAATTGGCATAAACCGTCGTTCCAAAGCAGCATCTTTTTCGATGTGTCTTTTGTATTCATCTATCGTGGTGGCGCCAATGGCCTGAATCTCCCCTCTCGCAAGAGACGGTTTTAGAATGTTGGACGCATCGATCGCTCCTTCTGCAGCACCGGCTCCAATAATGGTGTGGATCTCATCGATGAAAAGAATGACATTCCCAGATTGGCGAATCTCTTCCATCGCTTTCTTAAGTCGCTCTTCAAATTCTCCCCGGTATTTGGCTCCCGCCACCATCCCTGCCAGGTCCAGAGTGATGATCAGTTTTTCTTTCAGATTCCGCGGGACATCTCCCGCCACAATTTTCTGAGCAAGCCCTTCCGCGATGGCAGTTTTCCCAACCCCCGTTTCACCAATGATGCAGGGGTTGTTTTTTGTGCGGCGGCTCAGAATTTGAATCACCCGGCTGATTTCCTGGCTGCGTCCGATTACCGGATCAATTTTACCGTCTTTTGCCATCTGATTCAGATTGCGGCTATATTGGTTTAAGACTGTGGTTTCTTTCTTGCCTGCAGTCTCTGGTCGGCTCTTTTCATTTTCCTTGCCGGTATTTAAGAGTTTCAGCACCTCATCACGCACATGCTCCGGTTTCAGCCCTATTTCCAGCAGAATTTTACTGGCTACCCCTTCCCCCTCTCGGATTAGTCCGAGAAGCAAATGTTCGGTTCCTATATAGCTGTGACCCAGATTTCTGGCTTCTGAAAAGCTAAGTTCAAAGATTCTCTTCGTACGCGGCGTGAATCCAAGCAATTGCCCTTTTTGCTGTCCAGTTCCAACTGTTCGTGTTACACGGTCTTTAAGTGCATTCACATCAACGCCCAGGTTTTTCAAGCTTTCTGAGGCTACTCCATCACCTTCCTGAAGCAACCCTAACAGCAAATGCTCTGTTCCCACATAATTATGGCCGAACTGCTGTGCATATTCCTGTGACAGCAAAATTACCTTTTGTGCACGTTCAGTAAATCTTTCATTCATTGACATCTTTAACGCCTCCTTCTGACAGTTTCCGGCGAATAATCTCCGCACGCCGAAAATCACGCTCCGATTCCCGGAGCAGTTTACCGTAATATTTCTGCAAGTTTGCTGGTTGAATCAATTCAATGAGATCCTGCAGTTCATCCAATGTACAGAATGTTACTGTTCCCAATGTAATCCCCAGTTTAAGATCGGACAGATACTGCATCGCTTCCTTACGCGTCAGTCGCCGGGCATATTTTAAAATACCCAGTGAGCGGCAGATCCGGTCTTCTACATCTACCTTTTGCTTATCCAGTAAATTTTTTCGGGCCATTCGTTCTTTCTGAATCACCTGCAAAATAACATCTTCCAAGTCGCTTATCATTTCAGGTTCCTGTATTCCCAAAGTCACCTGGTTGGAAATCTGATAGAGATTTCCCATATAATCTGATCCTTCACCAAAAACACCTCGTACAGCAAATCCCAGTTGTCCGGTAGCGTGAATCAACCCATTGGTATATCCAAGCATTGTTAGAGCGGGAAGATGGAGCATGACAGAAAAACGGACACCGGTTCCCAGGTTGGTCGGGCATGCGGTTAAGTACCCAAAAGTTTCATCGAAGGCGTACGGTAACTGCCTTCCCAAATAATCATCCAACAAATCTGCCTTTCCCCAAGCATCCGCCAACTGCAACCCTTTTAAGACACATTGAATGCGGAGGTGATCTTCCTCGTTAACCATAATGATATTTTGGCGCAGTTCATCAATAAAAAAGGCTCCCTTGTCTGGATTGCCCGCCAAAGCAGGACTGATCACATGGTCTTCCACAAATGTCTGTCTTTCAACAGGATCCAGTTGTGACAAGGCAACATACTGGTAGCGGTTCCCAGTACTATGTGAAAACGACTCCACTGCCTGCTGCACCTTTCGGAGAAGGTCGGTTGATTTGTCAGCTGTCAATAAATGGGGAAAGGCGTAATTCTCCAGATTTCTGGCAATGCGAACCCGGCTGCTGATCACAATGTCATGGTGAGGGTTTGTCTGCGAAAGAGTATTACTCATGAAACTCCCCCTTCAGCTGGTTGATCTTTTGATCTAACAACAGAATTTGATCTCTCAATTCCACTGCCTTTTCAAACGCTTCACTTCGGACCGCTTCCTTCAGCGAAGCCTGAAGCTGTTGCTTCTTTTTCTCAAAACGATGTACACGTTCCAGTTTTACCGGTATTTTCCCTGTATGCTGTAGATTCCCCTGTATCCGTTTCACCAATGGCAGGATAATCAGTCTAAAACTGCGATAGCAGTCTGGACAGCCAAAAAGACCTGACTTTTTATAATTCTCATATGTCTGACCGCATGTGCTGCATATTTTTGCAGATGCACCCAGTGACTGTTTTTCCGAATCAAATTTTTCATCATATAAATCTTTCAGAAACTCATGCACACTAAAAGAAAAAGGAGAACCCTGTGTTTCAAGCTCCACAGCGCATATTTCGCATAAGTGCTTATCCACTGTCTGCCCATTGGTGGTTTGTGTTATGTGGAGATATGCCTGTCGAATCTGGCAGTGTTCGCAAATCATCATCAATGCCTCCTTCCGCTAATGAAGCAGAACTGAAATCATCCCTTTTAAAACCCGAGCCCGCAACTGGTCCCGGTTATTTATCGGAGAGGCCAGCACCACATCACTGGTAGCCGCTTTCATCAGCAGGGATTCACGTTCGCTTATCAGTTTTTGCTCTTCCAGCGCCTGAATCACACGAGATGCCTGCGTCTTTGTTGTTTCACTGCCTATTTCCTCCATGAGGATCTGGTAAAGCGGACGACTTCTATCTGCTTTTAACCGCATGATTTTAATGAATCCCCCGCCGCCCCGCTGGCTTTCTATATAATATCCGTGCTGCGTGCTGAATCGTGTTGTCAGCACATAGTTGATTTGTGAAGGCGCGCAATCGAAGTGTTTAGCAATTTCGTTGCGTTGAATTTCCACTGGATGCCCCTGGCTTTGACGAATGAGTTCTTTGATAAAGCTTTCAATCACATCACTGATGGTTGCCATGATTTCATCCCTCTCATCTTGCTCAGTTTTTGACTATCTTTGACTTTTATGATATCAGAAAAACCCCTGGTGAGCAAGTCTTCCAGGGGCTTTTGAAAAGAATTATTAGGCGTTGTCCGATTCCATCATGCCTATGAGTGTTGTTGTTCGCGAGCAGCCTTGGCTGCTTCAATAACCTTATCACTAATGTTTTGAGGTACTTCTTCGTATCGGACAAATTCCATGCTGAACTCTCCCCGCGCCTGGGTCATGGAACGCAAATCGATGGCGTATTTGAACATTTCTGCCTGAGGCACCTCCGCTGTAACTTTCTGTGTGCCGTCATTCTGGGGTTCCATCCCCAAAATGCGTCCTCTGCGTTTGTTCAAGTCACCCATGATGTCACCCATGTTCTCTTCAGGCACCAAAACTTCTACCTTTACAATGGGCTCCAGCAACACTGGCTTCGCGTCTTCAATGCCTTTTTTAAAGGCAAGAGAAGCAGCAATTTTAAAGGCCATTTCAGAGGAATCCACATCGTGATAAGAGCCGTCATAAAGCTGGGCTTTGAAATTGACCACCGGATATCCGGCTAAAACGCCGGAGACCATGGCTTCCCGGATGCCTTTTTCAACGGCTGGGATATATGCTTTGGGTACAGAGCCGCCAAAAATAACCTCTTCAAACTCAAATTCTTCCGTAGAGGGTTCAAAACGCATTTTAACATCACCATACTGGCCGCGGCCACCTGACTGCTTCTTGTGTTTCCCCTGCACGTCTGCTTTTCCTTTGATGGTTTCCCGATAAGGGACAATGGGATCACTCAGTTCCACTTCAACCCCGAATTTATTCTTAAGTTTGCTTGTGATTACTTTTATGTGCAATTCACCCTGACCGCGTATTAATGTTTGTTTGGTTTCCACATTGCGTTCAAAGGCAAAAGAGGGATCCTCTTCCGATAAACGCTGCAGGCCGGTTCCAATCTTTTCTTCATCTCCCCGAGCTTTGGGTTCAACCGCCAGGTAAAGCTGCGGCTCGGGAAATTCAATACCGCTGAAGAGAATGGGGGCATTCGGACTGCAGAGTGTATCCCCGGTAACCGTGTGCTGCAGTTTTGCCACCGCTGCAATATCCCCCGCATTCACTTCTTTTGTTTCCAGTTGATTTTTTCCACGCAGGAAAAACAGTGATCCCAGGCGTTCTTTTTCACCCTTGTTGCTGTTCAATACATCCATGTCTGCCGTCAGTTTACCGGAAATGACTTTCAGAATGGAAATTTTGCCAATAAATGGATCCACAATCGTTTTAAACACTTGAGCAGAGAAGGGCTCGTTGGGTTCGAGGCTTCGTTCCACTTCTTTATCTGTTTTAGGGTCAATACCCTCCTTCGGAGGCATATCGGCCGGTGACGGCGAATAGTCACACAGCATGTCCATCAACGTATGGGTACCCACATTTTTGGTGAAAGATGCACAAACTACCGGTACCACTTCTCCATTAAGGACACCTTTTCGTAATCCCGTCTGAATTTCTTCTTCGGTGAAGGTTTCTCCTGCAAAGTATTTTTCCAGCAGCTCTTCATCACTTTCAGCTACCGATTCCAACAAAAGCTCTCTCATTTCTTCTGCCTGACCTTTCAGCTCCTCTGGAATAGGTTTCTCGACACAGTCCAGGCCAGTGTATTCTCGCGAAGTCATTTTGGCCACATTGACATTGCCAATGAAATTTTCTTCTGTTCCGATGGGAATCTGAAAGGGAGCCACTTTCTTGCCAAACTTTTCCCTCAATTCGTTGATAATCTTTTCGTATTCAACATTCTCACGATCCATTTTGTTCACAACAATAAATGTTGGTTTTTTCTTGTCCAGAGCTATTTTCCAGGCTTTTTCGGTTCCAACCTGTATCCCGCTGGTCGCATCCACGAAAATCAGTACACCGCCGGCTGCCTTGATAGCGCCCTGCACTTCACCCACAAAATCAAAATACCCCGGTGTGTCGATCAAATTCACTTTATAGCCATTCCATTCCACCGGTATGACAGTGGTATTAATTGATGTTTTACGGCTAATTTCCTCTTTATCAAAATCGGAAAAAGTATTGCCGTCTTCTACTTTCCCCATTCGTTTGGAAACACCTGCAGCATAGAGTGCTGCTTCACTGAAGGTGGTCTTGCCGCTGCCACCATGTCCCAAAAGGGCAATATTTCTTATTTTGCCGGCTTCATACACTTTCATCCTATTTCCTCCCCGTCTAGTTACAGAATTTAACTCTTTGTTCTTATTCGAGATAAATGATAAGATTCCTTCTTTTGATGAAGAGAAATTTTAGTTAATTTATCCCTTCTTTATTAAGCGTTTTGATGTTTACCGGCACCCCCTGTCCAACCGCGGTATGAGGCCTTATGTTCACAGGCACAACAGCCAAGCGAAAGGCTCGTTTAAAAAATCAGATCGATCTGCTTTATGTGAATTCTCACACGATTAGATTATACCAGACGAACATCTAGAATTGAAGAAAACCACGCAGAGAGTTTAAAGACTGAAAAGCCGGATTTCACAGTTGTAGCTCTGTGGAGTCCGGCTTTTTTGACATTATCGGATGGGGCATACCCCATTTTCACAGCTACTGTCTGTTGGATCAAACCTCAGATTGGGATTTTCATAGCGATTAACCAGCGAAGCGATAAATGGTTTCATCGCTGCCTGACGCCGCAGGTATTCTTCCTCGGTTATACTTTCATAAGGCATCAGCTGATAAAAGCTCTCACTCATTGACAGAAAGCTGACCGCCACAACTTCATCCCAATGTTCCCACATCCATTCTTCCACCGCTTCCCATTCATCATCCCTCACATGAATAGTGATGGAACAGTTATGGTCTACATAATGTTCCATAAACATTCTGTAAGTCTCCAGCTGTTCAATGGCGCTGACATCATGCTTTGTTTTTCCACCGGGTGCTTTCACTGGAAATTCCACCACTTTTGTCGTGCACTCATCTGGATCCTGTCCAACCTCCGGATAGACAGGATATTCCAGATCTTCACATACTCTCACCAATGGATCCTGTGAGCTGACACGGATCCGTCTTACATAGTAAGGTGAGTGGGAGTAATGGACACCACTGGAAACTGTGGGCAATTGACTGAGAGTGCCTTCAGGTTTCACTGTTGTGACCAGCAGTGGTCGATTTTCGCCGATTTCATCCGCATACATATCCACTGCTTCCCGGGCTGTTCTGCGCAGCGCTTTTAAAATTTCAGTCTGTTTCTCATGGTTCAGTTTCAGGGAGTTCACCATATCCTGCCAACCCGTCAGACTGCAACCAACCAGCTTATCACGCTGTTGAACTGCGTCCCAGCTTGGAAGTTCCAGTTCAACGCACGTCATTCGGTAAGCCGCACGAGCAGACATCCGCTGAGCTTCCAAGAGTCCTTCCTGATCAAGTGTTCCATCCGGATTGACAAAAGCAAAAACATTGACTGTTGTCAGATTGCATACCCCTTTTGAATCCAGCAGTATTTCGCCGCATGGGTTAACACCATTCATGTTGGGACGCCGCTTGGCAGCAGCTTCCCCATTAATAAAACCAGGTTCTCCGGAATACCGCATCTGTTCCAGCAGCCAGTGCAGCGTTTCACGCTCCGGCCTGAACTGGTAATAAATACTGTTGTTACTCATTTGGCGATGAATCAATTCCTGATCCACAATCCATTGGTTGTCAATTTTTTTATATAATTCTGATTTGGCACGTATACTGGCCAGATCTTCCGGATCCACCATCACCATTTCTGCGGTGCGGCGTACTCCCCCAACAACAACGTTTTCTCCAATAATGTTTATGACATCCAGCATGTCCACCGGTTCCAGCTTGATTCGTTGATGTCCATCCAACCACCCTCGTTTACGCACTACCAGGTCAATTTTGGCAAACATGTTTTTCAGGCTGGCATGCCCGCTGGCAGTACCGCCGAAATTTTTCAATTTTTCCCCTTTCGGTCGAACATGA
The DNA here is from genome assembly GCA_033549305.1 of Bacillota bacterium. Lineage (GTDB taxonomy): Bacteria > Bacillota > Clostridia > Peptostreptococcales > Tindalliaceae > Anoxynatronum. The sequence continues at coordinate 2,603 of JAWSUV010000033.1, read as the reverse complement.
TCATAGTCAACAATGATCGTTTTAATATTTTTGTACTCACTACTGGATAATAATTGAAAAAAATGATCCAATGATTGAGTCCATCCTTCTTTACTGTCTCCAACAGTGATTTTCACTGTGTTGTTATGCATGAACTGCATGCTGGTGTTGTCTTCCCGCAGAGAAGCGGGCACCGGTGTATAATCTTTGTGAATTAATTCATAGTCCGTGCGCATCTTTGGAATTTTAATCACATCTGATTTAAGGATCCGCGCACCTACTCCGCTGCCCAGCATGAGCAAGTAAAAGAGTTCTTTTAGTGCTGAGACAGCATCCATTATGATAAAAGCACAGTTATAATTGGCCATGGGATAATGTTCTGCCACTGGTGTGTGGCCTACCCAGAATGTACGCCCTGACAGAAACTGCTTCAAATTAAAAATATTATCATAAAGCTTTTCTGCTTCCTCCCGGGTGGTTTGAACCAACGAACAGTTATATTCTACCGCCCGCCTCACAGTCTCCCACCAGTACTCGCGCCGGTTTTCTTCCGGCAGCCAGCGGGAATAAGTGCGGTAATAAACAAAGCTTCCTAATTGAGCCATAGGATTCGCGCGGTGTTTGTACCGGCTGGCAAAGCTGTCGGTAATCATACGGTAATCTGCTTCCTGGCGCAGTGCTCGGCTTTTATTCCGTTCATTTCGATAGATGATGTAATTTTTTGCCACATCTTTCCGTTTGCTGTCCATAAGATATAATTCCACCAGATCCTGGATCGTTTCCACATGGACCGGCTGCTTTTCGTTCCTAACAGCTTCTTCCACCTGACTGGCGATGCTGGCACTCAGCTCCTGGTCGACTCCCTCCTTTGTTTCCGTCATGGCTTTTTCAATTGCATTGCTAATTTTTTTCACGTCAAATATCATCATCCTGCCGTCTCTTTTTCGAATATTCATTGCTGCGGCACCCCTTTCGGTTCTTATCAGTCAGTCTATATATTGTGGTGAAATATTTATGTGCAGGTAATATTATACCATATATCGTTGACCCGAAACATAATATGGATCATTTATTTCAGTATTCCTGTCTTGGAACAGCAAAAGACACCGGGAGCATAGTTCTCCCGATGTCTGTCGGAGTGATATCCATTATTCCGATTGTGGTGAGGGGGCTGATCCTTCACGAAGGGCTTCCCAGGTATAGTTATTACCGGCATTCCATAACAGCCATTCATTAACACCGCTGTCGTAGGTTGCTTGAATCTGTTCCTGAACCTGTTCAACTCCATAGCGTTGGTAGTAACCCCGTCCCAGATAGCTGGCCGTAAAATCCTGAAGCCATGGCCGTAAAACAGCTTTCGTTTTCTCCGTCTCCACTGCATTGATCCGTTCCACCGCTTTGACCATCGTTTCAAAAATAATCGGATAAGGAGCCAAATCCGGCACACCAATGCCGAAAGTGCCCAGGGCATAATGAGATGGATACGCCATAGGACATAGCACATCCGTGGCTGTAGCCAGAGTCTCCAAATGCTGGCCCAAGCGCATATCATCCACCACGATTGGAACCAATCCAAAAATATCAGCTGACACATAAACTCCGTAAGGTTTTAATTCATCCCGCGCATATGCCAGAAAAGCGGCTATGGCTTCTGCCATCGTTTCTTCTTCGCCGGCAACACCATAGTCAATTTGTTCGCGCGGTCCATCCGTTGGAAAACGGACATAATCGTATTGTATTTCATAGAATCCTTTTGTGGCAGCTTCTTTCGCAATATCAACCAGATAATCCCATGCTTCGCGATTGTACGGATTCAGCCAGGCGTCCTGTTTGCGGTCACGCCACACGTTGCCTTCATGGGTTTGAATCGCCCATTCAGGTTTCCCTGCAGTGGCAATCACATCTTTGAATGTTACAATCCGCGCAATCGGGTAGATGTTATTTTCCCGCATGACATCTATCACTGACTGGAAATCCCTAACCTTTACACGCTCATCCTGGCCAAATTCCTTAACCAGGGGAATGCCCGAAACATAAGTCATTGTTCCGTGATCATCTTTCACATCTACTACCCAGGCGTTGATAATCGAGTTATTGGTTTCTTCCAGAATTTGCTCAAAGCGCCACTGCAGACCTGCAGTATTGCCTGTCATATAAATTCCTCTTACCTCCCGATAAATCTTGAAGGGTTCCCAATGGCTGTTGGGCTGAAGCAAGTAATCGTCACCAATCATGGGAATGTCAGCCAGATCTTCTTCGTGCCAGGCACTTGTGGCCATTCCAGTTTCCTGACTTAGCTGAATCTCAAGATTGCTGCACCCTATAAACGCAGCACCAGTAATGAAAAGCACTGTTATAACAATAATATAGCGGCGTTTATGTGAATGAATATGTAATGGAATCAATCCTGATTGAACACGTTTCATAAAATCCTCCTTCATGATAACTCTTTTTTCGTCACTCCACCATTATAGCATAGGGTTAAGAAAAGAACAGCAACGAATGCATAAAAAAGCCTTCCCTATATGCTGTTCAACAGGAACAACGCATAAAGAAAGCTTTTAACTTAATAAGGGGTAAAGAGACGCAGCGACCTACTCTCCCAGGACATTACATCCGAGTAC
>JAWSUV010000032.1:15499-24949 GCA_033549305.1 Bacillota bacterium | reverse complement strand
AGTAAGGACGCAGGGACGTTTCACGCGTCCCTGTTTTTGCTGTCGGTAACCCGGTGTCCTTCTTCATTCCTCTGTCACTCAGATGACGGATCACCCGTGTCAGGGGAAACCCTGGCACCGGTGTGTTACAATAAATGTGCAGCGGATTTCCGTGATGCTGATTCTTGCACTACCTCGGGATGGATAAGGGAAAGCGGCAGAGTATGGTTTTCGAAAGGTGTCTGTCATGAAAAAAATAAACTCAAAATGGGCTGTGTGGCTGATCTTTGGCATTGCCTACATGATTGCTTTTTTTCACCGGTATGCCATTGGCGTCATCGCGGACATACTCAGAATGGAAATGGGATTAACCCCGGCAAGTCTGAGCCTGCTGGCCTCTTTGTACTTCTACACCTATGGCATGATGCAAATTCCCACGGGGATGATGATTGATGCTCATGGGCCCCGAAAAGTGGTGATCACCGGCATGGGTGCCGTTTTGATGGGTTCCCTGCTTTTTGCCGTGTCCAGTCATCTGATGCTGGTTTATGTGGCCCGTGTCCTCATTGGATTTGGGGCTGCCACCACGTTTACTTCCTTGTTAAAAATACAGGCGCTGTGGTTTAAACCCAATGAGTTTGCCACACTGTCCGGCATGACGTCGGTGCTGGGCAATACGGGGGCCATCCTTGCCACTTCACCCTTTGTTTTTGCCATTTCGCTGATCGGTTGGCGTGCGTCGTATGTGGTGGTGGCATTTTTGACCTTTATTCTCCTCGTGGTTCTCATATTGTTCATCCAGGACCGGCCCGTTTACGCTGATATGGATAAACGGATGGCACAGGCAGAACAGGAGTGTGAATCATCCAAGGGCAGCGTGATGGCAGGGTTCAAAGAAATTGCAACCAACAAATATACCTGGCTGAACATGATCATTCTGTTTTCGGTTTTTGGTTCGTACATGAGTTTTACCGGATTATGGGGCCCCTCTTACCTGACCAACACCTATGGCATGTCCATTGAAGCGGCTTCCGCGTATATAATGGTCTTTTTAAGCGGCACCATTGTGGGAGCGCCTTTCATTGGCTGGATCTCGGACCGTGTGGGCAAACGGAAACTGATTTTACAAATGGGGTTGTTCTTTTTATCCTCCATGTGGTTTGTCTATCTTTTTATCGCTCCCCATTTCTACACCCGGACATTCATGACACTTTTACATTTTCTGCTGGGGTTCTCATCCATCTCGCCCATGTTGTGTTTCACGAATATCAAGGAACTGAACCAAAAGAAGTATGTGGGCATTGCCACCGGATTTGTCAACATATCACCCTTCTTTGGAACCGCCATCCTAAACAGCATCGTGGCCTGGTTTCTTCAGTCTTCTGCAACGGCCAGCAACTATCAAAAGGGCGTTCGTGTTTACCTGATCGTTTGCCTCATTGCTTTTACGGCCAGTTTTTTCCTGAAAGAAGCGCACCGGGAAGCAGATGCGGACGGGGTTAATTTATGAAAAAAAAGGCCACCGGTTTCTGGCCGATGAGAAATGATTCAGGGGATCTCTATGATTCTTTCCTCGTGCAAGTCCAGATTCTCCAGCTGAATTTCCTGTTGTTGTACCAGTTGGTGAAACAGCGCTTCATTTTCAAACTGTGTTCGCTGGAGGCGGATGGTGGCCAGTTCATCCATGGATTCCAGCTGTTCCACATCTTTCAGCAGCACTTGATAGAATCGGAGATGATGGAGCCGGGGCAGATCAGCGGCTTCATCCAGGCTGAAAGTTAGGGTGTCGGCAATGCCCAGCACCTGGATGGAATCGGGTAAATCCAGATGGCGGAGGCTCTCGTAATGAAGGGGAGCATGGACTCCCTGCAGGTCCAGTTCCTCCAGCTTGGGAAACTGGGCAAGTGTTTCCAGGCGGCCTTTGTCAGGATAGACCAGCTCCAGGGTTTTAAGGGTTGGAATCGGCGGGATGCGATTGACAGCGTCCAGATGGGCACCGCCCAGCATCAGGGTTTCCAACAGTGGCAGATCCGCCACCAGTGTCAGGTCCTGGATCAAGCTGGCCTCCCAGATGGTAAGCCGGTTGAGATTGGTAAAGTGTTCAATGCCGTCCAACCGGCTGACGTGAGTGTAGCGGGAAAGATAAAAGCCTTCAATGTGCTCAAGGTCTTCGGCAGACAATGGAGCCTGAAGATCGAAGGTGCGGCGGATATAGTGATCAAAGCGATGGTCCTTCAGCAGCCGGTCCTGGTACTGGTCATAATCCGAGGCGAAGAAAAGGGCGACGGCCAGCAGCACAATGCCGGTTTTCAATAACAAATGAGAATGATCGGTTTGAAGGATGTCAACGATAAGAAGCACGCCGACAACTGCGATGAAGATCACGTAGCTGGGGGCCAAAACACCTGTCTGATACAGCAAATAATTGGCGGACATGGTCATGCCCACAATGGTGGAATAAAGGAGGAACCGGGAAAGAGGCTCTTTCTTGTGACGGTTTACCACCAAGCCGATGAGACCGCCCAGCCCATAACCGAGCCAGGTCCACGGCACGGCGCTCTCAGGGGGAACCAGGTAAATGTCCCGGACATGCAGCACCATGAGAAGGATCAACAGGAGGAAGACAATCCACCGCTGGTTTTGTTTCAAAAAGTTTCCCAATGGTTTAAATTCAATTTTTATCAGTGCCATTCTATCAGCTCCCGGTTAGTGAATTGTGTATTATCAACCCAGTTGGGCAATCACGTATTAGGGTATCTTACTTTGACTACCAAAGTCAACCAAATGAAGATTTTTGGTCATTTGAAAAAGAAGTGGAATAATTGGAAGAGCTGATGAATCAAGAGTAACAAATCATCTTTGAGCGTTCAAGGCGCTGAAAAAACTGTCGAAATAAAATGATAGTTCAATATTCTGTTAAAATAGTGTACAATGATAGCAATATAACATGTGTGAAAAGCAAATTCATTGAAAGATGAAGACGCAAAGCCAAGGGCCTAAAGCGGAATGCTATGGCAGCCGGTTGCCGCGATTCTGGGACAACCTGTTTTTGGCGACAAAACAGGCTCATTTTTTGTCTGAAGGAATGTCTTTGTAAAGGAGCATCATCCCATGAAATCCATTGCTTTTATTGATTTGGAGGTTCAACCCAATAATGGGGCAATTATGGATCTGGGCGGCATCAATGAATCTGGCAATTTTTTTCATTCCAAGCGAGTGACTGACATTGTCGGCTTTGTCAAAGAGGCCGAATTTTTGTGCGGGCACAACATTATTAAGCACGACATGAAGTACCTGCAGCCGAAACTGGATCATGCAGGGGTCAGGTGTGAGAAGGTCATTGACACTCTCTACTGGTCGGCACTGCTGTTTCCCAAGAAGCCTTACCATGCTTTGCTGAAGGACGAGAAGCTTCAGTCTGAGGAGCTCAACAATCCATTAAGTGATGCGAAGAAGGCGAAAGACCTTTTTGAAGATGAAGTCATTGCTTTTCGAAAGCTGGAAGATGGATTGCGGCGAATTTATTATCTGCTGTTGCATGATCAAACGGAGTTTGCTTCTTTTTTCAAATACCTGGATTATGAGGCGGAGATAGAAGATCCTGTTCAATTGATCAAGTCATTTTTTAGGTCTAAAATCTGTGAAAATGTGGACATGGGCAGACTGGTGCTGCATGATCCGGCATCCCTGGCCTATGCCCTGGCCATGATTCATGTCAATGATAAGTTCTCCATCACACCTCCCTGGATTCTGAAAACCTATCCTCAAATGGATCACATGATGGATTTACTGCGGAACCGACCCTGCATCACCGGGTGTGACTATTGCCGGCAGGCCCTGGACGCAACCAAAGGGCTGCAGTGGTTTTTTGGTTTTGATGCCTACCGTACCTTTGACGGAGAACCTTTGCAGGAAAAGGCAGTTCAGGCAGCCATTGACCAGAAATCGATTTTGGCCATCTTCCCCACAGGGGGTGGAAAATCAATCACCTTCCAGGTGCCGGCACTGATGAGCGGAGAAAATGTGAAAGGGCTGACGGTGATCATCTCTCCCCTGCAATCCCTCATGAAAGACCAGGTGGACAACCTGGAAAAAGTGGGGATCATGGAGGCGGTAACCATCAACGGGCTGCTGGACCCCATTGAACGTGCCAATGCCATAGAAAGAGTGACGGATGGTTCTGCGTCTCTTTTGTACATTTCACCGGAATTGTTGCGGTCCAGAACCATTGAAAAAATATTGCTGGGTCGTAAAATTGTACGCTTTGTCATTGATGAAGCCCACTGTTTTTCAGCCTGGGGCCAGGATTTTAGGGTGGATTACCTGTACATAGGGGATTTTATCAAGAAGATCCAGGAAACCAAGAACCTGACAGAGAGCATTCCGGTGTCCTGTTTTACAGCGACGGCCAAGCAGAAGGTCATCGAGGACATTCAGCAGTATTTCAACGATAAATTATCCCTAAACCTGGAACTTTTCAGTTCCAGTACAGCTCGAAAAAATCTACATTTTAGTGTGATTGAGAAAACCAGTCCGGAAGAAAAATACACGACACTGCGGCATCTGCTGGAGGAAAAGCATTGTCCTACCATCGTGTATGTTTCCAGAACCCACAGGGCATACAAGCTGGCAGAACGACTGACTCAGGACGGTTATGCAGCCAAGCCCTACCACGGGAAAATGGACAAAAAAGTAAAATCGGAAAACCAGGATGCCTTTATTGCCGGGGAAGTAGGTATTATGGTGGCTACCTCCGCCTTTGGCATGGGGGTGGATAAAAAAGACGTTGGTAGGGTGATTCACTATGAAATATCTGATTCTTTGGAAAACTACATCCAGGAGGCGGGTCGTGCCGGACGGGATGAGAACATTACTGCTGATTGTTATATTCTCTACAGCGAACAGGACCTGGACAACCACTTTACCTTGCTAAATCAGACGAAGATCAATCAAAAGGAAATTCAGCAGATCTGGAAAGCCATCAAAGATATCACCCGTTTCCGCAAGACGGTTTCTCAGTCGGCGCTTGAAATTGCCAGAAAAGCCGGGTGGGATGAGAGCGTGGCCGAAATTGAAACCCGTGTGAGAACAGCTGTTGCGGCTTTGGAAGAGTCGGGTTATATCCGACGTGGCCAGAATATGCCCCGGGTATTTGCTGACAGCATTCAATGCCGAAATGCACAGGAAGCCATTGAGTGGATTGGGTCTTCCTCCTATTTCAATGAACGGGAAGAGGAGGATGCCGTGCGGATCATCAAAAAACTGATTTCCAGCAGAAGCCACAGCCTGGACCCGGACGGAGAGGCTGAGTCTAGGGTGGACTATATTGCAGACCAACTGGGGATGGAACGGGATCGGGTGATTCGGGCGGTAAACCTGATGAGGGAAATAGGCATTCTGGCGGATGCAAAGGATCTTTCCGCCTATATGGGTAAAAGCGATAAGATTGAGAAGTCACGCCAGGCTTTTCAAACCTGTAGCAGCCTGGAACGGTTTCTGGTGGAATACCTGGAAGACCGGGAATATACCGTTAATCTAAAGGAACTGAATGAAGCAGCAGAGAAGGCTGGTTGTGAAAAAGTCACTCTTAATACCATTAGAACCATCTTCAATTTCTGGACCATCAAGAAGATGCTGAAGTACAAGAATATGAGCAATTCAAAAAATCATGTGCGCCTGGTGTTGCTGGAACCCAGGGACATAATTCGCCGACGCTTAGAGCGGCGACATGAGGTTGCGGGGTTTATAATCGAGAACCTGTACAATCTGGCGGTTAGGGTAAAGGATACTACTGGGCGAGAGGAAGTAATGGTGGGATTTTCCCAAAAGGAACTGATGAAGGATTATGTAGATGAGAACCGGATTGGAAAGCTGAAGGACCCATGCAGTGATGATTTGGAAGAGTCTCTGCTTTATCTGACGAAAATCGAGGCCTTAAAAGTGGAAGGTGGTTTCTTGGTGATTTACAATCCTATGACCATCGAACGCCTGGAGGAGGATAACCGGCGAAGGTATAAAGCAGAAGATTATTCCAAGCTGGACCAGTTCTATCGCAGCAAGGTGCAGCAGATTCATATAGTGGGGGAATACGCCAGAAAAATGCTTGGGGAATACAAAGAAGCCTTGCAGTTTGTGGAAGACTATTTTCGGCTGAATTACGACTCATTCCTTCGAAAATATTTCAAAGCCGAGCGGGGACAGGAGATTGGGCAGAACATAAGCCCTGGTAAATTCAGGCAGCTATTTGGAACCCTGTCTCCGTCACAGTTAAAGATTATCAAAGACAACGAGAACAAATACATTACTGTGTTGGCGGGTCCGGGCAGTGGCAAAACCCGTGTACTGGTGCATAAACTGGCTTCACTGATCCTCATGGAGGATGTGAAGCATGAGCAGCTTTTGATGCTCACTTTCTCCCGGGCAGCGGCAACGGAGTTTCAGAAACGCCTCCACGAGCTGGTAGGCAACACAGCATGTTTTATTGAGATCAAGACCTTCCACGCCTATTGTTTCGATTTGCTGGGCAAGATGGGACATGCCGAGAAGTTTAACCAGGTAATGAAAAATACCCTGGAAAGCATCGAGAGGGGAGAGGTTGAACCCAGCCGCATTACCAAAACGGTGCTGGTGATTGACGAAGCCCAGGACATGGATCAGGATGTGTATGCCCTGGTGAAGGCTTTAATTAAACACAATGAGGAAATGAGGGTCATTGCCGTTGGGGATGATGACCAAAACATTTTTGAATTTAGGGGTTCAAGTTCCCAGTACCTTAAAACATTAATGGTGGAACATGAGGGGATCTCCTACGAGCTTTTGGAAAACTATCGCAGCAAACGAAACCTGGTGAATTTTTCTAACCAGTTCGTTCCCCTGGTTCAGAACCGGTTAAAGCAGCATGAGATTGCAGCCTATCAGCAGGATGACGGATTCATTCGACTGGTTCGTTACCGGTATGGAAATTTGTTGGCACCATTTGTGGAAGATCTTTCAGCCGCAGAACTGACGGGAAGCACCTGCGTTTTGACACAAACCAATGATGAAGCCCTTCAGGTGACAGGGTTGCTGCTGCAGAAAGGTATTCCGGCAAAGTTGATACAAACCAATGAGGGTTTCCGTCTGGATGAGCTGGCAGAATTGCGCTGTTTTCGGGACACGCTGTCAATTGATTCCGCCACATCACTGATTGATGAGGAAGAATGGGAAATGGCAAAAAGGACGCTGGCGCAAAAGTTTGATCGAAGTGAAGTGAGAGGAATTTGCAGAAATCTTTTTCGCGATTTTGAAGCGCTTCATCCTAAAAGAAAGTATATCTCTGACTTCGAAGTGTTTATGAAGGAATCGCGACTGGAAGATTTTTACTCAGCTCCCAGGGAAACTATTTTTGTCTCGACGATTCACAAAGCCAAAGGCAAGGAATTTGACAATGTATTTTTGTTGCTGGAGAATGTGGGAATTGAGACAGAAGAAAAGAAGCGCCAGCTGTACGTGGCCATGACCCGAGCGAAGACTCACCTGACCATTCACACCAACAGGCCGTTCTTTAACCAGATCCAAGTGGAGAACATGGAGCGTTTGGAGGACTGGCACAAACATGAACCACCGGAGAAAATGGCTCTCCAGCTTAGTCATCGAGATGTTTGGTTAGACTTTTTTAGTGGAAGGCAAGAAGTAATAGAATCCCTCCAAAGTGGTGACGTATTGAATTATCACAAGGGAGAGTGGGTTAATGAGGAAGGCAGTGCGGTGTTCAGGCTGGCGAAGAAGTGCCAGGAGCAACTCGACAAACTGCAGGAAAAGGGGTATAAACCCAGCCATGCCAAAGTAAACTTTATCGTCTATTGGCAGAAGGAACAAGAGAATGATGAGAAAGTGATACAAGAGATCAAAATTGTGCTGCCAGAGCTGCATTTTCATCGGAATGCAATAAATTTGCAAGTGAAAGAAGACATTAAAGGTTTTGCCACATTTTAAATAATGGTGAATCAAAGCGTCCAGTTTTTGTTGCCTTTTTCATTGAGGGTGTACAGAAACTGAAATTAGATGAAGGCCAACAGTGCACCGGAAGCAAAGGTGATCAGGGCGGTGAGGGCAATGCCGGCGGCGGCGCCCATTTGTTTTAGGCCATCATTGGCGGCATTGAGGGTGGTTGTGATGGTGGTAATGGTAATGCCGCAAACCAGGCTGTTGATGATCACCATTTTTTGTCCACTGAAACGGGTGCCAAAGAGACCGTTGCCCACCATGATGTTTCTGATGACAACATAAACAGCAGCGATCATATGACAAGGGGACGTTTTTTTTGTCCTGCATTTGTCGGTTTTATTCCGGCAGACAGCTTTCTGTTTTCCTGTGATCCCGGTGCAATTGGACCTTCGCCGCGTATCCTCTTTGCCAATGATCACATTGGTCCACGGTCTTTTCCTTTGGATGGAGCACGACATCTTTTCATACCGTTGCTGATGATCTACGGGGCAGGCCTTTGACCGGCTGCTGCGGAAGAGTCTGGAAGCCCGGCGACAAAGGGAGACGACCATGGTCTTTGGAAAACTGATGATAAACCCTGGAATGGGGTATGTAGGCAGAAACAGGAGAATGACGGAGGTGGCATGATGAAAAAGGGATTTGTGTTGTTGATCGTGGTGACACTGCTGATGCTTTCAGGCTGCGGAAGCCCTGCCCGGGAGGCAGCGGAACCGGAGCAGCCGGTGGAAGGGATTGAGGGAGAGGAAATTGCCTGGGACATGATTCCGGCGGCGGAACAAAGCCTGGAGATCACCTTTACGGACGAAGCCAAAGCCCGGATGGACGTGGAATGGGAGGTGCGCAGCAACCGTGAAATCGTATTTTCCCTGGTCGCAGGCTCTTCATGAGGTGAGACACAACCCATCCTTGCGATGGGACGGTATTTGGAAGGCAGTCGTTTGTTTGAAGTGGCTGGCTACCCCATGATGGTGCCAACCCAGTTGGATGAATTTGCCAGGGGCGTTCACATTGATTATGATGCCGCTGAAGGGGAGTATGACGTGGTGCAGTTTCTTCTGGAGTAAATGGGGAAGCAAGGGCGCGGGAGGGAAAAAGACGCTTCACTATTCTGTTACAGTAGTGTAGAATGATGTTTATATTGTGTGATAACCTGTTTGATGTCGAAACAGGTTTGTTTTTTGAGGGATGACTTCATGGAGGAGTGGTGAAAATGGGTGTGAACACCATCTACGGCGTGGTGGTGCTTTATAATATGGTTTTGTCCATGTACTTGCTTCTGTTTCCCCTCTACCTGGATCACCTGGTGTTCAGCCCCATGCTCATTGGCGCGCTGGTATCGGTTCCCTCGGTATTCCAGTTACTGCTTAATTTACCCATGGGGGCCTCCATTGATCGGATCGGCGAGCATAACGCCGCAAAGATCAGCAGCGGCACGTTTTTGATTGCCATTGCTTTCTTTTTTGCCAGACCCCTCCTCCCGTTTTT
>JAWSUV010000032.1:0-15489 GCA_033549305.1 Bacillota bacterium | reverse complement strand
CTGTTTTTAGGCATTTCCACCACCTTGTTCTGGCCATCCGTGCAAGCGTACGTGGCATCGATGCATTACCGCACCCTGGGTTACCGCATGGGAATGTTTAATTTACTGACAGGTTTCGCCGGTATTGTGGGGCCCCTGGCTGGGGGATTCAGTAAAGACCTGGTAGGCCCGCAACGGTCTTTTTACGTGCTGTTGGCTGCGGCAGTGGTGCTGACGCTTTTTACGCTTTTTTTACCGAAGCTGGACAAGGGAGAGACCACTGAACAGTCACTGGGGTTTCTGGAAACCATGCTGGTGGTGATAAAGGAAAAATCACTTTATTTTGCCGGCATTGCCACCTTCTGCGGGGCCGCCTCCTGGGCGTTGGTCGGTTCCTTTTACCCCATTTACATGCAGAACCAATTGGGCTTTTCCTCCACTTTGGTGGGGCTGCTGGTAGGCTTCCGGGCCCTTTCCTCGGCCCCCGGCGGGTTTCTGGGCGGACTGTACCTGGAAAAAATCAAGTTTAAATGGATGTTCCTGGGGAACATTTTCATGGGCGCCGCAGGGTTTTTTCTCATCCCCCTGACAAACCATTATGGGTTGCAGCTCCTCTTTATTTCCCTCATCGGTTTTTCCAGCGGTGCGCTGCAGACCGTTGCTCTCGTTTTTGTGGGGGAGGTAACCCCCAAAAGCCAGATGGGAACCGCCATGGCTTTTATTGGTTTGTTCTGGTCCCTTGCCATGGCGTTAATCCCTCCCATCCTGGGTGCCTTGGACCTGTTCCATGCATCGGTTAAATTCGGGGGGCTGGGCATGATGTTTCTTTTAATGGGTGGTGCGGGCCTGTATTTTCTGATGAAATATCAGCCGGTCAAAAGGGTTGGATAGCAATCTTCAAAATCAAACCAAGTATTCCAATGTTTCGATTGCCCACAATGGAATATTGATAAGCCAGTCTTCCCTTTTGTAATCAAGCATTGCCGTTCTCACTGAAATGGGTGGATTAAACTGATCCTTATAGCTTTTAAGGCTTTTTGCTTTCAGGTTTTTTTCGGCTTTTACCTCAATCGGCACTACTTTTTCGCCGGTATCAACCAGAAAATCAATTTCTGCACTGCCGCGGGCATTTGTCCAATAATATGTGTGCAGGCGTTTGCGTGTGATGAGTTGCTGTAACACATACTGCTCGGTTATAGCTCCCTTAAACTCTTTAAACAACCCATTTCCATTTAACAATACTGATTGATTCAACCTCGCCATACACGACAGCAAACCCACGTCCAGCATGAATAATTTAAAGGATTTCAAGTCTTCATAGGCTTTAAGGGGCAGGTTGGGCGATGTCACACGCTGCACTTTATGCACAAGACCACAGTCAGTCAACCACAACATGGCTATTTCGTATTCTTTGGCCCGGGCACCTTCTTTGATGAGCCCGTAGATGAATTTCTTGTTTTCCTTTGTTAATTGCGATGGAATGCTGTTCCAAAGCATTCTTATTCTCGGGATCGATTCGTTGGGTGCGTGCTTTGAAAAATCCTGTTCATAGGCCATAAGAATCCGTTCCTGAATTTCTCTTGCTTCGTTAAAATCCATCTTCTCTGAAAAAGCTGACACCGCCTCAGGCATGCCGCCAACATAATAGTAGTATTTCAGGAGATCTATATAGTCTTGCCTGAAGGTGGTTGCCATGTCAAAATTGCTTTGATCAAGCAGTTCGACGAATTGCTCCTTTCCCATAGCGCGCATAAATTCTGTAAAGGATAAGGGATATAGATCCATGAATTCAACTTTTCCCACAGGAAAGGATGTGCCTTGATGCAACGCCACACCAAGCAACGAACCGGCGCATACAATCTGGAACTCAGGAGCATTCTCATTAAAGTATTTTAATGCCGTCAGTGCTTTTGGCACTTCCTGAATCTCATCAAAAATGAGCAGCGTGTTTTCGGGGTTTATTTTATGGCCCGCATACAGTTCAATACCCGTGATGATCCGGTCTGTTCTCAGATCCTTGTCAAACAGTTCTTTCATCTGCTGGTTGTTGTCAAAACTCAGGTACACTGTGTTTTGATATTCTGTCTCGCCAAATTTTTTCATCAGCCATGTTTTGCCAACCTGACGTGCGCCCCGGATCACTAAAGGTTTCTTGTTCTTTTTTGTCTTCCACTTAACCAAATCAATCATCGCGTGACGGTACATCTCATCACCTCCAGTTTCATTATAGAGCACAAACACAAAAATAACAACGAAAAAATGCTAATATAATACATATTTGCGAACGAAATACTGACATTAGGACAGCGGGATGTTTTTCTCGTCCCTGTTTCTCTTTGTATATGGTGATACGCGCCATGTTTTCATCTCGAAACGGATGAGCGGAGCATTTCTTGTTTGCTTGGCGTCATGGAGAAGTTTTTAAACAACGTTAAAGCACATAGTAAAAGAGGAGGTATATTCCGCCGAGCGGTTAAAACGACTCAAAACAAAGATACTTCAATATTCAGTTAAAATGGTGTACAATGATACCAATATAACCTGTGTGAAAAGCAAATTCATTGAAAGATGAAGACGCAAAGCCAAGGGCCTAAAGCAGACTGCTATGGCAGCCGGTTACCGCGATTTTGGGATAACCTGTTTTTGGCGACAAAACAGGCTCATTTTTTGTGATCAACAACAATTCTTAGCGGAGGTGACCATCATGCAGCTAAATCTGGAGCAGAAGAAACTGATCCAGCTGGAACCATCGGGGCACTGTGCTGAATTACATCAAATACCTGTATGAAAAGGTTGAGAATGCGGACGAACAGATTGGCATCGCGGAACTCATGGCAGGAGATGGATGAGCTGGACGATTTGCCCCGGTTCAACTACTCCATGCTGCCGGATACCATTGAGCGGTACCGTTAGGGATTGAGAAAAAGAGTGGTTGCAATAGCAAGATGATATCTAAATGAAAAATTGGAGAGATATGACTCAGCCAATGACATTGTGGCAACCCCATTCCTCCGTGAAAGAAGGGATCCATCATGAATCATTTATTTTCAACTGAACGAATCAATGCGTCTGTGGCAGAAGAAGCTGATCTTGACCGGATTGTTCACATTCAGTCGCACCCGGAGAACAGGGATTATACCTGGCTCAATAATAAAGAAGAATACCTGGACATTATCAAAGAGGAGGGTGTCTACATACTTGCCTTTCGCAAAAAAGGGGAAGACGAAATAATGGGATACGCTTATCTCGTTCATAATGCGAAGATTGATTCCATGGAATTCAGGCGGTTGGCGGTGATGGATAAATCCCACGGGTATGGGCAGGAAATTGTCAGGGGCATTCAAGCCTTTGCGTTTACAAAGCTGAAGGTGCATCGTCTATGGCTGGAAGTGTATACCTTTAATCACAAAGCCATTTATCTTTATGAAAAACTCCAGTTCAAAAGGGAAGGCACCCTGCGGGATGCGTATAAGGACCATCGGGGATATCTCTCGCAGCACGTCTATTCGATGCTGGCGGATGAATACCGGGCTCTTGATGCTTCCAATCCTGTGATATAATGACTTTGGGTGCTCAACAGACGCTGAATGGAGTGAAGGAACAGTGCCGGCAAAGGTAATCATACGTGAAGCGACGGCAGAAGACCGGGATTTTCTCAGAGACATGTTTTATGAAGCGGTTTTTGTGCCGGAAGGAGCGGAAAAACCGCTTTATTCTATTATTGATGATCCGGTGCTTCAAAAATACACTTATAACTGGATGCTTCCCACAGACATGGGCCTGATTGCTGAGATTGATGGTGAGCCGGCGGGTATGTTTTGGGCCAGGCTTTTTTCTGCCAGGGAACGGGGCTATGGCTTTGTGGATGAACACACGCCGGAAATCAGCATGGCAGTCAGGCCGGAGCGGCGGGGTCAGGGAATTGGCAAAGCCCTTATGATTCAAGCGCTGAAGGTGCTTCGGGATCAGGGGTATTCCAGGGTATCCTTAAGTGTGTCCAAAGCCAATGAAAGGGCTGTTGGGCTCTACCGCTCCATGGCATTTGCCACTGTGGCAGAGAATCGCGAAGACTATGTGATGGTGAAGAAGCTGGTTTAAGTTGACAGGCCCTCAGACATTTCACTGAAACAAACGTCTAACAAAGTGAAGTGGTGGTGAGATCCTGCGAACATGATGATTGTGGGTACCCATTACTTGCCCTTTATGACGTTGTGGCATTAAATTCGATGGGGAAGACCACTTGGAGGAAAAGAGATGTTTCGTAAATTCGGGTTTTACACCAGAATGATCTTCAAAATGTTGCAACAAGAGGTGGTTAACCGGGAAGACTATCAAGTGTCCTATGATGACATTGCCCATACATACCCATCCTGGACCAATCAAATGGGAAAATTCACAGACAAGATCATCGCGCCTGCAATGCTGCACAGTGAAGCATTCGGTCATAAAACCATCAAGGTGTTGGACTTTGCCTGCGGGACGGGCTATATCAGCAGGAAAATCGTCGGGATGGGCGTGCCCTGTGAAGTGACAGCGGTGGACATTTCGGAAAAAATGCTGGAAAGCTGCGCTGACCTAAGAGACCAGGGGGTCAAGCTGGTTCGCATGGATGGCCTTGATTTTCTCAACCGTACGGAGGAGACATTCGATGTCATCCTGTGCGGATGGGCCCTGCCCTATTTTAGACACAAAGTGCTGTTAAGGCTTTTTAAGGATAAGCTGACAGAAGGCGGGATTGTGGGGGTCATTGCCAACAGCAAGGGGACACTTCATAAAATGGAGGAAATCTTCATCCGGGTGATGGCGGAAAATTCGGATCATGTGAGGAAACCCATGAATATCTCCCTTCAATTGCCAAAGGGAAAAGTAGGGCTGGGGAAGTGGTTTCGGCGGCATGGGTTTGTGGCCCTGGAAATCGATGAGGGGGAGGTTTCCTTTTCATTTGATACGCCTGAAGCATTGCTGGAGTGGCTCAATCAAACGGGTGCCCTGGCAGGAACCATGCACATCTTCAATCAGTATGAAAAAGTGAAGGGTGACATTCTTCGGGAAATCCGAAAGGAAAAATGCATCGATCATCAGTATGTGATTAATCATCGATTTGTTTATGGCATCTTTCGAAATGGCGGTGAAAAAAATGCACACACATAATGCAGCCATGCTGTTGAGAATGGCGGTGGATTGGGAAGTCATCAAGGGGACATTCAAAACCTATGGGATTCTCAGGGAAGACAAAGCCTTTACCCTTAAGAAGTATGTCAAGATGTTTTCAAGCATGCAAAAGGGCGAAAAAATTGTGAAGCATGAGGGCAGGTACATCATCAGTACCTTCATGCCCCCCTTTCCCTCGGAGTCATTCTACACCAATATGAAAGCCGTTGAAGAACCCAACAGTCTGTTTACGCAGCAGATCCATGCCAAAAGATCGGCTCCCATCTCCAGCTATTTAAGTGTAACCCACAAGTGCCCCAACAACTGCGTCTACTGCAGTGCGAAAACGGGAAAAGAAGAGAAGGAACTGACGACAGAACAGTGGATTCGGGTGATCAATGACCTGCAGGATCTGAAAACAAGCATCATCGGACTAACCGGCGGAGAACCCATGGTCAGGGAAGATATTTTTGACCTTGTCAAAGCCATTGACCAGAGAAGTACGGCGATGCTGTTTACCAGCGGGTATCGTCTGACAAAGGAAAGGGCCAGGGAATTGAAAAGGAACGGGCTGTTCAGCATCGGCATCAGCCTGGACTCGCATGACAGGAAGGTGCATAATCGCAACCGAAGCGATCAACATGCCTTTGACATGGCACTGCAAGCCCTTCAAAATGCACGGGAAGCAGGGCTCTATGTCATGGTACAGACGGTTGTTTTGAAGGAAAACCTGGGAGAAGACCCATTGTGTAAGCTTTTTAAACTGGCAAAGGATCATGGGGCTCATGAAGTCAAGTTGCTGGAGCCCATTCTCAGCGGAAAACTGTTGAATGAAGCTAATCTGGACGAAGTCCTTTTCGATGTCGCTGCAAGAAAGAAGCTCATTGACATCCAGCATCAAGCGAATAAACGGAGAGTGTTCCCTAAAATCAGTACCTTTGCCTATACTGAAAGTGAAGAGAAGTTTGGGTGTGGTGCGGGAACCCAGCACGCCTACATCAGCGCCAATGGCGATTTATATCCCTGCGATTTTGTTCCTATGCGTTTTGGGAATGTCACGGAGAACAGTGTAAAGACGTTATGGCGGGAAATGAATGTAGTGATGGGAATCCCTAAAACCGGCTGCTTTGCCCAAAAAATCAACAGGGAAGTCTGCCGTCAGGCACAGGGCAATCTTCCCCTGGCCAAAAGTGAGTCAATTGCGATCTGCCTCAAAAACCGTTCAGAAACATTTCCCCAGTATTATCGGGATTTGCAATAGAAAAGAAAGCTGTCAACGAAAAAGGTGTTGATCTATAAGATGCATATTGATGTATTCAACAGGGATTGCGAAATAGGAGTGTTAGTTTAGGTTTGGAGGTTCAACCGAATAATGGGGATATCATGGAATTGTGGCACTGGTCTCATAGAAAAAGCGACACATCTTATTTATGTATCGCTTCAATTCACAACATAAGCTTAACCTAATCGGAGATTCGGCTACATGCCGCCTGTTGGCGGGAATAACGCAACGACATCTCCTTCTTTGATCTCGCTGGTTAGCTCTGCATCCCTACCATTGATCAGCACAATCTTTATGTCTTCTTTCTTTACCTGCAGTTTGTCGGCAGCATCTGCTACAGTAGTGCCATCGTTGAGGTCAAATGAGCACTCTTTGATGCATTCTTTATCTTCGCGATGTTCCCGAAGGCTTGAAAACAGTTTGACTTTTACACTCATCATCATTTTCCTTTCCATCATAATCATATACGCTGATGACCTTCTTTGTACAGTTATATGATTACCCGCCATTTCTTCATTCAAACGGGAAAAAATGGTGAAGAAGTACCTGTCAGAAAGATGTATTACGAGGAAGGAAAATCCATCTCAGCCATTGAAGAAACCACCGGATACGACCGGAAAACCGTCCGGAAATACCTGGAAAAAGAAGACTGGTACCAGCATATCCCCAAAGTGACACCCGACGAGCCAACTTTCCCCAGCCTTGAACCCTTTAAACCCACCATCCAAGAGTGGCTCTAGGAAGACAAACGGGCCAAACGAAAACAACGACTCACGGTCAAACGAGTTTATCAGCGGTTGAGAGAGAAATTTAAAGAGGATTTCACCCTCTCTTATCGAACTGTTGCCAGTTATGTGGCCATAGAAAAAGAACAGATCTGTGGCAAGAAGCTACCGGATGCCATGCCCCTTGAACATAAAACACTTTACAGCAGCATTTTTTAGTCATCCTCTACACCGGTCTGACAAGCAACTGGAAGCAGAAGGAGAACTGGGGCGTCTGGCGGAAAGGGTTGATCAGAAAGGGGATCGCCGGGTATCCAATGCCATGCTGGCCTTTATAACTCTCCTTTTGCCCTGTCCAAGGTGTGCAGTAACGAAATTATGGTTCGGGTGGAGCAATACTAGTGGAGTGTCAACTCGACTCATTTTCTGCCTAGCTGTGCCCTCATGATAATTCTGGCGAGTAATCATTCTGTGGGTATTTGAAAACTATCCTTTGTTAAATATTTTTTAAGCTTCTGAGATACTGAAGGTTGGCTTATACCTAAAACTTCGGCAACTTTTGTGGTTGTTTGATGTTTTTCATAACTATCAAGCAGAATTTGTTTCTCAACATCCTGCATTATTTCTTTTAGCTTTTTATTTTTTGTGTTGTATATATTTTTGTTATCCTTTTTAACAATATAATCAGGAAGAATATCCTCTGTTATGATATAAGTTTCAGAGGTTATAATCATTCTCTCGACAACATTTTCCAATTCCCTTATATTTCCTGGCCAGGAGTATGATTCAAGCAGATCGATAGCTTTATTGGAAAATGCTCTTTTAACACCATACAAACTGTTGTATTTTTCTACGAATCTATTAATGAGATAGAAAATATCTTCTTTGCGTTCTCTAAGTGGCGGAATTTGAATTGATATGACATTGATTCGATAGTACAGGTCATCTCTAAATTTTCCTGTCTCAATTAACTTTGAAAGGTCTTGATTGCTAGCTGAAATCAAGCGGAAATCAACAAATTTTTCTTTAATTCCGCCGACTCGTAAAACTTTTTTATCTTGAATAACTTTCAATAATTTTACCTGCATATGAAGCGGCAAATCGCCTATTTCATCCAAAAATATGACGCCTTTATGTGCCAACTCAATCAGTCCGATTTTTCCTTCATGACTTGCTCCTGTAAAAGCACCTTTTTCATAGCCAAAAAGCTCGGTTTCGAGCAAATTTTCAGGTATAGCCCCACAATTTATTGTGATAAATGGATAGTTTCTGCGCATACTTTCTTCATGAATCGCCTGTGCAAACATTGTTTTACCGACACCAGATTCTCCGGTTAATAAAACGCTTGCATCAAATTTTGAAATTCGATCTACCATGGAAATGATGTTTTGGGTGGATTGACTATTACCCACAATTTTAGAATTCAGTTTGTAGGTCTGTTTCAGCTGCTCAAGTTGCACGCTATACGATTCAACAGTTTCCTGCAAGTTTCTATATTCCTCTTTCATTATTTCATATTTTGATACATCATAAGTGTAACTAATAATTTTTTGCAATACACCAGTTTTGTCCATGACTGGTATCGCTGTACACATTAAATATTTACCAGTTCCAGTTAATTGCAGTAGGGTTTCGCGTTTTAATGATTTCAGCACCCTTATAGCAATGGATGGATTAAAAACCTTCCTCTCTTCCATTTCATAAACTGATTTTCCGACTGCTTCCTCAGCAGAAAGGCCATAAATCTCTTCAAAATTAGGTAATACTTTCGTTATAATTCCCTTGTTGTCAATAATCACAAAGTCATCATGCATCGTTTCCAGCATATCAAAAAAATCCTGTTCTAATCTTTTGTAGTGGCTGGTTTTGCTGAAAGTGCCAGTTAGTACGTGAGTCTCTAAAATAATGACAAAATCGAATTCAGTGCTTGGTTGAAAGTTAATAATTGCAACAAATTCCCGTCCTTCTATCTCAAATAAATCACTTTCGTATTCTGATGAATGATCCGATGAGTTTATTTTATCAATTAAGGTTATTATCGTTTCGCGGTGTTTAGAATCTCTGAACAGTACATTAAAAGAATCATTACCATCAAATTTGCGTAATGATCTCTCGTATAAAGCTACTGGTAAAGTTGATTTATAAAGATCATTCGACATGATAGCACTCCTAATAATTATTTTATAATGCTTATTGAGTTTATTATACCATTATTGATAAATTAATAAAATGGGAATTATGATAATGGATACTATTGATCGAAAAGAGTTAATATATTTTGATAAACACTCGCGATGAACTCGAAATACCTGATCGTTTGATTAGAATAATTTCAAACTGCAGTGAAAATTATGAAAAAAGGTTGGCATACAAATTGCAATGTTAATATGAAACAAAAAGGAGGTGCTGATTCAAACGTTATCTGAAAGTAAACAAAACCATTAATAAAGGGGAGGAGCAAAGAAATGATGAAAAGCTGGAAAAATGCAGCAATACTTGTTGTGGTTTTGATTTTTGCATTGAATTTGTTCGGATGTGGCGGGGGAGCACCAGCTGGTGAGCAAGAAACGGAAACACCTGTAAGCAGTGCGGAACCGATGAAGCTAGTTGCGAGCCATGTCTTGGGTCCCACCCATCCATATCAACCCGGGTTTGAACGGATGGCAGAAATTGTTGAAGAAAGAACAAATGGTGAAATCGTGATTGAAATATTCCACAGTGCAAGTCTTGCCGAAGAAGAGGAAGCTATAGAAGCTTTACAAATAGGTACTATTGACATAACAACTGTGTCCGCTGCACCAATGACTGGTTTTGTCAAAGAATACATGGCAAGCGATCTTCCATTCATCTTTGCAAACCCTGAGGATGCATTTGCTTTTTATGATGGGGAAGTGGGAGACAAGTTATTTGAATTAACAGAGCCTATCGGATTGGTTGGATTAGCCTGGTGGGAAAATGGTTTTAGAAATTTCACAACAAAAAATACACCCATTCACACACCCTCTGACATGCGGGGGCTTAAGATGAGAACGATGAGCAGTCCAGTTCATATGGCCTCTATCAGAGCCTTAGGCGGAAATGCTGTTCCTATTCCGTTTGGAGAACTATATAGTGCACTCCAACAAGGTGTAGTAGATGGACAAGAAAATCCAGTGGCGAATATTCACGCTATGCGATTCAATGAAGTTCAAGAATACGTAATTTTATCAAGACATTTCCATGATCCGTCTCCTCTTTTCATAAGTCAGCTTACATGGGACAAGCTAAATGATGAGCAAAAACAGATTATCCAAGAAGCAGCAATTGAAGCCAGGGATTATATGAGGCAGGTTGGAATTGATCAAGAAGCAGGGTTGATTGAGGAACTTAGAGCGAGTGGCACCGAGATCATTGAATTGACACCCGAAGAAGTAAGGATGTTCCAAGAAGCTACCAAGGATGTATATAAGGAATTTGAAGACCAAATTGGAGAAGAGTACATGCAATTCTTCTTTGACCATCTCAATAGATAAATGACATGATATGACAGATTTGGTGATTGTCATTTCGCCAAATCTGTCATTCTTATGACCCTGACTTTATAGTCGAAGAATGAGAATGCATTGATTATTTAAGCTTTATTCTTAAGGGGGTTGATTATGGAACACCAGGCTCTGGAAGTTGAACCAAAAAGTAAAATACGTTTAATGTGGGAACACTTAGAAGTCAGTATTTGCATGATTACTATGTCATTGATGGTTGTGATCGTTTTTGCACAAGTAGTGGGAAGATATGTATTTAATTATTCCTTCAGCTGGTCTGAGGAAATAGCTCGTTTTTTAATGGTGTGGATCACCTTTGCAGGTTCAGCTTATGCATTTCGGATGGGTGCACACATCGGAGTCACAGTAATTGTTGAAAGAATGCCCAGAAAGATAGGTGCATATATAAAATTATTAGCTCGTGTTCTTACAATCATTTTCTTCCTTGTGCTTGGATATTATGGATGGCATCACACAGTGCAACAATATGTGATGGGCCAAGTAGCTCCAGCCACTAGGATTCCTGTAGCTATCCCATATTCTGCTGTTCCCATCGGTTCTTTCTTGGTTATTATTAGACTAATTGACCAAGCCATCCATGATTATAAAAACCGACACGGATTGGGGGCAGAGTATAAATGAGTGTAGCTGCTGTTTTATTTGGTTCTTTAATAGTAGGATTAATACTCGGTGTACCAATTGCGGTAGCCATCGGATTATCAGTTATCACATCCTTTCTATTTGTTGATATGCCTTTAGCGGCAATGGCCCAGAGAATGTATGCAGGCGTCAGTAGTTTTACATTAATGGCAATTCCTTTTTTTATGCTCGCAGGAGCATTAATGGAAACTGGAGGCATGTCTCGCAGGTTGGTGCGATTTGCGAATTCATTAATTGGAATGCTTGCAGGGGGTTTGGCACATGTTCAGATATTAGCATCGATGTTCTTTGGTGCCTTATCTGGTTCAGCACCAGCCACAACTGCAGCAATAGGCTCAGCTCTGATTCCGGAAATGAGCAGAAGAGGATATCCCAGAGAGTTTTCGGCAGCAGTGCAAGCTGTAGCTGGAACGGTTGGCACGATTATACCTCCAAGCATACCGATGGTTGTTTATGGTGTAGTTGCAAGTCAGTCAATCGGAAAGTTATTCGCAGCTGGTATGGTACCAGGAATACTATATGGTGTGGGATTGATGACAGTGGTGTATTTTGTTGCTAAGAAGAAACACTATGTGAGTGCAACTGAGTTTTCTCTAAGGGAATGTTGGCTATCCTTTAAGGAAGCCATTTGGGCATTATTAGTTCCAGTAATTATTCTGGGAGGCATTTACTCTGGGATGTTTACGCCAACTGAAGCTGGAGCAGTTGCAGTTGTTTATGGATTATTTGCGGGAATTTTCATTTATAAAGAATTAAATTTCAGTAAAACCATTGAAGTTATGGCTAAAGCATCGACGAATACAGCCATGGTTCTTTTAATTATTTCCGCAGCGGCAGCATTTTCATGGTTGCTTAATATTAAAGGTGTTGCAGCATTAGTGGGGAGTTGGTTTGCAACTGCTGCTGGTGGCGGACCCTTTATATTCATGACATTGGTTGTGCTACTACTATTATTCATGGGATGTTTTATGGAAACGGTTGCCAGTGTACTCATCGTAACTCCAATTCTATTGCCTGTTGCAGAATCATTAGGAATTGATCCCATTCACTTTGGAATAGTCGTTGTTATGACGCTTTCTCTTGGGATGAGCACCCCCCCAGTAGGGGAAAATCTATATATTGCTGCAAGTATTGCAGGAATATCTTTTGAGAAATTAATTGGAAACATATGGCCATTTTTTCTCATTGCTATCGCTGTGATTCTATTAGTAGCTTTCGTTCCATTTATATCATTAATGCTGCCTAACTTATTATATAGTTTTTAAATACCAGCATTAATATTGCCGGTGATTTTTGATTTATCAACTGCATAATTGGCTTTTGAGAGCCTTGTTAATCTGGATATATTTGATTTATTGGCAGGAAGAAGGGAATCCGATGGCTTGCTTACCAAGGATGTATAGAATCAGACAGAATATCCCTGCCCATGAGATTGAGGATATAAACCATGAAGTAATAGCAGGTGTAGAAAGACTGCCGATTTTGGATTGCGATATAAAAGGGTTTAAAATTGGAATTGCGGTGGGCAGCAGAGGGATATATAAACTAACAACAATTGTGAAAAGTGTTATAAAAATAATAATCGAGAAGGGTGGAGAACCATCAATAATTTCAGCAATGGGAAGCCATGGAGGAGGTACCGAACAGGGGCAGTATGAAGTTCTTGCAAGTCTGGGAATTTCGGAAGAAGCAATGGGTGTACCTATTAGATGCTGTACAGATAGCACACTGTTAGGTTATACCGATGAAGGAATTCCCGTATATTGCAATAACGCAGTGTTTAAAGTTGATAAAGTAGTTCTTGTCAACAGAATCAAAACACACACTGACTTTTCGGGAAAGATTGAAAGTGGAATATGTAAGATGCTTTCAGTTGGCTTAGGAAATCCTGATGGTGCAATGACAGTTCACGCACACTCATTAGAAAAAGGATATGAACATGTTATTTCACAAGTAGCTACCTATATGATAGAAAAGATACCCATCCTATTTGCTGTAGGGATCCTTGAAAACTGGGTGGGTAAAACTTCAAAAATCGAGGCTTTTTTAGCGAAAGATATTATATCGTCAGAGCATTCATTGTTGGCTGAAATGAAAGCTGGTTCGATCAAATTACCATTTAGTAAAATTGATGTGCTAATCATTGAAAACATTGGCAAAAACATCTCTGGTACAGGTATGGATACAAAAGTTGTTGGAAGAATTATGGTAATAGGCCAGAAGGAGCCAGAAGAGCCAGTCATTAAAAGGATAGTTGTCTTGAATCTTACCCCGGAATCACATGGAAATGCCACAGGCATAGGATTAGCTGATATAACAACAATGAGTGTTTTTAAGGCTATTGACATTAAAACCACAGCAATAAACAGTATCTCTTCCATGTCTCCTGAGCAGGGTCGGTTGCCATGTATCCTTGGAAACGAGTATGAAGCCATCAAAGCTGCAATTTTTACACTTGGAACTGTTGATGTTAAGAAAGTAAAAATGGTTTACATCAAAGACACACTTTCTCTTGAATATATGATTGTATCAAGTGCTTTGTTAAGTGAAGTTAATTTTAATCCTTGCTTAGAAATATTGGGTGCAGGAGAAGACTTAATCTTTGATAGTGAAGGCAAGATTGCGATTAATTGGGAGAAGGTTAGCGATGAAAAAGGTAGTGGCGCTCCAACTGCATAGTGACGATGACGTTGCGACTTTATTAATGGATGCCGAACCAGGCAACATCGTTTGTGTTCGAGGAAAAGATGGTCAACTTAAAAAAACAATAGCGTTGATCAACAGGATTCCAAAAGGACATAAAATTGCAGTCAGAGAGATACGCAGTGGACACATGATAAAAAAGTACGGAGAAATAATCGGAATAGCAAAAGGATTAATTCAAAAAGGAGCACTTGTAGATATTAATAATCTGGAAAGCCAGAGAGGCAGGGGGGACCAAATTGAGTGACATTTATTGTCCTGTAAAAGTATACCGACGATCAAATGGATCAATAGGGATTCGTAACCACCTGGCTGTGATATCTACAGTAGCCTGTGCAAATGTAGTCGCAGAGAAAATTTCACAAGAAGTTGAAAAATCTGTAGCTTGTACACATCCATATGGCTGTGACCAACTGGGGGCAGATGCTCAATTAACGTTTCGCACACTCAGTAATATTGGGAAACACCCTAATGTGGGAGCAGTTCTCGTGGTTGGGCTTGGTTGCGAAGAAATAAAAGCCCAGGAACTCGCGATGGAAATTGAGAAATCGGGCAAACCTATAGAAGCTGTTGTCATACAAGATTCGGGGGGCTCATTGCAATCAATTAAAAAAGGTGTGTCAATGTGCCGGATACTTTTGGACGAAATTAATAAATGTCACCTCACACATGCCGATAGAAATGAGCTGGTAATTGGGATAGAGTGCGGCGGATCAGATTACACTTCAGGCATTGCTTCGAATCCAGCTGTTGGAGTAGCGACAGACATGTTAACCAATATCGGTGCAAAGGTAATATTCGGAGAAACGACTGAGTTACTGGGTGCAGAGCATATTCTTATTTCAAGGTCATCAAACCCTGCTGTGAAGAAATTCATTCTGGATAGAATCAATTTAGTTGAGCATGAAGCTATGAAAATGAAAGTTGATATACGGGGAGCTCAGCCTTCTCCAGGAAATATCGATGGTGGTATAAGCAGTATAGAAGAAAAATCACTTGGCGCTATTTGCAAGACGGGAAACAGCATGATTAATGGTGCAGTAGATTATGGAATCATGCCAACAGTTCCGGGACTCACCTTTATGGACACCCCAGGAAATGACCTAATTTGCACGTGCGGATTAGTAGCAGGAGGAGCTCACCTGATTCTGTTTACAACAGGCAGAGGGACTCCCATGGGGTTCCCCATAGCGCCAGTGGTCAAAATTACTGCCAACAAAGGAACAGCCGAAAAAATGAGTAATAACATTGATATCGATATCTCTTCAATACTGGATGGGGTAATGAGCATTGAACAAGCAGGACAGATGGTGTACCAATCAATATTTGATACAGCCAATGGTCAATTAGTTAAAGCAGAACTGCTGGGTCACAGAGAATTTGGTATCCACAGGATCGGTCCTACTCTTTAGATTAGTAGCCTCTCGGAAACCCAAGCCAAAAGCCTGGGTCCATAGGCCCACAAACC